>NZ_JBIWCL010000026.1:1457-140984 GCF_044761485.1 Streptomyces sp. NPDC097617
TCCTCCTTTTTTGGGGGGGGGGGGGGGCCCCCGGGGCGGCCCCCCCCCCCGGGGGGGGGCGCGCCCCCCCCCCCCCCCCCCCCCCCGCCGGGGGCCCCCCCCCCCCCCCGGGGGGGGGGGGCGGCGCCACGCGCCAGTGTCCAGCTCTCGCCGCCCTCCAAGGAAGGGAGTTCCAGGTATGCGCCTGAACACCTCCGCTCGTCCCCGGCTGTTACGCGGCAGACTCCGCACCCTCCTCCTCACCGGCGTCGCCGCACTCGCGCTCTTCGCCGCGACGCTCCTGGCCTGGCCCGACCGGGCCGGGGCCGCCGCCGATCCCCTCATATCGCGCGGCAAGCCGGCCACCGCATCCTCTACCGAGAGCTCCTCGCTCCCCGCGAAGAACGCCTTCGACGGCGACCCGGCCACCCGCTGGGCGAGCGCCGAGGGCAAGGATCCGCAGTGGATCCGCGTCGACCTCGGCTCCCTCGCCACCGTCTCGCGGGTGCGCCTCACCTGGGAGGCGGCCTACGCCCGGGCGTACCGCGTCGAGGTGTCCGCGGACGGCGCCGCCTGGACCGCCCTCGCCACCGAGACCGTCGGCAACGGCGGCGTCGACGACTGGACCGGCCTGTCCGGCAAGGGCCGGTACCTGCGCATCCAGGGCACCGCGCGCGGAACCTCCTACGGCTACTCGCTCTTCGAGGCCGAGGTGTACGGCGCCGTCGACGGCGGGCCGCCGCCCGGCGGCTCCTTCACGGTCGTCGCCGCGGGGGACATCGCCGCGCAGTGCACGGCGTCCGACAGCGGCTGCGCGCACCCGAAGACGGCCGCGCTCGCCCAGCGGATCGACCCGAAGTTCTATCTGACGATGGGCGACAACCAGTACGACGACGCCCGGCTGTCCGACTACCGCGCCTACTACGACAAGAGCTGGGGCGCCTTCAAGTCCCGGACCCGGCCGGTCCCCGGCAACCACGAGACGTACGACCCGGCCGGCCCGCTCGCCGGGTACAAGTCGTACTTCGGGAACATCGCCTACCCCCAGGGCAAGAGCTACTACAGCTTCGACGAGGGCAACTGGCACTTCGTCGCCCTCGACTCCAATTCCTTCGACCAGGCAGCCCAGCTCAACTGGCTGAAGGCCGACCTCGCCGCCAACACCAGGCAGTGCGTCGCGGCCTACTGGCACCACCCGCTGTACTCCTCCGGCGGGCACGGCAACGACCCGGTCTCCAAGCCGGTCTGGAAGATCCTCTATGCCGCCGGAGCCGACCTGGTCCTCAACGGGCACGACCACCACTACGAGCGGTTCGCCCCGCAGGACCCCGAGGGCCGGGCGACGGCCAACGGGATCGTGGAGATCGTCGGCGGGATGGGCGGCGCCGAGCCCTACCCGATCGAGGAGGTCCAGCCCAACAGCCAGAAGCGCATCAGCGGACCGTACGGCGTGGTGAAGCTGGACTTCACCGACTCCGGCTACGGGTGGACCTACGTCGCCACGGACGGCCAGGTCAAGGACACGAGCCCGAAGTACAGCTGCCACTGATGTACCTGGCCGCCAACGGCCGCCCGGACGCGCCGCCCCGCACCCCAGGGGCCCGGCGGCGCGTCCCCGCCACCGTCCTCGCGCTCGGCACGGTCAGCCTCGTCACCGACGTCTCCTCCGAGATGGTCACGGCGGTGCTGCCGCTCTACCTCGTCCTGGGCCTCGGCCTGACCCCCCTCCAGTTCGGCTTCCTGGACGGCATGTTCAACGGCGCCACCGCACTCGTACGGCTGCTCGGCGGCCGGCTCGCCGACCGCCGGGGCCACCACAAGGCGGTCGCCGGCGCCGGCTACCTGCTCTCCGCTCTCTCCCGGCTCGGTCTGCTCCTCGCCGGGGGCGCCACGGGTGGGATCGCCGCCGCGCTCGCAGCCGACCGGCTGGGCAAGGGCATCCGTACGGCCCCGCGCGACGCCCTGATCTCGCTCAGCGGGCCCCCGGAGACGCTCGGCCGGTCCTTCGGCGTGCACCGCACGATGGACACCACGGGCGCCCTCCTCGGGCCGCTCGCCGCGTTCGCCGTGCTGTGGGCGACCGCCGACGCCTACGACGCGGTGTTCGCCGTCAGCTTCTGCACCGGCCTGCTCGGCGTGCTCCTGCTCGTGGTGTACGTCCCGGCCGCGGTGCGGCGGCCCGCCGCGCGCCCCGCGCCCCGGGCCGCCGCACCGCGGCCGCCGGTCCTGCGCGATCCGGCCTTCCGCCGCGTGCTGTACGCCTCGGCTGTGCTCGGCGCCGCCACCATCGGCGACGCCTTCCTCTACCTGCTGCTCCTGCGCGGACTCGACCTGCCGCCCGCGCTGTTCACGCTGCTTCCCCTCGGGGCCGCCGCCGTCTACCTGCTGCTCGCCGTCCCCGCGGGCCGGATCGCCGACCGCATCGGGCGCCGGAGGGCCTTCCTCGTCGGGCACTGCGCCCTGCTCGGCGCGTACGTCCTGCTGCTCGCCCCCGTCTCCCCACCGACCGTCGTGGGGGTGCTCGCCCTGCTGGGCGGCTTCTACGCCGCCACCGACGGGGTCCTGATGGCGCTCGCGGCGCCCGCGGTGCCCGCCGCGGGCCGGGCGGGCGGCCTCGCCGTGCTGCAGACCGGCCAGGCGCTGGCCCGGCTGCTGGGGGCCGCCGGATTCGGGGCGGCCTGGACCCTCTGGGGCCCGCGGCCCGCCCTCTGGGCCGCCGCCCTCGTACTGGGCGCGGCGCTCGCGGCCGCCTCGCGCATCCTGCCCGCCGACCCGCCCGCCGCTTCCCCGACCGCACCGGAGGCCCCGTGAACGCCCTGTCCCGTCGGCTCCGCCTCGTCCTCACCGTCGCCGCGGTCCTGCTGCTGGCGGGCGGCTCGCTGGGGTACGTACTGCACGCGCGGCACCGCGAACGGCCGCCCGGTCAGCGGGCCGACGCCTCCTTCCGCCTCGATGAGCCGGGCCTCTACTTCCGCGACACGGCGGGCGGGCGGGTCGCGCGCCAACCCGGCGCGGGTCTGCCCCGCGTGACCGGCGGCCCGTCCTGCGACCGCTTCCACACCGCCGGGGACCACGCGCTGTGCCTGCGCAAGCTCCCCGGGGTCCCGGCCCGTACCGAGGCCCTCGTGCTCGACCGGGGGCTGCGGGAGGTCCGCAGGGTGACCGTTCCCGGCATCCCGAACCGGGCCCGCGTCTCCGCCTCGGGCCGGATCCTGTCCTGGACCACCTTCACGACCGGCGACTCCTACAACACCGCCGCGTTCTCCACCCGGACGGGGATCCTGGACCTGCGCACCGGCTACCTGATCAAGTCGATCGAGCAGATCCCGCTGACCCTGAACGGGGTCCGCCACCACGACTCCGACGTCAACTACTGGGGTGTGACCTTCGCGGCCGACGACAACCGCTTCTACGCCACCGTCTCCACCCGGGGCGCCACCCACCTGGTCGAGGGCGACCTGCGCGCCTGGTCGGCGAAGGCGCTGCGGGAGAACGCCGAGTGTCCCTCGCTGTCCCCGGACGGCGCACGCCTCGCCTTCAAGAAGAAGGTCTCCGACGACCCCCGGGCTCCGTGGCGGCTGTACGTACTGGACCTGGCGACGATGCGCGAGCGGCCACTGGCCGAACCGCACAGCGTCGACGACCAGGCCGCCTGGCTCGACGACTCGACCCTCGCCTACGCCCTGCCCGGACAGGACGGCCGCGCGAGCGACATCTGGTCGGTTCCGGCGGACGGCACGGGCCCGCCCCGCCTCCTCCTCGCGGGCGGCTCCTCCCCCGCGAGCGTGCGCTAAGCCCAGGACCCGCGCGCGGCGACGAGGACGGCCGCCGTGCCCGCCCCGGCGGCCAGGGCCGGCGCCGCCGTCCGTAGCGGCGGCCCACACCGGTCAGGTTCAGTGCGCGGCCGCCGACTCGGTGACCTCGCTCGGGCGGACGATGACGAAGCCCTCGCCGCTCAGCTTCAGCTGGACGGCCTCGCCGGATCCGCCGCGGATCATCGAGCCGACCGACTGGGAGCGGTGCAGGCCGGTCTCCAGCTGCGCGCTCCAGCCGACCACCGCGTCCGTGTCCACGTAGACCGGGGCCTGTGCGGAGACCGGGATGATGATCGGGTGGCCGTCGCAGACGACGGCGAGCTTGCCGGTGCCGGCGAAGAGGCTGTTGAAGAGGCCGCCGCCGGTCATACCGGCGCCCTTGACCATCTTTATCTCGTAGGACAGCGTCGGGTCGAAGCAGAGCACGTTGCGGCCGTTGATGGTGAGGGCGTCACCCGGCTCGAAGTCGATGATGAAGCAGTTGCCGGCCTGGTGGGCGAACCAGGCCTCGCCCTGTCCGCGTACGGACATCAGCGCGAGGCCCTCGCCCGTCACGGCGCGCTTGAGCATGCCGCCTATGCCCTGCCCCTTGCGCTCGAACTGGAGGTTGCCGCGAAAGGCGACCATCGAGCCCTGACGGGCCAGCATTTCACCGTTGACGTTGTACTTCACCGACTTGGCGTTCTGCAGGCTCATGCCAGGGGCGACGGCCGCCTGGGCCAGGTTCTCGGACGCGAAAAGATCACTCTTCATGGCTGCGATCCTCACCCGGGCCGACCACCCGGGGCGTCATCCTGAAGGTGGAGGCTGGCATCCTTGGCGGGATGAGCAGCCAGCACACCGACGATATCTCCGAGGTTCCCGCGGTCGGCACGGACAGCCCCTTCCGACAGGAGCACGTACGCCGCGACGAGGCGCCGCAGTTCGTGCTGCCGCTGGTGGTGCGGATCGAGAAGGCCGAGCCGCCCGCCCGGACCGACGCCCTGCAGACGGCGGCTCGCGCGGTGCTGGTCCTGCTCACCGACGAGCGGGCGCGGGGCGGGGGCGAGTGGGCCGAGGCGGTCCGCGACTGGCAGGACGCCCGGATCCGCAAGGTGGTCCGGCGGGCGCGCGGGGCGGAGTGGCGCAAGGCGGAGACCCTGCCGGGCGTCACGGTCCAGGGGGACGCGGCGCAGGTGCGCGTCTTCCCGCCGGTGCCCCTCGACGGCTGGCCGAAGGAACTGGCCAAGCTCCAGGTGTCGGGCACCGATCTGGACGACCCGGAGCCGGTCGCCCCGGTCGCGGAGCCGTTCCTGCCCGTGCTGTGGCTCAACCCGGGTCTCGACATGTCGGCCGGCAAGGCCATGGCGCAGGCCGGGCACGCGGCGCAGCTGGCGTGGTGGGAGCTGACGGGGGCGGAGCGGGCCGCCTGGCAGGAGTCCGGTTTCCGGCTGGCGGTACGGACGGCCCCGCGCGAGCGGTGGGCGGAACTGAGCGGGAGCGGGCTGCCGGTGGTGCGCGACGCCGGGTTCACCGAGATCGCGCCGGGCAGCGCGACGGTCGTCGCCGACCATCCGGCGCTGCGGGCCCGGCTCTGAAGGGTTCCCGGTCGGCGGGAACCTCAAATGTTCCTCTGAACGTCCCCTCCTGCGGTTGGCGCGACTCCGTCGGGGCCATGACACCGGCACACGGTGCGACGAGAGGGGGCGAGGGGACATGAAACCCATGGCACACCTGGGGGTGGGCATCGGCTGGCGGCCGGAGATCGCGGACGCCGTCGAGCGGCTGTCCGGCCTGGACTGGGTCGAGGTGGTGGCCGAGAACGTATGCCCCGGCCACCTGCCCGAGTCCTTGCTGCGGCTGCGCGAGCGGGGCACCCGCGTGGTGCCGCACGGGGTCTCGCTCGGCCTCGGCGGGGCGGACCGCCCCGACCCGGCGAAGCTGGCGGCGCTCGGCGAGCGGGCGGTGGCGCTGGGGGCGCCGCTCGTCACCGAGCACATCGCCTTCGTACGGACCTCCTCGCCGGTACTGGAGGCCGGGCACCTGTTGCCGGTGCCCCGTACCCGCGACGCGCTGGACGTGCTGTGCGAGAACGTACGGATCGCGCAGGACGCCCTGCCCGTGCCGCTGGCACTGGAAAACATCGCCGCGCTGTTCTCGTGGCCGGGCGAGGAGCTGACGGAAGGGCAGTTCCTCACGGAGCTGGTCGAGCGGACCGGTGTCCGGCTGCTCATCGACGTGGCCAATCTGCACACCAACCGGGTCAACCGGGGCGAGGGCCCGGCCGCCGTGCTGGACGCGATCCCGCTGGAGGCACTGGCGTACGTGCACGTGGCGGGCGGGATCGAGCGGGCCGGTGTCTGGCACGACACCCACGCGCACCCGGTCCCGCCGGTGGTGCTCGACCTACTGGCCGAGCTGCGCTCCCGTGTGGACCCGCCGGGCGTCCTGCTGGAGCGGGACGACGACTTCCCGGCGGAGGCGGAGCTCGCGGGAGAACTGGCCGCGATCCGCGCGGTGGTGACGGCGCGGCCCGCCGCCCCCGTGAAGCCGGCCGCCCCCGTGAAGCCGGCCGCCGGCCGGCCGGCCGGCCCGGCGGCCGCCGGGCCGCGCCCGGTCGAGGAGTCGGCCCGCACCCGGGTGGCGCTCGGACAGGCCGCGCTGCTGTCGGCGCTGGTGGCCGGGACCCCTGTGCCCGAGGGCTTCGACCGTCGGCGGATCCGCGTCCAGACCCGGGCGCTGGCCGCCAAGCGGGCCGATGTGGTGGCCCGGCTGGCTCCCGAGCTGCCCGCGATCCTGGGCGGCCCGGACCCGTACCGCGAGGCCTTCCTCTCCTACGCCAAGGGCCGCCCGATGACCGCCGGATACCGCCGGGACGCGCTGGACTTCGCCGAGGACCTGCTGATCCGGGACCTGCCGGCCGATCCGGCCGCCCGGCGCCGGCTCACCGCCTGGTGGCGGGACCGCACCGGCGCCAGGCCGCCGCGCCGGATCGTGCGCTGGGCCCGGGCACTCTCGGGGAGAGCGGCATGAACCTCCTCGCCCTGGCGATCTGGATCGCCGTCCTCGCCTCCTCCGTCCTGCTGATCGGCGGGCTCCGCAGGTCCCGCTCCGGGCCCGCCGGACCCGCGCCCGCCCTGCACGACCTGTCCGAGGCCGCCTTCGTGGTGGGCGGCCCCGGCGCCGTGGTGGACACCGCGCTCGTCGCGATGCTCATGGACGGCCGCCTCGTGGCCGGTGGTCCGGGCCTCGTCCAGGTGCGCCCCGGGGCGCGGGCCGCCGACCCCGCCGAGCGGGCCGTCCTCCAGGCGCACCTGGGGGCGCCCTCGGGATGGCTCTACCAGGTGCGCTACGCCGCCATGTGCGACCCGGCCGTCCAGGAGATCGGGGACGCCCTGGCCGCCCGCGGGCTGATCGCCCCGCCCGGGTCCGGTCTGCGCCGCTGGCGGCGCTGGGGATTCGTCCAGGCCCTGGTGTGCGCGCTGCTGTTCCCGGTGTCGATGGTGCTGACCTTCGTCGGGCTCGCCCTCGAATCCGGCTCCGGGGTGCCCTTCATCGTGAAGGTGCTGTTCGCCCTGCTGGGCGGCATCGTCGTGGGCCTGGTGTGCGCGGCCCGGGCGAAGGGCCGGATCACCCGGGCGGGGGCGCGGGCGCTGCGTGCGATCCGCTCCGCCCACCTGAACGACCGGACGCCGCACGTGCAGACCGCCCTGTTCGGGCTGCGCGGGCTGCGGGACCCGTACCTGCGCCAGCAGTTGGTGCCCGCCGCCCGCGGTACCCGGCTGGCCGCGGCCCAGTCGCGCACGGGCTCGCACAACCACGGCACGGACAGCTCCGCGCAGTGGTCCGGTGCCGAGGTGCTGCCGATCGTCTGGTGCGCCGGGAGCGACGGCGGCGGAGGCGGTGGCGGTGGCGGTTCGAGCTGCGGTGGGGGGTCGGGCTGCGGCGGAGGGTCGGGCTGCGGTTCCTCCTCCGGCGGCGGCTCCAGCTGTTCGAGCAGCAGCGGCTCCAGTTGCAGCAGCTCGTCGAGCTGCGGCAGCTCGTCCAGCTCCAGCTGCGGCAGCAGTTCCTGACCGGCCGGGGTACGGCAACCGGGGGCGGAATCCGCGGCAACGGGATCGTCGGCGCCGACACCCGCCGGTGATCCCGACGCTCAACAACGCCCGCGATCTGGACGTCCTGCGGGCCGCGCTCGGCGAGCGGCGACTGAGCTTCATGGGCGCCTCGTACGGCACTTACCTCGGGGCCGTCTACGCCACCCTGCACCCGGGCCGCGTCCGCCGGATGGTCCTCGACTCGGCGGTCGATCCCGACCCCCGCCGCATCTGGTACCGCAACAACCTCGACCAGTCGGCCGGCTTCGAGCGCCGCTGGTACGACTTCCGCGCCTGGGCGGCCCGGCACCACGCCACCTACGGCCTCGGCGCCACCCCCGCGGCCGTGCAGGCGAGTTACGCACGGGTCCGCAAGGATCTGGCCCGCAGGCCGGCGGGCGGGGTCGTCGGCGCCGGCGAACTCCGGGCCGCCTTCCTCCAGGCCGCGTACTACGACGACGTGTGGCCGGACCGGGCGGCGGCCCTCGCGGCCTACCTGCGGGGCGATCCGGCGCGGCTGACCGCCCAGGCCGCCCCCGCCCACGGCCCGGGCGCGGCGGCCGAGGCCGAGAACGCGACGGCGGTGTACACGGCGGTGCTGTGCAATGACGCCCCGTGGCCGGCGGACTGGGAGACCTGGGACCGCGACCACACCGAGCTGGCCCGCGGGGCCCCCTTCGAGACCTGGGCCAACGCCTTCCTGAACCTGCCGTGCGCCTCCTGGCCGGTGCGCGAGCGGCAGCGGCCGGTGCCGGTCGGGGCCCAGCCGGAGCCGCTGCCGCCGACCCTGGTGGTCGCGGCGGAGCGGGACGGGGCGACCCCGTACCCGGGCGCGCTGGAACTCCAGCGGCGGCTCGGTGCCGGGGCTTCGCTGGTGACGGAGACGGGAGCGGGCTCCCACGGAGTGGTCGGCGGACGCAATGACTGCGTGGACCGTCACGTGGAGCGGTACCTGCTGACGGGCGCCACCCCGGGGTGGCGCGTCACGTGCGCGCCGCATCCGGAGCCCGCACCGGTGTCGCTGGACGACCGGGCAGCGAGCGCCCGCAGGGCGCTGCTGCCGCCAGTCGTCTGACTTCCGGGCGGGATCTCCGGCTGCGTCGTTTCGGGGGCAGGGGCCGTCTTTCGGACCAGCCTCCCGATCCACCGGAGGAACTCACCTGACGGTGTGGTCGTCCTCCGGTCCTTCCCCCCAGGGGAGGTATCAGGCGAGCCCGGCGACCAGATCGGCGACGGACTTGCGGCGCCCGGTGTAGAAGGGCACCTCTTCACGGACGTGCATACGGGCCTCGGAGGCACGCAGGTGACGCATCAGGTCGACGATGCGGTACAGCTCGTCCGCCTCGAAGGCCAGCATCCATTCGTAGTCGCCCAGCGAGAAGGAGGCGACGGTGTTGGCGCGCACGTCGGGGTAGCCGCGTGCCATCTTGCCGTGGTCGGCGAGCATACGGCGGCGGTCCTCGTCGGGCAGCAGGTACCAGTCGTAACTGCGCACGAAGGGGTACACGCTGATGTAGTCGCGCGCCACCTCGTCGGCCAGGAAGGCCGGGATGTGCGACTTGTTGAACTCGGCCGGGCGGTGCAGGGCCATGTTCG
Source organism: Streptomyces sp. NPDC097617 (assembly GCF_044761485.1). Classification (NCBI taxonomy): domain Bacteria; kingdom Bacillati; phylum Actinomycetota; class Actinomycetes; order Kitasatosporales; family Streptomycetaceae; genus Streptomyces; species Streptomyces sp. NPDC097617. The sequence goes on from NZ_JBIWCL010000026.1 coordinate 10,921, forward strand.
ACCACACCGGCTCCAGGGCGCGGCCCAGCTGGGTGCGGCGGAACAGGTTGTAGGCAGTCTGCAGCTCGTCCGACGTCTCGGCGTGCCACCAGATCATGACGTCGGCGTCGGCGCGCAGGCCGGAGACGTCGTAGGTGCCGCGGACGGTGATGTCCTTGGCGCCCAGCTGGTCGAAGAGCTCCTGGACCTCGTCGGCGTAACCACTGCGGTCTGCCTCAAGACGGGGCAGAACGTCTTTCAGCTTGAAGACGGACCACAGGGTGTAGCGGATGACCTCGTTGAGGTCCTTCGCCTTCTTCCCCGCGTTGGGAATCTTCTCTGGTGCAGTCATGTGCCTATTGTCCCGTGCGCTGATCAGTGGTCGGTGCCAGGGGTGCCGTACGCGCACCGAGCCCGGCGATCACCGCGTCCGCGGCCTTGCCGGCGCTGGCGATACAGGCCGCAATGCCCACGCCGTCGTAGACCGCGCCGCACACCGCGAGGCCCGGCAGGGCCGCGACGGCGCCGCGGATCCGGGCGACGCGGTCCAGGTGGCCGACCGGGTACTGGGGCAGTCCGCCGTCCCAGCGGGTGACGGTGGAGGCGACCGGCCGGGCCGCCAGGCCCACGGCCTCGCCGAGGTCGGCGAGGGAGACGTCGACGAGTTCGCCGTCCTCGCGCAGCAGGTCGCTCTCGTCGGCGTAACGGCCCACCGAGGTGCGCAGCAGGAAGAGCTCGGGATCGGCCCCGGCCCAGGCCCACTTGTTGCTGGAGAAGGTGGAGGCCTTGATGGTCCGGCCGTCGACGGACGGTACGAGGAATCCGCTGGCGCCGCCGCCGGAGACGGCGGCCGGCAGGTCGGAGCGGCGGAAGGCCATCGTGATGAGGGCCATCGAGGCGTACTCGACGCCGCGCAGCTCGGCGGCCGCGGCCGGCGCGGGCCCGTCCAGCAGGCGCGCGGCGGCCCCGGCCGGGGTGGCCAGGATCACGGCGTCGGCCTCGACGACCTCCGCTCCGGCCACCACCCGCCAGCCCTCGGCCGTACGGAGGACCTCGCGGACGGGGGCGTCGGTGACGAGCCGCGCCCCGGCCGCCCGGCAGGCCTCGGCGACGGCGAGCGGGAGCCGTCCGATGCCGCCGTCGATGCCGGCGAAGACCGGGCCGGCCTGCTGGGGCGCCGCCTGGGCCCGGCGCTGCAGTGCGCGTACGCCGTCTCCGAGCAGGGTGTGCGTGCGGGCGGCCTCGAAGAGCTGGGGCACGGCGGCCCGCATGGAGATCCGGTAGGCGTCGCCCGCGTAGACCCCGCCGAGGAGCGGTTCCACCAGCCGGTCGACGACCTCGCGGCCGAGGCGGGCCGCGACGTACTCGCCGACGGCGACGTCCTCGCCGATCTCGGTGGGCGCCAGCGTCCGCTCGGCCTCGATGCGGGCCAGTCCCTCGGCGGAGAGCACCCCGGAGGCGGCGAGCGGTCCCAGGTCGCCGGGGACGCCCATGACATGGCCGCGCGGCATCGGCCGCAGGGCGCCGCGGGTCCACAGGTGGGCGGTGGCGGTGGCGGGCGCCTGCACGGCCTCGCCGAGGCCCACGGCCCGGGCCAGAGCCACGGCTTCGGGGCGGCGGGCGAGCACGGATTCGGCGCCGAGGTCGACGCGGGCCCCGGCGAGCTCACCGGAGTACAGCTTGCCCCCGAGGCGCGGTCCCGCCTCCAGCAGGGTGACGCGGACGCCTTCGCCGAGCAGCCGGTGGGCCGCCGCGAGGCCCGCGATGCCGCCGCCGATGACGACGACGTGGCCCCGGGAGCCGTTGGGCCCGGGGGAGGCTCCCGGCCGATCCGTACGCATGTCCGCTTCGTGCATGGACACATCGTCTCAGATCGATCTCCGAGGCCGGACCGTGACCGCATCGGGATCGGCCCGGGACCGTGGATTCGAAACCCGCGACGGGACTCTGGACGTCGAACCGGCAACAGCAGCCGATCCTCGGGGGTTTACAGCGATGCGCAGCTTCGACAGACACCGTTCCGCGGCAGCCCTGGCCGCCCTCTCGCTCGCCGGGGCGCTCGCGCTCACCGGCTGCGGCGCGAGCGGCCAGGGGTCCGCGAACGACAAGGCCGCGGTGGCGCCCGCCGCCGACGGCAAGGCCCCGGAGGGCGCCGCGGCGGCCCCGGCGCCGGCCGGGTCCGCGGGCGCCGCGGGCTCCACCGCCGACAAGAACAACCGGCCGCCGGCCGCGGTCCGCCCGAACGTCATCCGCACGGCGACGCTCGGCATCGAGACGGAGGACGTCCAGAAGACACTGGCGGCGGCCCGCACGGCCGCCGACGGAGCGGGCGGCTACGTCGGCAACGAGACCACCAAGCGCGGCGAGGACGGCCGGATGACCTCGACGCTGACCCTGCGGGTGCCGGGTGAGCGCTACGACGCGGTGCTCGGTGCCATGGAGGGCAGCGGGAAGCTCCTGCACCGCAAGGTCGAGGCGCAGGACGTCACCGAGAAGGTCGCGGACATCGGCAGCCGCGTCGCCTCGCAGCAGGCCAGCGTGGCGCGGGTGCGGGAGATGATGGGCAAGGCTTCGGCGCTGAGCGAGGTGGTGATGCTGGAGAGCGAGCTGTCCCGCCGCCAGTCCGACCTGGAGTCGCTGCTGGCGCAGCAGACGGCGCTGAAGGACCAGACCTCGCTGGGCACCATCACGCTGGAGGTCTCGGAGCCCGCCCCGAAGCCGGAGGCGGAGAAGAAGGAGAAGAAGAAGGAGCCCACCTTCCTGGGGGCGCTGGGCGGCGGTTGGGACGTCTTCGCCAAGGTCGTGCGCTATCTGACGGTGGCGGTGGGCGCGGTACTGCCGTTCGCGCTGACGGCCGCGGTGGTGGCGCTGCTGGTCCGGCAGTACCGGCGGTGGCGTCCGGCGGCGCCGAAGTCCGGGCCGGTCCCGAAGCGGGTGACGGTGCCGGCGGCCCGGACGGCTCCGGACACCGAGGCCGACGTGCAGGACTGAACGCGCGTTCGGCCGTAGCGTGTTCACCATCCAACGGTGGTGAAGGGGCGGTACGGACGATGGCGACGGAACGACTGGTGGTGGTCGGCGGTGACGCGGCGGGGATGTCCGCCGCGTCACAGGCCCGCAGGCTCAAGGGTCCGGCGGAACTGGAGATCGTCGCCTTCGAGCGAGGGCACTTCACCTCGTACTCCGCGTGCGGGATCCCGTACTGGGTCGGCGGGCAGGTCGCCGAACGCGACGACCTGATCGCCCGCACCCCCGAGGAGCACCGCGCCCGGGACATCGATCTGCGCACCCGCACCGAGGTCGTGGAGCTCGACCTGCCCGGGTCCCGGGTCCGCGCCCGCGACCTGGAGACCGGGTCCGAGTTCTGGACGGGCTACGACAAGCTCGTCCTGGCGACGGGCGCCCGCCCGGTCCGCCCCCGGCTCCCCGGGATCGGCGCGCACGGGGTCCACGGCATCCAGACCCTGGACGACGGCCGGCGCCTGATGGACACCCTGCGGCGCACCGAGGGCCGCCGGGCGGTCGTGGTCGGCGCCGGCTACATCGGCGTGGAGATGGCCGAGGCGCTGGTGGAGCGGGGCTACGAGGTCACCGTCCTGCACCGGGGCGAGCAGCCGATGGCCACGCTGGACCCGGACATGGGCGGCCTGGTGCACAGTGCGATGAACCGCATGGGGATCCGTACGGTCTCCCGCGCCGAGGTGACGAAGATCCTCACCGACGAGGAGGGCCGGGCCCGTGCGGTGGCCACCTCGGCGGGTGAGGAGTACGAGGCGGACGTGGTCGTGCTCGGCATCGGTGTGGAGCCGCGCACCGCGCTCGCCCGCGCCGCGGGCCTGCCGCTCGGCCCCTCGGGCGGCATCCTCACCGACCTCTCGATGCGGGTCCGGGGGCAGGAGAACATCTGGTCGGGCGGCGACTGCGTGGAGGTCCTGGACCTGGTCGCGGGCCGCACCCGGCACATCCCGCTGGGCACCCACGCCAACAAGCACGGCCAGGTCATCGGCTCGGGCGTGGGCGGCGGCTACGCGACCTTCCCCGGGGTGGTCGGCACGGCGGTCAGCAAGGTCTGCGACCTGGAGATCGCCCGTACGGGGCTGCGCGAGCGGGACGCGCTGGAGGCGGGTCTGCGGTTCGTGACGGCCACCATCACCTCCACCAACACGGCGGGCTACTACCCGGGTGCGGCGGAGATGACGGTGAAGATGCTGGCGGAACGCCGCACGGGCCGCCTCCTCGGGGTCCAGATCGTCGGTGGCGCGGGGGCCGCAAAGCGGGTGGACATCGCGGCGGTTGCCCTCACGGCGGGGATGACGGTGGACGCGATGGTGTCCCTGGACCTGGGCTACGCCCCGCCGTTCTCGCCCGTCTGGGACCCGATCCTGGTGGCGGCCCGCAAGGCGGTCTCGGCGGTCCGCTCGGCGGTCTAGGACCCGGTCGGCCGCGCGAAGGGGCCCTCTGCGGCGAAGGCGAGGGCCGCGAACCGTTCGCCCATCCGGCGGTGCGCGGCCGCGTCCGGGTGGAGTCCGTGCCGCACGGCGCCGGTGGCCATGTCCACCTGGAGGACGTTGCCGCCGCCGACACCCGCCTGCCCGGCCGGCAGGCCGTCGATCAGCAGGTCGTACAGGCCGTCGGGGCGCGGCGGGGCGCCGTCGTAGGCCATCTTCGTGCGGAGCGCGTCCAGCTCGATGACGGTGGCCCGGGTGCGGAACACCAGCCGTACGCCGGAGGGCTGCGTCTCGACCGTGGCCAGGTCTCCGTCGGTGAACTGGGCCCGGGCCCGGGCGGGCAGCCGGTGCGGCAGCAGCCCGTGCTCGGTGCGCTCCAGGTCCAGGGCCCCGCGCAGGAGGTCCGGGGTGATGGGCGTGGCGATCCGGTCGGATTCGTGGCTCATGCACACACCCTGCCGACCGGGCCCCTCGTGCGCCACATCATTACCGGGCGGCGCCCTGTTCCGGCTTCCCGGAGCAGGGCGGCGGGCTCAGCGCGCGGTGCGGGTGTGAACGTGCTCCACCAGGCGGGTCAGCGCGTCCGGGTCGGTCGTCGGGAGGACGCCGTGACCCAGGTTGAAGATGTGGCCCTCCAGGCCGGCGGCGGCCGCGAGGACCTCGTCCGTCTTGGCCTCGACGGCCTCCGGGGTGGAGAAGAGCACGGCCGGGTCCAGGTTGCCCTGGAGCGCCTTGCCGGGGCCGACCCGGCGCACGGCCTCGTCCAGCGGAACCCGGTAGTCGACGCCCATGACGTCGGCGCCGGCCTCGCCCATCAGGCCGAGGAGCTCGCCCGTGCCGACGCCGAAGTGGATGCGCGGGACTCCGTAGGAGGCGACGGACTCCAGGACCTTCGCGGACGCGGGCATCACCGAGCGGCGGTAGTCCGCCGGGGCGAGGGCGCCGACCCAGGAGTCGAAGAGCTGGACGGCGGAGGCGCCGGCCTCGATCTGGACCTTCAGGAAGGCGGAGGTGATCTCGGCGAGGCGGTCCAGGAGGTCGGCCCACAGCTGCGGGTCCCCGTACATGAGGGCCTTGGTGTGCTCGTGGTTCTTGGAGGGACCGCCCTCGACCAGGTAGCTCGCGAGGGTGAAAGGCGCGCCCGCGAATCCGATCAACGGAGTGGAGCCCAGTTCACCCGTGAGCATGCCGATCGCCTCGGTGACGTACGAGACGTCCTGCGGGGTGAGGTCGCGCAGCTGTGCGAGGTCCTCGCGGCGGCGGATCGGCTGGGCGACGACCGGGCCGATGCCCGGCTTGATGTCGAGGTCGACGCCGATGGCCTTCAGCGGGACCACGATGTCGGAGAAGAAGATCGCCGCGTCCACCTTGTGGCGGCGCACCGGCTGCAGCGTGATCTCGGTGACCAGGTCGGGCCGCATGCAGGACTCGAGCATCTGCGTGCCCTCGCGCAGCTTGCGGTACTCCGGGAGCGAGCGCCCCGCCTGCCGCATGAACCACACCGGGGTGTGCGGCACCGGCTCCCGCCGGCACGCCTTCAGGAAGGCGGAATCGTACGTCTGACTCGGCTGGCCCGTGGGGCGGGTGTTGGCGCTCACGACCCAAATCTTCGCACGTATGAAGAAGTGTCCGACCCGGCGCGGGTGTCCCTGCGCCGCACGGGCGCTCGTTCCGCCTAGTCTTCCCCGCATGGCTGCGGCTCAGGGACGATTTTCAGATGGCGCCGAGGGTATGGACAGCGCGAAGGAGAGCTCCGTCCCGCTCCCGTTCCGGCGGGCGGTCGACGGCTTGCAGAAGGCGCGGCTGCGTCCGGGGATCGAGATCGACTCCACGAAACCGCCTCAGAGGCTGGCGCCGCACGCCTATGCGCTGGAGGCCGTGGTGGTGGACGGCGAGGACGACCTGGCGGACGGCCGGCTCATCCTGCTCCACAATCCGGCCGGACACGAGGCCTGGCAGGGCACCTTCCGGCTGGTGACGCTCGTACGGGCCGAGCTGGAGCCGGAGATGGCCGCGGACCCGCTGCTGCCCGAGGTCTGCTGGTCCTGGCTGACCGGGGCACTGGAGGCGCGCGGGCTGGCGTACGGGGAGGCGAGCGGCACCGTCACGATGGCGGGCTCGCACTACTTCGGCGGGCTCTCCGAGCGGCGTCCGGCCACGCAGATCGAGATCAGGGCCTCGTGGACGCCGCGCGAGGGCGCGGGCGGGGTGCCGGACACCTCGGCGCACCTGTTGGCATGGTGCGAACTGCTGTGCCAGATCGCGGGGCTGCCGCCGGCGGGTCCGACGGACACCGCGACGGGTGTGGTCTCCCTGCCACAGCGCCGCGGTCCGCACCACCCGTAGCCGCGGGGCCGCGGGGCCGCGGGGCCGTACGGCCGCCCGGAGCGGCGCCCGACACAGAACGACTGATCGAAGACCTGGGCGGATTGTCGAAAGGCGGCGTCCCTTGCGGGCTTCTGATCAACCGATGATCGATCGTGCGTCCGAATTGCCCGAATTGTTACTCACCAAATCGTGATCATTCCCTAAAGCCGGGCGGGTGACGTGCCGAAGGAGTGGGTGACCATCCGCACGGTTCGCACCGGCTTCCTTCCCCGAGCCGGCCGTCCCGCCACTCCCCCAGGAGGCCTAGGTGTCCGTTCTTCTCGAGCAGCCCGCAAGCCTGGTCGCCTACCGCCCGAACAAGCCGACGGCCATGGTCGTCGTGGCCGACCCGCGCGTCCGCTCCACCGTGACCCGCCATCTGTGGGCCCTCGGAGTACGTGACGTGATCGAGGCGTCGTCCATCGCGGAGGCCCGCCCCCGCGTCAGCAGCCCGCGCGACATCTGCGTGGCCGACGTACACCTGCCCGACGGTTCCGGTCTCACCCTGCTCTCCGAGACCCGGGCCGCCGGCTGGCCCAACGGCCTGGCCCTGTCCGCCGCCGACGACATCGGTGCCGTGCGCAACGCCCTCGCGGGCGGAGTCAAGGGCTACGTCGTCACCGGTACGCGGACCAACATCGGGCTCCCCACCCGGCCCGGCGCCGCCCCCATCGGCGCTGCCGCCGCCCGTATGCACCGCCGCCCCCCGGGTGCCCCGAGCCACCCGGGCGGCTACCGCGAGCTCTCCGGCCGCGAGGTCGAGGTCCTGCGCCTCGTCGCGGAGGGCCAGTCCAACAAGGCCATCGGCGTCTCGATGGGCCTGTCCGCCCTGACCGTCAAGTCCCACCTCGCCCGGATCGCCCGCAAGCTGGGCACCGGTGACCGCGCCGGAATGGTCGCCGTGGCACTGCGTACCGGGATCATCCACTGACCGGGAGCCGCGGCCCCCGGATATCCGCCCTCCGAAAGACCGCGGGGGAACCTCCCGGGAAACCCCCGCAGGACCCCGGGGAAACGCCCCGCATACCGCCCGCGCCCGTCGACGGAACGTTCCGGCGACGGGCGCGTCGTATACACAGATACCCTTGACCGGTGACCGACGCCCAAGATCCCGCAGCAGACCTGCGCACCACCACCGGGGGCGGCCCCTCGGACGACGTCGTTGTTCCGCCCGGTGGGCTGCCGACTCCCCTGTTGGAGCCCCGCGAGGGGATTCCCCCGGTGGTCGCCGACGCGGACGCCCTCGCCGAAGTGGTCGCGGCCTTCGCCGCGGGCACCGGCCCCGTCGCCGTCGACGCCGAACGGGCCTCCGGATACCGCTACGGCCAGCGCGCCTACCTGGTGCAGCTGCGCCGCGAGGGTGCGGGGTCCGCACTGATCGACCCGGTGGGCTGCCCCGACCTCTCCGCACTGGGCGAAGCCCTCTCCGGCACCGAATGGATCCTGCACGCCGCCACCCAGGACCTGCCGTGCCTGCGCGAAATAGGCATGGCGCCCACCTCCCTGTTCGACACCGAGCTGGCCGGCCGCCTCGCCGGCTTCCCCCGGGTCGGACTCGGCGCGATGGTCGAGAGCGTGCTCGGCTTCGCACTGGAGAAGGGCCACTCCGCCGTCGACTGGTCGACCCGTCCGCTCCCCGAGCCCTGGCTGCGCTACGCCGCCCTGGACGTGGAGCTGCTCGTGGACCTGCGGGACGCGCTGGAGAAGGAGCTGGACCGGCAGGGCAAGCTCGAATGGGCCCACCAGGAATTCGACGCCATCGCCTCCGCCCCGCCCGCCCCGCCGCGCAAGGACCCGTGGCGCCGTACGTCCGGCATGCACAAGGTGCGCAGGCGTCGGCAGATGGCGGTCGTACGCGAACTGTGGGAGTCCCGGGACCGGATCGCGCAGCGGCGCGACGTGTCGCCGGGCAAGGTGCTGGGCGACGCCGCGATCGTCGAGGCTGCCCTCGCCCTGCCGGCCAACGCCCACGCCCTGTCCGCCCTGCCCGGCTACGGGCAGCGGATGGGCCGGCGCCAGCTGGACCAGTGGATGGCCGCCGTGGACCGGGCGAAGGCCCTGCCCGAGAGCGAGCTGCCGCAGCCCGGGGCCACCCCGGCCGGTCCGCCGCCGCCGCGCTCCTGGGTGGACAAGGACCCGGCGGCCGCGGCCCGGCTGTCGGCGGCCCGTACCGCCGTCTCGGCACTGGCCGAGGAGCTCAACCTGCCGCAGGAGAACCTGATCACCCCGGACACGGTCCGCCGGGTCTGCTGGGAGCCGCCGCAGCGGCTGACCGCGGACGTGGTGTCGCAGGCCCTGGCGGGCTACGGCGCCCGGCCCTGGCAGGTCGAACTGGTGACCCCGGCGCTGGTCACGGCCCTGGCCGCCACCGACTGACGTGCCCCCTGGCGACGAGAGCCCCCGACCGATCACGGCCGGGGGCTCTCACGCGTCCGCGGGAGGGACTGTCCCGGTTTCGGTACAGCCCGCCCGGACATCTTTTGAACACGCTCAAACCTCACTAGATTTTTGAACATGATCAATCCGGGATACGAGGCGTGGGTACGGGACTTCGAGGCCGAGCGGGAGCGTCGCGCCGCCGTGGGCGATCCCTCCTGGAGCCGGGGCGCGGCACTGGATCCGGCGCTCGTCCGCAGCCTGCAGCGGTTCCAGGTCGGTGAGGACGGGGACGGCGCCGAGCTGATCGCAAAGGCGGACCGGGCCGGGGATCCGGTGTACGCCGAGGCGGTACGACTCTTCGTCGCGGAGGAACAGAACCACGCGCGGACGCTGGCGCTGCTGCTGGCGGCCGGGGGCGCCGGCACCCTGTCCGGGCACTGGAGCGACACGGCCTTCGTACGGCTGCGCAGGCTCCTCGGGCTGCGGGTCGAGCTGCTGGTGCTGATGGTCGCGGAGGTGGTGGCCCTGCGGTACTACCGGGCGGTGCGCGACGGCGCCCCCGATCCGCTGGTCGCGGAGGTGGCGGGGCGGATCCTGTCGGACGAGGAACGGCACGCGCCCTTCCACTGCCTGCGGCTGCGCGAGGGAGTGGCGCCCCTCCCGGCGCCCGTCCGCCGGGGCGCCACGGCGGCCTGGCGGGTCCTGCTCGCGGGGGCGGCCGTGGTCGTCGCCGCGGATCACGGCCCGGCGCTGCGCCACTTGGGCGTCCCGCGTCGCAGGTTCACCGCGGACGTGATCCGCTCCTCCGGCCCCCTGGCGGGGCGATGCGCACCGCCCCCGCCGAAGCCGGCCCCGCCGGCGTGTGAGGCGCGCGGCCCGGCGCGGAGCTCCCGCGGGAGTGTGACCTTCGCCGCTCCTCCGGGAGGGGGTGTGCACATTGGTTACCCGCAAGTAGCATGGTCGGGTGAGCGGGCGCTCAGCGACTTACGCCGAGACGCCCCCGCGCGCAGCAGTGCACACCCGCACCTGGAGGAGAGCCAACGTGCCTCGTACCGTCAGGGACGTCGTCTTCGTCGACGGCGTCCGCACCCCGTTCGGCAAGGCGGGCCCGAAGGGCATCTACAACGGGACCCGCGCCGACGACCTCGTCGTGAAGGCGATCCGGGAGCTGCTGCGCCGCAACCCGGACCTGGACCCCAAGAAGATCGACGAGGTCGCCATCGCCGCGACCACGCAGATCGGCGACCAGGGCCTCACGCTGGGCCGCACGGCCGGCATTCTCGCGGGCCTCCCGCAGTCCGTCCCGGGCTACTCGATCGACCGCATGTGCGCCGGCGCGCTGACCGCCGTGACCGCCGTCGCGGGCGGCGTGGCCTTCGGTGCGTACGACGTCGCCCTCGCCGGCGGTGTCGAGCACATGGGCCGTCACCCCATGGGCGAGGGCGTGGACCCGAACCCGCGCTTCGTCTCCGAGAAGCTGGTCGACGAGTCCGCCCTGTTCATGGGCATGACCGCCGAGAACCTGCACGACCGGTACCCGACGATCACCAAGCTCCGCGCCGACGAGTACGCCGTGCGCTCGCAGGAGAAGGCCGCCAAGGCGTACGCCGACGGCAAGATCCAGCAGGACCTGGTCCCGATCTCGGTGCGCAACACCAACGAGGCGGCCGGTGAGACGGGCTGGGGCCTGGTCACCACCGACGAGCCGATGCGCCCGGGCACCACGCTGGAGAACCTGGCCGGCCTGAAGACCCCGTTCCGTGTGCACGGCAACGTGACCGCGGGCAACGCCGCCGGTCTCAACGACGGTGCCACCGCCGCGATCATCGCGTCCGAGGACTTCGCCCGGGAGAACAACCTCCCGGTCAAGATGCGCCTGGTCGCGTACTCCTTCGCGGGTGTCGAGCCCGAGGTCATGGGCTACGGCCCGATCCCGGCCACCGAGAAGGCCCTGGCCCAGGCCGGCCTCACGATCGAGGACATCGGCCTCTTCGAGGTCAACGAGGCCTTCGCGGTCCAGGTCCTCGCGTTCCTGGAGCACTACGGCATCGCCGACGACGACGCCCGCGTGAACCAGTACGGCGGCGCCATCGCCTTCGGTCACCCGCTGGCCTCCTCCGGCGTGCGCCTGATGACGCAGCTGGCCCGTCAGTTCGAGGAGCAGCCGCACGTCCGCTACGGCCTGACCACCATGTGCGTCGGCTTCGGCATGGGCGCCACGGTCATCTGGGAGAACCCGAACTTCAACGCCGAGGGAGACTCCAAGTGAGCACCACCGCTGAGCTCCTGAAGGGCGCTGCCGAGCTGTTCCCGGACGAGGTCGTCACGTCCGCGCACGTCCGCCACCTGGACCTGCCGTTCGGCGCCGGGCGCTTCGCGCTCATCACGCTGGACAACGGCTTCGACCACACCAAGCCGACCACCTTCGGCCCGCAGTCGCTCGCCAACCTGAACGCGGCGATCGACCAGGTCGAGCAGGAGGCCCTCGCGGGCTCCATCATCGGCGCTGGCATCACCGGCAAGCCGTTCATCTTCGCGGTCGGCGCCGACCTCAAGGGCGTCGAGCTGCTGAAGAAGCACGACGAGGCGCTCGCCATCGGCAAGGGCGGCCACGACGTCTTCAAGCGCCTCTCGGCGCTGGCGGTCCCGACCTTCGCGTACTACAACGGCGCGGCCATGGGCGGCGGCGTCGAGGTCGGTCTGCACTGCACCTACCGCACCGTCTCGAAGGCCATCCCGGCCTTCTCACTGCCCGAGGTCTTCCTCGGCCTGGTTCCCGGCTGGGGCGGCTGCGCCATCCTGCCGAACCTGATCGGCGCCGAGCGCGCGATCTCGGTGATCATCGAGAACTCGCTCAACCAGAACAAGCAGCTGCGCGGCAAGCAGGTCTTCGACCTGGGCATCGCGGACGCGCTGTTCGAGGGTGCGGACTTCCTGGAGCAGTCGCTCCTGTGGACCGCGAACGTCCTGAACGGCACCACCGAGGTCGTCCGTGACGAGATCGACCGCGGCGAGGCCTGGGACGCGGCCGTCGCCAAGGGCCGCTTCATCGCGGACTCCAAGGTGCACGGCGCCGCTCCGGCCGCCTACCGCGCGCTGGACATCATCGCCGCGGCCAAGTCGGGCGACCTGCAGGCCGGCTTCGACGCCGAGGACACGGCCCTGGCCGACCTCATCATGGGCGACGAGCTGCGCTCGGGCATCTACGCCTTCAACCTGGTCCAGAAGCGCGCCAAGCGCCCGGCCGGTGCCCCGGACAAGTCCCTGGCCCGTCCGGTCACCAAGGTCGGCGTCGTCGGCGCGGGTCTGATGGCCTCGCAGCTGGCGCTGCTCTTCCTGCGCCGCCTGGAGGTGCCGGTGGTCCTCACCGACATCGACCAGGAGCGCGTGGACAAGGGTGTGGGCTACGTCCACGCCGAGATCCAGAAGCTGCTCGGCAAGGGCCGCATCAACCAGGACAAGGCCAACCGCCTGACCGGCCTGGTGAGCGGTGTCCTGGACAAGGCCGAGGGCTTCGCGGACGCGGACTTCATCATCGAGGCCGTGTTCGAGGAGATGTCCGTCAAGCAGAAGGTGTTCGCGGAGGTCGAGGCGGTCGCCCCGGCGCACGCGATCCTCGCCACCAACACCTCCTCTCTGTCGGTGTCGGAAATGGCCTCGAAGCTCCAGCACCCGGAGCGCGTGGTCGGCTTCCACTTCTTCAACCCGGTCGCGATCCTCCCGCTGCTGGAGATCGTCCGCGGTGAGCAGACCGACGACGCCTCGCTGGCCACGGCCTTCGGTGTCGCGCGCAAGCTGAAGAAGACCGCGGTCCTCACCAAGGACGCCCCGGCGTTCGTCGTGAACCGCATCCTCACCCGCTTCATGGGCGAGATCCAGAACGTCATCGACGAGGGCACCCCGGTCGTCACGGCGGAGAAGGCCATCGAGCCGCTCGGCCTGCCGATGTCCCCGCTGGTGCTGCTGGAGCTCGTGGGCCCGGCGATCGGTCTGCACGTCTCCGAGACCCTCAACCGCGCCTTCCCGGAGCGGTTCACCGTCTCCCCGAACCTGGCCGCGGTGGTCAAGGCCGGCAAGCGCGGCTTCTACGTCTACTCCGCCGAGAACGACTTCAAGCCGGAGCTGGACCCCGAGGTCGCCGCCCTCCTCGTGCAGGGCGACGTCGTCCTGACCGAGGAGCAGGTCCGCGACCGCGTCCTGGACGCGGTGGCGCAGGAGATCGGCCTGATGCTGGAGGAGGGTGTCGTGGCCGAGGCCCAGGACATCGACCTCTGCCTCATCACGGGCGCCGGCTGGCCCTTCCACCTGGGCGGCGTGACGCCGTACCTGGACCGTGAAGGCGTCTCGGAGCGCGTCAACGGCAAGAAGTTCCTCGCCCCCGGCCTGGCGAGCGTGCCGGTCTAGTACCGGTCGCGGACAGCCGTACAGCGGCTCGGCCCGCCCCCTCCGGGGGGCGGGCCACAGCCGTTCGAATACCTGTCTAAGATTCACCCCCATGACGGAAAAGCACGCGCGGCCCAGGCCCCGCCGCCGCATTCTGCGGATCACTCTGCTGCTGGTCGCCGTGCTGATCCTGGGCACGGCCGGGGCCGGCTGGTGGACCTACAGCCACCTCAACTCCAACATCGACAGCGTCGACCTGGACCAGGCGATCGGTGACAACCGGCCCGCGAAGGTCGTCGCGAACGCGCAGAACATCCTGGTGCTCGGCTCCGACTCGCGCGCCGGCGCCAATGCCGATCTCGACCACGGTGATGTCAGTGGCGCCCGCTCGGACACCGCGATGCTGGTGCACATACCCGAGGGCCGGGCCAAGGCGACCGCGGTGAGCATCCCCCGCGACACCCTGATCACCCGGCCCGAGTGCAAGGACAAGAACGGCAAGACCGTGCCGTCCGCCAAGCGGGTCATGTTCAACTCCGTCTACTCGCTCGCCGGCCCGGCCTGCGTGGTCAACACGGTGGAGCAGCTGTCCGGTGTCCGCGTGGACCACTTCGTCGAGGTGGACTTCGCCGGCTTCAAGGGCCTGGTCGACGCGCTGGGCGGGGTCACCGTCACCCTGGACAAGCCGATGAGCGGCGCCAAGGGCGGCCTGAAGCTGGACGCGGGCACGCACCGGCTGAACGGCACCGACTCGCTCAAGTTCGTCCGTACCCGCTACGGCTACGGCGACGGCAGCGACCTCGGGCGCATCGGCCTGCAGCAGCAGTTCATGATGGCGATGCTGTCCGAGATCAAGAAGCAGGACGCCCTCGGCAACCCGGCGCGGCTGTACAAGCTCGCGGACGCCGGGACCAAGTCGCTGACCACCGACTCCGACCTCGCCTCGCTCACCTCGCTGTCCGACTTCGCGCAGAGCATGAAGGGCGTCGACCCGGACACGATGGAGACGCTCATGCTCCCGGTCGCCTACGACAAGGTGGACCCGAACCGCGTGGTCGTGGCCGAGCCGCAGGCGACCCAGCTGTGGGAGGCCCTGCGCAACGACCAGAAGGTGCCGGCCTCGGCGAAGGACTCCCCCGCCAAGGGCTGAGCCCGCGGCCGCGCCGCACGCACGACGCAGCGGGCCCGTACGGGGATCTCTCCCGTACGGGCCCGCTGCGTCGTGTGCGGTCGGCGCTCAGAACTTCGCGTCCTGGCCGACCTGGTGCAGGCGGCTGTTGCGGTACCCGTAGGCGAAGTACACGATGATGCCGATGGCCATCCAGATGCCGAAGCGCAGCCAGGTCTCGGCCGGCAGGTTGAGCATCAGCCAGAACGAGGCCGCGATCGACACGATCGGGACGAAAGGCACCCACGGGGTGCGGAAGGACCGGTGCAGGTCGGGGCGGGTCTTGCGCAGGACGATCACGCCCAGCGCGACCACCACGAAGGCGAACAGCGTGCCGATGTTCACCAGTTCCGCGAGGGTTGCCAGGCTGGTGAAGCCCGCCACGACGGCGATGATCCCGCCGAGCAGCATGGTCGCCCGGTACGGGGTGCGGTACTTCGGGTGGGTGACGGAGAAGACGCGCGGCAGCAGTCCGTCGCGGCTCATCGCGAAGAACACGCGGGTCTGGCCGAGCAGCAAAATCATGCACACCGTGATCAGGCCGACGGCCGCGCCCAGGCTGATGGCACCCGAGAAGAACGGCTGGTTCACCGATTTGAAGGCTTCGGCGAGCGGCGCGGTCGGGGACATCTCCGAGTACTTCTGCATGCCCGTGACCACCAGGGTCACTGCGACGTAGAGCACCGTGCAGACCAGCAGCGAGCCGAGGATGCCGCGCGGCATGTCCCGCTGGGGGTTCTTGGTCTCCTCGGCCGCCGTCGCGACCACGTCGAAGCCGATGAAGGCGAAGAAGATGAGCGAGGCCGCCGTGAAGATGCCCATGACGCCGAAGTTCGTGGGCTCGTAGCCGAAGAGCAGCTGGACCAGCGGCGCATGCCAGCCGCTGACGCCCTCGGCCTGTGGCTGGGCCGGCGGGATGAACGGCGAGTAGTTGTCGGCCTTGATGAAGAACAGGCCCGCGATGATGACCAGCAGGACGACCGTGACCTTGATGGCGACGACGACCGCGGTGATCCGGGCCGAGAGCTTCGTCCCCACGACCAGGATCGCGGTCAGCGCCAGGACCAGCAGGAACGCCAGCAGGTCGAAGTGTCCGCCCGCGTCCGGCCCGGACAGCGCCTTGGGCAGGTCCCAGCCGAGGTTGGTGCTCATCAGGTGGCGCACGTACCCGGACCAGCCGACCGCGACGACGGCCGTGCCGAGTGCGAATTCCAGCACCAGGTCCCAGCCGATGATCCAGGCGGGCAGCTCACCGATCGAGGCGTACGAGAACGTGTACGCCGACCCGGCCACCGGGACGGTGGACGCGAACTCGGCGTAGCAGAGCGCCGCGAGGGCGCAGACGATGCCCGCGGCCACGAAGGCCAGGGCGGTGGCGGGACCGGCGTTGTTCCTGGCGGCGATGCCCGTGAGGACGAAGATGCCGGTGCCGATGATGACGCCCACGCCGAAGACCGTGAGGTCCCAGGCGGAAAGCGACTTCCGGAGCGCGTGTTCCGGCTCCTCCGTGTCGCGGATGGACTGCTCCACCGTCTTGGTACGGAATGGGCTGTTCAGATCCTTGCTCACCGACGCCTCCGAGAGGTGACGACGCACGAACGGGCCGGGAGGCCCACTCCTCAAGAGTGATCTCCCGACCCGTGACGTGCAACCGCGCGTCGATCTACGAACGGCGCGAGCGGCGGATTGCGGACTAGTCGACGGCGGCGGCCGGCTCGGTGTCGTAGCGGCCGTCCAGCTTGGCGACGAGGCCGGTGACCTGCCGGGCGATGTCCGGCGCGGTCAGGCCGATCTCGGCCATGATCTCCTTGCGGAGGGCATGGTCGAGGAAGCGCTGCGGAATACCGAAGTCGCGCAGCGGTACGTCGACACCCGCGTCCCGCAGGGCCTGCGAGACGGCGGCGCCCACGCCACCGGTACGGCCGTTGTCCTCGACGGTGACGACCACGCGGTGCCGGTCCGCGAGCGGGGCCAGGGCCTCGTCCACGGGCTTGACCCAGCGGGGGTCGACCACGGTCGTGGAGATGCCCTGCTTGTCCAGCAGATCGGCGACCTCCAGGCACATCGGGGCGAGCGCGCCGACCGAGACGAGGAGTACGTCCGTGGGGGCACCTCCCAGGCCCGAAGGGCCGAGGGGGAGGGTGACCTCGGCGCCCGGGGCGCGCAGGACGTCCATGCCGCCGATCCGGCCGACGGCCGGTACGGCCGGGCCGACGACGCCCTTGGAGTAGCGCACGACGGTCGGGGCGTCCTTGACCGCGACGGCCTCGCGGAGCTGGGCGCGCAGCTGCTCGGCGTCGCGCGGGGCGGCGAGCCGCAGGCCGGGCACGACCTGCAGGATGGACATGTCCCACATGCCGTTGTGGGAGGCGCCGTCGTCGCCGGTGACACCGGCCCGGTCCAGGACGAAGGTGACGCCGCACTTGTGCAGGGCCACGTCCATCAGGACCTGGTCGAAGGCGCGGTTGAGGAAGGTCGCGTACACCGCGAAGACCGGGTGGACCCCGCCGGTGGCCAGGCCCGCCGCCGAGGTGGCGCCGTGCTGCTCGGCGATGCCCACGTCGTAGATCCGGTTCGGGAAGGCCTCGGCGAACTTGTTGAGGCCGACCGGGTGAAGCATGGCGGCGGTGATGCCGACGATGTCCTCGCGCTCGTGGCCGAGCTTGACCATCTCGTCGGCGAAGATGGAGGTCCAGCTGGCAGCGGCGGTCTTCACCGGCAGGCCGGTGTCCGGGTGGATCACGCCGACCGCGTGGAAGCGGTCCGCCTCGTGCTCCAGGGCCGGGGTGTAGCCGCGGCCCTTCTGGGTGAGGCAGTGCACGATGACCGGGCCGCTGAAGCGCTTGGCGCGCTGCAGGGCGGACTCCAGGGCCTCGATGTCGTGGCCGTCGATGGGCCCGATGTACTTGAGCCCGAGGTCCTCGAACATGCCCTGGGGGGCGATGAAGTCCTTGAGGCCCTTCTTGGCGCCGTGCAGGGTCTCGAAGAGCGGCTTCCCGACGACCGGGGTGCGCTCCAGGATCTCCTTGCCGCGGGCCAGGAAGCGCTCGTAGCCGTCCGTGGTGCGCAGGGTGGCCAGGTGGTTGGCGAGGCCGCCGATGGTGGGGCCGTAGGAGCGCTCGTTGTCGTTGACGACGATCACCAGCGGGCGGTCCTTGGCGGCGGCGATGTTGTTCAGCGCCTCCCAGGCCATGCCACCGGTCAGCGCGCCGTCGCCGATGACGGCGGCGACGTGGTGGTCCTCGCGGCCCAGCACCTCGTTGGCCTTGGCCAGGCCGTCGGCCCAGCCGAGCACGGTGGAGGCGTGCGAGTTCTCGATCACGTCGTGGTCGGACTCGGCGCGCGAGGGGTAGCCCGACAGGCCGTTCTTGGTGCGCAGGCCGGCGAAGTCCTGGCGGCCCGTGAGCAGCTTGTGGACGTAGGCCTGGTGGCCGGTGTCGAAGAGGACCTTGTCCTTGGGCGAGTCGAAGACCCGGTGCAGGGCGATCGTCAGTTCGACCACCCCGAGGTTGGGGCCGAGGTGCCCGCCGGTCTTGGAGACGGCGTCGACGAGGAAGGACCTGATCTCGGCCGCGAGCTGGTCGAGCTCCTCCTGGCTGAGCCGGTCCAGATCGCGCGGTCCCTTGATGCGGGTCAGCAGCACCCGTGCCTCCTTGCAGTTGCTTGCTGGTCTGTCGAGTCTAATGTTCCGATCCCGGGCGCGGTCATCGGGCCGTCCCGGGGGAGTCACACCTTTGTCATACATGTACGCCCAACCGCTCAGCCACACATCACATACGGGCGTATACCCGCACATGAGTACCCCGTACATGTACGCACCGATGCCCGGCGCCACGAAAAGTGGCGCCGGGCACTGTGACCGGTCTTACCGCCGGGTGGGGCTCCGGCGGGCGATCGGACGCGCGATCAGGCGCGGCCGGCCGTCTTCTGGGTCTTGCGCGTCACCGAGTCGATCACCACGGTCGCCAGCAGCACCGCACCGGTGATCATGTACTGGATCGGCGTGGCGATGCCTTCCAGAGCCAGACCGTACTGGATCGAGACGATGACCATGACGCCGAGGAGGGCGTTCCAGGTCCGGCCCCGGCCGCCGAAGAGGCTGGTGCCGCCGATGACGGCCGCCGCGATCACGTTCATCAGCAGGTCGCCGGCGCCGGCGCTCTGGTTGGCCGCCGCGATCTTGGAGGCCCAGAACAGGCCGCCGATGGCGGCGAAGGTGCTGGAGATCGCGAAGACCGTGATCCGGATCCGGGTGACGTTGATGCCCGCACGGCGGGAGGCCTCGACGCTGCCACCCAGTGCGAAGACGTTTCGCCCGAAGGTCGTGCGGCGCAGCAGGAAGTCCGTGACGACCAGGGCCAGCAGGAAGAGCACCACCGCGAGCGGCAGGCCCTTGTACTGGTTGAACAGCACGGCGGGACCGAAGGTGCACAGCGCGAGCAGACCCGTGCGCAGCAGGATCTCGACGAGCGGCCGGGAGGGCATCCCGGCCGCCTCGCGGCGCCTCGCGTCGAGCAAGGCCGCGAGGAAGTATCCGGCCACCGCGAGCGCGGCCAGGCCGTAGGCGACGGCCACGTCCGAGAAGAAGTACGTGGTCAGCCGGCCGACCACGCCGTCGGAGTCGATGTTGATCGTGCCGTTGCTGCCGAGGATCTGCAGCATCGCGCCGAGCCAGAAGAGCAGGCCCGACAGGGTGACGGCGAAGGCCGGGGCGCCGATCTTGGCGAAGAAGAAGCCGTGGATGGCACCGATCAGGGCGCCTCCCACGATGGCCGCGAGGATCGCCAGCCATTCGTTCACGCCGTGGGTGACGGCGAGGACGGCGACGATCGCACCCGACACACCGCTGACCGAGCCGACGGAGAGGTCGATCTCGCCGAGCAGCAGCACGAAGATGATGCCGATGGCGATCATGCCCGTACCGGTCATCGTGATCGCGATGTTGGTGAGGTTCTCCGGGGAGAGGAAGTTCGAGTTCAGCCCCTGGAAGATGGACCAGATCACGATCAGGCCGATGACGACCGGGAGGGAACCCAGGTCGCCCGCCTTCATCTTCCGCTTGAACTCGCCCACGTATCCGGCGAGGCCCTCTTCCCTGACGAGCAGGCGGGGGTCCACGGCCGGGATCGCGTCGTGCGCGGCCGCGGGGTTGACCGGGTCGATGTGCTCCTGCTGGTCGACCGGGCCCTTGTCCAGTGGACCGGTGGCAGGGTTCTGGGTGCTCACTTGCCGGCCTCCGAGGTGCGGGCCGCCCGGCGGGTCACGGCGTTGTCCGTGGCACCGGTGATGGCGGAGATGATCTCTTCCTGCGAGGTGTCGGCGACGTTGAAGACACCGTTGTTGCGGCCCAGCCGCAGAACCGCCACCTTGTCGGCGACGGCCTTCACATCGGCCATGTTGTGGCTGATGAGGATGACGGCGTGGCCGCGCTCGCGCAGCCGCTCCACCAGGTCGAGAACCTGTGCGGTCTGCTCGACGCCGAGAGCGGCGGTGGGCTCGTCGAGGATGACGAGCTTGGGCTCGCCCAGCATGGAACGGGCGATCGCCACGGTCTGGCGCTGACCGCCGGAGAGCGAGGCGATCGGGATCCGGACACTGGGGATCCGGATGGACAGGGTGGTCAGGAGCTCGCGGGCGCGCCGCTCCATCTCCACCTCGTCGAGGATGCCGAAGCTCTTGAGCTCCCGGCCGAGGAAGAGGTTGCCGACGACATCGATGTTGTCGCACAGCGCCAGGTCCTGGTAGACCGTGGCGATGCCCAGGTTCTGGGCATCGTGGGGCTTGCCGATGGAGACCGAGCGGCCTTCCCACTCGATGACACCTTCATCGATGGGGTGCACGCCGGCGATGGTCTTGACCAGCGTGGACTTTCCGGCACCGTTGTCGCCGACGAGGGCGACCACTTCACCGGAGTGGATCTCGAGTTCTACGTCGGTCAGGGCCTGAACGGCGCCGAACCGCTTCGAGACCCCTCGCAACGCCAGCACGGGCGCAGCGGACACATGAACCATCTCCTTCGCCGCCTGACCGGCGGGGATGTCGTGCAAAAAGAGCAGGAGCGGGGCGTATGGGGGAGGAACGTTTCTGCCCGGCGCCCCGCCCTGTGGCGGGGATGAATGGGCGGGGCGCCGGTCAGGCACGGGGGCCGTCTCGTGGGGAGACGGCGGGGGCCGCTACTTCAGGCCGGCGGCGGCGCAGGCCGCCGCGTACTTGTCGCTGCAGATCTCGTCGACCGAGTAGACGCCGTCCTTGACGACGGTGTCCTTGATGTTGGCCTTGGTGAGCGAGACGACCGGGATCAGGACGGACGCGACACCCTTGGTGGTCGGGCTGTCGACCGTGGAGGTGCTGACTCCGTCGAGCTTCTCGCCCTTGGCGAGGGCGACGGCCATCTTCGCCGCGGCCTCGGCCTCGGGGGCGTACGGCTTGTAGACGCTCATGAACTGCTCGCCCGCGACGATGCGCTGCACACCGGCGAGTTCGGCGTCCTGACCGGTGACCGGCGGGAGCGGGGAGACGCCGGCCGCCTTGAGGGCGGTGATGATGCCGCCGGCCATGCCGTCGTTGGCGGAGTAGACGCCGACGACCTTGTCCTTGCCGAGCGCCGAGAGGGCGGCCGCCATGTTGGTGTTGGCGTTCTCCGGCTTCCACTCGACGGTGTCGTACTCCTTGCCGACGTTCACCTTGCCGTCGAGGACGGAGTGCGCACCGGACTTGAAGAGCTTGGCGTTCGGGTCGGTGACCGAACCGTTCATCATGACGATCTGGCCGTCCTTGGCCTTGTCGCCCAGCGCCTCCAGCAGCGCCTTGCCCTGGACCTTGCCGACCTCTTCGTTGTCGAAGGAGGTGTAGGCGTCGATCGGGCCCTCGGCCAGGCGGTCGTAGGCGACGACCGGGATGCCGGCCTCCTTCGCCTTCTTGACCGACCCGGCGATGGCCTTGGAGTCCACCGCGTCGACGATGAGGACGTCCACCTTGTTGGTGATCATCGTGTCGACCTGCGAGTTCTGCGTGGTCGCGTCCTGCTTGGCGTTGGCGTAGACGACCTCGCCCTTGCCACCGGTCAGCTCGGCGACCTTCTTCTCGATGAGCGGCTTGTCGAACTTCTCGTAACGCGCGGTCTGGTTCTCCGGCAGGAGCAGACCGACCTTGATCGCGTCGCCCTTCGCAGCGCCGGATTCCTTCGTCTTGTCGCCGGACTCCTTGGCGCTGCCACAAGCGGCAAGGGAAACGGCCATGGCGCCGGCGGCAACGGCTACAGCGGCTCTGCGCATACGCGTGTTCATTACTTGAACCTCCCTGACGAGGCCGCTACGCCGCGGCCGAGGTGGATGTGAGTCAACCCCGGCCGCGTTTTGCCGTCAAGGAGTGAATTCTTAACGAGATGACAACGGTGCCATTCGTTATCTACCTGAAGACAAGACGGCGGGAGCTCGCACTCCACTTCCATGATCTGACAAAAGTGTCGAATCGCCCATCTCGCTGAGTACGAGCGCCAGGGCGCCCAGCACCTCGGCCCGCCCGCCCAGGTTCCCCGTCAGCACCGACAACTGCCGGGCCGCGCTGGGAATCGCGTACCTCCCCACCGATTCACGGATGGGGGCGAGCACGAGTTCACCAGCCTCCGCCAGCGAGCCGCCCAGCACCACCCGGCTCGGGTTCAGGAGGTTGCACAGACTGGCCACGCCGCTGCCGATGTGGCGGCCCACGTCCGTGATCACGCGGCGGCAGCCCGGGTCCCCCTCGCGGGCCAGCTCGACCACGCGCTCCATCGTCAATTCCGGCCCGTGCGTGCCCTGGAGCAGCGGCAGGACGTACCGGGCGGCCGCGAAGGTCTCCAGGCAGCCGCGGTTGCCACAGCGGCAGACCGGGCCCGATTCGTCCAGCGTGATGTGCCCGATCTCGCCCGCCGTGCCGCCGGGTCCGCGGTAGATCTGGCCGTTGATCACAAGGCCCGCGCCCACGCCGCTGGCCACCTTGATGTAGGCCAGGTCTTTCACTCCCCGCCCGCTCCCCCAAACGAGTTCACCGAGGGCTCCGAGGTTCGCGTCGTTGTCCACGTACACGGGTACTCCGAGGCGCTGCGAGAGCTCCTGGCGGGGGTTGATGCCCGCCCAGCCCGGCAGGATCGCGGTCGAGCCCAGCGTGCCGGACTCCACGTCGATCGGGCCCGGTACGCCGAGCCCCACGCCGATGACCTTCTCCAGCCCCACGCCGATGCCCGCGATCAGCCGGCCGACCAGGGCTTCCGCCCGGTCGAAGCCGTCCGCCCAGGAGGCGTCCACGTCCAGCGGCTCTGACTCCTCGGCCAGCACCTGGTGGGCGAGGTTCCCCACCGCCACCCGCAGGTGGGTGTGGCCGAAGTCGACACCGATGACGATTCCCGCGTCACCGCTGAGCGAGACGCTGCGCGCCCGGCGGCCGCCGGCCGAGGTGTCGGTGACCTCGACGGTCCCGCCGTCCTTCAGCTCCCGGACGATGTTGGAGACCGTGGCCGCCGACAGTCCGGTGGCGCGGGCGATCTCCGCCTGGGTCAGCGATCCCGCGAGCCGCACCGCCCGCACGACCCGTTCGAGATTCGCGCGATGCAGCGACGACTGCGATCCGGGAGTCTGCACGACTCATCCACTCCTGCCCATTAGCGACGGCAAGCCGTCGCCCCCCGGCCGGGGCATGTCACGGCTGCACGCTCCGAGACCCCGGCATCTCTCCAACTTGTGAACCTTAAGTCGAGCCTTTGCGCATCCAGACGTCAAGAGGCTGACGCGGCATGAAACGGCCACTACTGACCTAAAGGGGCAGAGAAGCGGCCCCCTGGATCGTGCTACGGTCGCTGAGACGCCGATCATCTGTGGCCTTTCCGGCCGGATCGGGCGTTTCGCAATGACCGCGCTACGCAAGGAGGTGTTCGGGATGAGTCCCGATCGAAGTCCTTGCAGCGCTCTCGTCGGCTGACCTCGTGACCGGCTGACCTTTCTTTGCGTACGCACGGCAGCGGTGGACCGCCGCCCTGTGCGCGCTCGCGTTGCTACGCGTTCCTACCTTCCAGATTCCCTTCCTTCCGCATGCCCCGCCAACCGTGCCGGGTGTGCGTCATCCATGCCCATCGGCGTGCCCGCGGCCCCTCGGGGCCACCGTGCGCCGACCCATGATCACTCCACGTGACCGCTCGGCTTCGCGCTGCCCGGACACCGTGGAGGGAGGTATTCGTCATGACCATGCTCACCCCCCGTACCCCGGCCAAGCTCGCACCGCCGGGCCGCTCCCGCCGCGAGCGCAGGGCCGCCGAGCTGGAGGCCCGTACCCGGCTCGTCGGCGAGCGCCTCGCCGGGATCAGCGCCCGCTCGGGCGTCCAGGTCCTGCAGGAGGTCGACACCTCGCCCGCCGGCCTCACCCACGCAGAGGCCGCACTGCGCCTGGAGCGCCACGGCGCCAACATCGTCGCCCACGAGCGCGCCCCCCGCTGGTACCTCCAGCTGGCGAAGGCCTTCTGGAACCCCTTCATCGCCGTCCTGGTCTTCCTCGCGGCCGTCATGTACTGGCAGGACCCGGCGGATCCCGGCGTCGTCATCCTCTCCGTGATGGTGGGGATCAGCGGGTTGCTGCGCTTCTGGCAGGAGTACCGCTCGGGCCGCGCCGCCGACGCGCTGAAGAAGCTGGTCACCACCACCTGCGCGGTGCAGCGCCGGGCCGGCAGCGGCTCCGCGCCCACCACGTTCGAGGTGCCCATGGACCAGGTGGTCCCGGGCGACGTGGTCAAGCTGGCGGCCGGCGACCTGATCCCCGCGGACCTGCGGCTCATCACCGCCAAGGACCTCAATGTCGGCCAGGCCGCGCTGTCCGGCGAGTCCCTGCCGGTGGCCAAGGCCGATACCCGGTTGCAGGACCTCGGCCGGCCTGACACCACCGACCCGGTGGAGGCCGGCAACCTGGTCCTGATGGGGACCTCGGTCACCTCCGGCACCGCCACCGGCGTGGTCGTCGCCACCGGCGCCGACACCTACTTCGGCTCGATGGCCGGCTCGCTGGTCGGCGAGCGGCCGCAGACCAGCTTCGACACCGGCGTGCGCAAGGTCAGCTTCCTGCTGATCCGCTTCATGCTCGTGATGGTCCCGGTCGTCTTCATGATCAACGGCTTCACCAAGGGCGACTGGGACGAGGCCTTCCTCTTCGGTATCGCCGTGGCCGTCGGGCTGACCCCCGAGATGCTGCCGTTGGTCGTCTCCGCCAACCTGGCGCGCGGCGCGGTGGCCATGTCCAGGCGCAAGGTGGTCGTCAAGCGGCTGGGTGCCATCCAGAACCTGGGCGCCATGGACGTGCTCTGCACGGACAAGACCGGCACCCTCACCGAGGACCGGATCGTCCTGGACCGCCACCTCGACGTGCACGGCGACGAGGACGGCGAGGTGCTGGAGTACGGCTACCTCAACTCGCACTTCCAGACCGGCCTGAAGAACCTGATGGACCAGGCCGTCATCGACCGCGTGGACGAGGCCGAGGAGGTTGTCGTCGACGCACGGTTCTCGATGGTCGACGAGATCCCCTTCGACTTCGCCAGGCGCCGGATGTCCGTGGTCCTGGACCGCAACTGCGTGGTCGGCGACTTCGGCCACCGCGAACACATCATGATCACCAAGGGTGCCGTGGAGGAGGTCCTGGACCTCTGCACCCACATGAGGGACCGCGGTGAGAGGGTCGGGCTGACCGATCAGCTGCGGTGGCACGTCACCCGGATCGCCGAGGACAACAACCGGCAGGGCCTGCGGGTCCTCGCCGTCGCCACCCGCACGATGGACACTCCGCGGGAGGCCTACAGCGTCGCGGACGAGGACGGGCTGACGCTGGTCGGCTTCCTCGCCTTCCTCGACCCGCCGAAGGCCGAAGCCGCCCGGGCCCTGACGGGCCTGGCCGACAAGGGCATCACGGTGAAGGTCGTCACCGGCGACAACGACCTGGTCGCCGCCCGGGTCTGCGCCGACGTCGGCATCGACGTCGGACCGGTGGTGCTCGGCCCCGAGACCGACGGCCTGGACGACGCGGCGCTGCGCGCGCTGGCCGCCCGTACGACGGTCTTCGCCAAGGTCAACCCGGTCCAGAAGGCCCGGATCGTACGGGCCCTGCAGGCCGACGGGCACACCGTCGGGTTCCTCGGCGACGGCATCAACGACGCGGCCGCGCTGCGGGACGCCGATGTCGGCATCTCGGTGGACACGGCCGTGGACATCGCCAAGGAGTCGGCCGACATCATCCTGCTGGAGAAGGACCTGACCGTCCTGGAGCAGGGCGTGATCCAGGGCCGGACCACCTTCGGCAACACGATCAAATACATCAAGATGACCGCGTCGTCGAACTTCGGCAACGTCTTCTCGGTCCTGGTGGCGAGCGCCTTCATCCCCTTCCAGCCGATGCTCGCCATCATGCTGCTGGTCCAGAACCTGGTCTACGACATCGCGCAGCTGGCGACCCCGTGGGACCGGATGGACGAGGAGTACCTGCGCCGGCCCCGCAACTGGGACGCCAAGGGCATCGGCCGCTTCATGGTCACCATCGGACCGGTCAGCTCCCTCTTCGACATCTCGATGTTCCTGATCATGTGGCATGTGTTCGCGGCGAACAGCGAGGCGAGCCAGTCCCTCTTCCAGTCCGGCTGGTTCATCGAGGGCCTGCTCTCGCAGACCCTGATCGTGCACATGATCCGCACCCGGAAGATCCCCTTCATCCAGTCCCGCGCCTCCTGGCCGGTGATGGTGATGACCGTGCTCGCGGTGCTGACCGGGCTCTGGCTGCCCTTCTCACCGCTGGCTCCCTCGCTGGGCTTCGTGGCCCTGCCGGCGAGCTACTTCCTGTGGCTGATCGGCGTACTGCTCGCTTACTGCACGCTCACCCAGCTGGTGAAGACCTGGTACATCCGCCGGTTCAACACCTGGCTGTAGGAACCCCGGCGAAGGCGCGAGGGACTGCTGCGGCGGGTGGCGCTGTGGGGCACGGCGGCGGTGGCGGGCACCGGCCTGCTCGGCGTCCTCGGACTCACCGCCGGCCTGCTGCCCGCGTACGAGCCGCCGGCGATCGGTCCGCGGACCATGCCCGGCAGCTGGGTCGACCACACGGGCGGAACCCTGGTCTTCGCCCCGGACGGCCGGGTCACCGCCGCCGGCGTCGGCGGGCGCCACCACAGCGACCCCGGCGGCCCGTCGCCGAGCTGTCCGGGCTCCGGGACCTGGGTCTACGAGCCCGGCCGCAACGTCTGGACGCAGAAGATCCGCGTGGACGTCCCGGGGTGCACCTGGCCCGCGTGGAGCGTCGGCGGCACCGCTGGGCAGCCCCGGATCCAGCAGGAGGTCGGCGACCCGGGTTCCGGGACGCTCTACAAGCTGCGGAAGGCCTCCGGCGGCCCCTGACGCCGGAGACCGCAGCCGCTACTTCAGCGTCGCCGAGGTGAGCCCCGCCTGGATCTGGCGCTGGAAGGACAGGTAGACCACCAGCATCGGGATCATGGCGATGGTGACACCGGCGAAGAGGACGGGCAGGTCGGTCTCGTATCCCTGTTGCTGCTGGAGCTGGATCAGCCCCTGGGTGAGCAGGTAGCGCTCGGGGTCCGATCCCGTCTGTGGCTGCATGAGCACCGAGGGCAGGATGTACTGGTTCCACTGGCCCAGGATGTTGAATATCCCGACGCTGATCAGGCCTGGCTTGGCCATGGGCACCATCACCTGGAAGAAGATCCGGGTGTCCGAGGCCCCGTCGATCACCGCCGCCTCGTGCACCGCCGTCGGCAGCGTCCGGAAGAAGGAGTGCATGAAGAAGACGGTGAACGGCATCGAGTAGGCGACGTACACCAGGATCAGGCCCTGGTACGTGTTCAGCATGTCGAACCGCTTGACCATGAAGAAGAGCGGGACGAGCGCCAGGAAGACGGGGAACATCGCCCCGCTGACGAAGAAGTAGTAGACGAACCGGTTCCCCGGGAAGGGGTAGCGGGCCAGTACGTACGCGGCCATGGAGCCGAGCAGCATCGTCAGCGGCACCGAGAACACCATCACGATGAGGGTGTTGGCGAAGTAGTCGCCGATGCCCTTGTCCCAGGCCCGGCCGAACGCGTCGAGGTTCCAGTTCGAGGGCCGGCTGAGGGCCGATCCGCCGATCTGCGCGTCGGTCTTGAAGGAGCCGAGCGCCAGCCAGATCAGGGGCAGGACGATCAGTATGGCCCAGACGGCGAGGAAGCCGTGGGAGAAGACGTTGAGGACCATGCCCTCGGAGCTCTTCGCGCCCCGTTCCCCGCTCGGTCCGGCTCCCCCGGACCGCTCCGCGGCCGCTTCGCCCGGAGCCTTGATCACTGTGGTCATGAGGGTCTCCCGCTCAGAACTCGATGCGCTCGCGGCGGGTGGCGCGCAGCGTGATGACGGAAAGGATCATGGTGAGGACGAGCATGACCACGCCCATGGCACAGGCGTAGCCGCTCTTGCCGAAGTAGAGGAAGTTCCTCATCAGCACCGTCGCCATGACCTCGCTGTGGTGGTCGGGGCCGCCACCGAACTGGCCCGAGGTCATGGTCGACACCAGGACGAACATGTCCATCGCGGCGATGCCCAGGTAGACCGCGGAGGTCTGCACAGAGTCCCACAGCAGGGGCAGGGTGACCTTGAAGAAGGTCTGGGCGCGCCCGGCCCCGTCGAGCAGGGCGGCCTCGTAGATGTCCTTGGGGACGGACTGCATGGCCGCCGAGAACAGCACGAGGTAGAAGCCGACGCCGTGCCAGACGACCACGAGGAGCAGGCACCAGAGCACGAGTCGTGGCTCGTTCAGCCATTCGACCGGGTGCAGCCGGTCGACCAGGCCGAGGCGGATGAGCACACCGTTGAGGAGGCCGCCCTCGTCGGTGCGGTACACGGCGCCGAAGAGCACCGCGAGGATGGCGAGGGAGAGGACCTGCGGGAAGAAGTAGACGATCTTGTAGAAGCCCGAGCCCCGTACGCCCTGCACCCCGCCGGCCCCGCCCCGCCCGCCCGCGTTCACCATGAAGGCGAAGAAGAGGGCGAGCAGGATGGTGATCGTCGGGACGAACACCAGGAGCAGCAGGTTGTTCCACAGGGCGCCGCGGAAGACCTCGTCCTTCATCAGGGCCGTGTAGTTGTCCACCCCGACGAAATCGAAGGTCGGCGACTGGCCGGTCCAGTTGGTGAAGGAATAGCCGAACGTCTGTACGTACGGCCAGATGACGAAGGTCAGGTACAGCGCGAGGGGTGCGAGGAGGAAGCCGGCGATGAAGCCGCCCCGTCCCCTGCCCTGGGCTACTTGGCTCATGGTGTCCGTCCCTGGAGTGCCCGGTGACCGGTGCCGGTGGTGCGCGTGGTCAGCTGCGGCGGTTGTTCTTGGCGTTCGGGTCCTGCGCCGCCTTGTTTACCGCAGCCTGGGCCCGCTTGATCCACTCCTTCGGCTGAATCCGCTTGGCCATCAGCTCATTGGACGCGTCCTGGATCGCCGTGTCCATCTCGCTGTACCAGTCGGGGTAAAGGTAGTTGAAGGTGTTGGTCCCCGCCGTCTTGAGGGCCGTCACCGCCGACTGGGTGCCGGGCCGCAGCTTCACTCCCGGGTCCACGCCGTCCTTGACCACGGTGAGCGAGTTCGCCTGCTGGGCGAACATGGTCGACCATTCGCGGGACAGCATCGAACGGATGAACTCCAGGCCGCCGGCCTTGTTGGCCGCCTTCTCCGGAACGATGAAGGGCTCGCCGGCGCCGGCCCGGATGGCCTCGAAGGGCAGCCTGCTGTCGGCCAGCAGCGGGACCGGCAGGAACTGCATGTCGAAGTCTTCGGGCGTCTGCTTGAGCTGCTCGTTCTCCAGCCAGGAGCCGGAGGGGATGAAGGCCGCCTTGTACTGATTCCAGGCGGTCTGGGACTCGGTGTGGGTCAGGCCGTTGGTGCCCGGGAGCAGTAGGTCCTTCTCGACCACCTCGTAGACCGCCTCGACGGCGGCGAGGGCCGCCGCACTGCCCTCGAAGGCGTTGGGATCCAGGTTGTCGATCGCCTTCATGGCGTCCAGACCGCCCTTCTTGGCGATCAGGTCCATGATGACGACATTGATGTAGTACGGGAACTTGCCCTGATGCGCGAGGCCGCCGATGCCGGCTTCCTTGGCCTTCGCGCAGACGGCGAGGAACTCGTCCCAGGTCTTGGGCGCCGTCCAGCCCTTCTCCTTGAAGAGCTTGCCGGAGTACCAGAAGCCCCAGACGGTGTAGACGTAGTTCAGCGAGACGAACTTGCCGCCCTGGGTGCCCTGTTCGATGGTGCCCTCGATCAGCAGGTCGCGGACCTTCTTGCTCGGGTCGTCGAGCGACGGCGCGTCGAGCACCGGGGTGAGGTCGGCGAGCTGGTTGCTCTTGAAGAGCACGTCCAGCTTGATCTTCTGGGCGCCGGAGTTGTCGACGACATCCGGCGGGTTTCCGCCGTTGAAGCGCGTCTGGAGCTTCCCGGTGATCTCCTGGGTGCCCAGGTGGGAGCTGGTGGTGCCCCACTTCTTGTCGAAGGCGGCCTCCCAGGCCTTCGCGTAGTCGTCACCGAACCCGCCCTTGAAGACGACGACGTCCAGTTTGCTGCCCTTCGAGACGCCGAAGGGGTTCTGCGCGCTCGTCGCGGCCTTGGACGGTCCGTTGGTGGACTCGCCGCCGCCGGACGCGCAGGCGGACAGGAAACCCATCGTCGGCACGGTGATCAGGCCGAGTGCCGCAGAGCGCTTGATCAGATCACGGCGGCCGAGGCCCTCACCGGTGGATGCCATGCTCATGTCCTCGCCTTCGTCAGGAGTGTGAAGGACGCGGGAAATCACGGCAGTTGCCGTGCGTGCGGACGACGCCGCAGTTCCCCGGGTCCGGGGCCGTTCCGACGGAGCGACCTGGACGCGCACAGGTATAGTCCACTTCCGCTCGCCTGAGCAAGATCGTGCACAAGGATGACCGCCAGCTTTTCCGAGTTGAGACCTGTCCGTCATCTGGCACCGCGTGACGAAAATGCGGAAGGGCCGTACCCCCGTGACGGGGATACGGCCCTATGGTGCCGATTCAGCAGAGGCTGGCTCCGCTTGGCGCGCCCTTAACCCCGGATGAGGTTGCGCAGGACGTACTGCATGATGCCGCCGTTGCGGTAGTAGTCCGCCTCGCCCGGCGTGTCGATGCGGACGACCGCGTCGAACTCCACACCGGTGTCGGTGGTGACCTTGACCGTGCGCGGGGTGGTGCCGTTGTTCAGTTCCTCCACACCGGTGAAGGCGAAGGTCTCCTCGCCGGTCAGGCCCAGGGAGGCCGCGGTGGCACCCTCCGGGAACTGCAGCGGCAGGACGCCCATGCCGATCAGGTTGGAGCGGTGGATGCGCTCGTAGGACTCGGCGATGACGGCCTTGACGCCGAGCAGCGCGGTGCCCTTGGCCGCCCAGTCGCGGGACGAGCCGGAACCGTACTCCTTGCCCGCCAGGATGACCAGCGGGATGCCGGCGGCCTGGTAGTTCTGCGAGGCGTCGTAGATGAAGGCGACCGGCGCGCCGTCGACGGTGAAGTCGCGGGTGAAACCGCCTTCGGTGCCGGCCGCGATCTGGTTGCGCAGGCGGATGTTGGCGAAGGTACCGCGGATCATGACCTCGTGGTTGCCGCGGCGGGAACCGTACGAGTTGAAGTCGCGGCGCTCGACGCCGTGCTCGGTGAGGTACTTGCCGGCCGGGGTGTCGGCCTTGATCGCACCGGCCGGGGAAATGTGGTCGGTGGTGACCGAGTCGCCCAGCTTCGCCAGCACGCGGGCGCCGGCGATGTCGGAGACCGGGGTGGTCTCCATGGTCATGCCCTCGAAGTAAGGGGGCTTGCGCACGTAGGTGGACTGCGGGTCCCACTCGAAGGTGTTGCCGGTCGGGATCGACAGCGCCTGCCACTGGGCGTCGCCCGCGAAGACGTCCTGGTAGGACTTGTTGAACATGTCCTCGCCGATGGCGTTCGCCACGACGTCGTTGACCTCGGCCTCGGAGGGCCAGATGTCCTTCAGGAAGACCGGGTTGCCCTCGGTGTCGATCCCGATGGCGTCCTTGGTGATGTCCACCTTCATGGAGCCCGCGATGGCGTACGCGACGACCAGCGGCGGGGAGGCCAGGTAGTTCATCTTGACGTCGGGGTTGATGCGGCCCTCGAAGTTGCGGTTGCCCGAGAGGACCGAGGTGACCGCCAGGTCGGCGTCGTTGATCGCCTTGGAGATCTCCTCCTCCAGCGGACCCGAGTTGCCGATGCAGGTGGTGCAGCCGTACCCGACGAGGTTGAAGCCCATCTTGTCGAGGTACGGGGTCAGGCCGGCCTTGTCGAAGTAGTCGGTGACGACCTTCGAGCCCGGGGCCAGGGTGGTCTTGACCCACGGCTTGCGGGCGAGGCCCTTCTCCACGGCCTTCTTCGCCACGAGGGCGGCCGCGACCATGACGTAGGGGTTCGAGGTGTTGGTGCACGAGGTGATCGCGGCGACGGTGACGGCGCCGTGGTCGATCTCGAAGGAGGTGCCGTCGGCCAGGGTCACCGGGGTGGGCTTGGTGGGCACACCGTTGGAGGACGCCGGGGCGTCGGACGCCGGGAAGGACTCCTTGCCGGCCTCCTCGTCGTCGCTGACGTAGTTGCGTACGTCGACGGCGAACTGCTCGGCGGCATTGGCGAGGACGATGCGGTCCTGCGGGCGCTTCGGGCCGGCGATGGAGGGGACGACCGTGGAGAGGTCGAGCTCCAGCTTCTCGGAGAAGTCCGGCTCGGCGGCCGGGTCCAGCCACAGGCCCTGGGCCTTGGCGTACGCCTCGACGAGGGCGACCTGCTGGGCGTCGCGGCCGGTCAGGCGCAGGTACTTCAGGGTCTCGTCGTCGATCGGGAAGACCGCGGCGGTGGAGCCGAACTCCGGCGACATGTTGCCGATGGTGGCGCGGTTCGCGAGGGAGGTGGCGGCGACGCCCTGACCGTAGAACTCGACGAACTTGCCGACGACACCGTGCTTGCGCAGCATCTCGGTGATGGTCAGCACGAGGTCGGTGGCGGTGGTGCCGGCCGGCAGCTCGCCGGTCAGCTTGAAGCCGACGACGCGCGGGATGAGCATGGAGACCGGCTGGCCGAGCATCGCGGCCTCGGCCTCGATGCCGCCGACGCCCCAGCCGAGCACGCCGAGGCCGTTGACCATGGTGGTGTGCGAGTCGGTGCCGACGAGGGTGTCGGGGTACGCCTGACCACCCCGGACCATGACCGTGCGGGCCAGGTGCTCGATGTTGACCTGGTGGACGATGCCGGTGCCCGGGGGGACGACCTTGAAGTCGTCGAAGGCGGTCTGGCCCCAGCGCAGGAACTGGTAGCGCTCCTTGTTGCGGCCGTACTCCAGCTCGACGTTCTGCGCGAAGGCGTCCTTCGTGCCGAACTTGTCGGCGATGACCGAGTGGTCGATGACCATCTCGGCGGGCGAGAGCGGGTTGATCTTCGCCGGGTCGCCGCCGAGGGCCTTGACGGCCTCGCGCATCGTGGCGAGGTCCACGACGCAGGGGACGCCGGTGAAGTCCTGCATGATCACGCGGGCCGGCGTGAACTGGATCTCCTCGCTGGGCTGGGCCTGCGAGTCCCAGTTACCGAGCGACCGAATGTGGTCGGCGGTGATGTTCGCGCCGTCCTCGGTGCGAAGCAGGTTCTCCAGCAGGACCTTCAGGCTGTAGGGAAGGCGGGCGGAGCCCTCGACCTTGTCCAGCTTGAAGATCTCGTACGACTCGTCGCCCACCTGCAGCGTGCTGCGGGCGTCGAAGCTGTTCGCCGACACGACAGTCTCCTTCATGCATGAATTCGCGCGTATTACCGCAATCCTGCCGCCACGCCCCTTGGCCAATCCGCTAAGGTAGGGCTAAGTTAGGTAACCCTTACCAGCGGGGGCGGCTGCGGTACGCCTTCGGCAGATATCTCGATGTCGAGATAACTCTAGTACATGTCCGGGGGGAGGGACGAGGCGCGCACCCGTAGCCCCGCCGGGACCGTCAGCTGACCAGGCGATTCCGCATGCCCGGATTCGATCAGGTTGACCAGGACAGACACCGCGGAAGCGGCGATCCGCTCCGGATTCAGGGTGACGGTGGTCACGGCGGGTTCGCATCCGGCGTACGCCGGATCCTCGCTGGCGCAGACCAGCAGCAGCCCGCCCTGTCCCGATATAACGATCTCTGGACCGATGGGGCCGGATATGCCGGCCACGCCCTTCCCGGCGGACGTGCCGGGGATACGGAGGCCGTGGCGCGCGGCGGCGGCCAGCACCTGCCGGCCCCCCGGGTCGTACACGCAGTACACGGCGTCCGCCCGGTCCGGGCCCGCGAAGGCGGAGTCGAAGGCCCGCCCCGTCGCGTCCTCGGGGTCGAAGGGGACCAGGAGGGGGGCCAGGCCGCGTTCCGTGCACCACTGCTCGTAGGCCGAGGTGACGGCCCCGGTGTAGAACTCCCGGCCGTAACCGGCGTGCAGGGCGATCCGCCGCGCCCCGGACGCCGCGAGGTGGTCGAGCACCTCCCGGGTGGTGGCGGTGTGGTCGTTGTCCACCCACACGTCCCCCGGCCAGGGGTCGGGCGGGCGCCCGTCGAAGACCACCGGCAGCCCCCGCGCCCGCAGGGCCCGCAGCACCGGGTCGTCGGCCGGGCTGTCGAGCAGCAGCATCCCGTCGACGGCGAGGGTGTGCCACAGCGGCTCGGCGCCCCGGTCGGCGGGCAGGGTGGTCAGGGCGTAGCCGTGCGCGTGCGCGGCCGAGGTCGCCGCGGTGAGCAGGCGGGAGAAGTAGGCGATCCCGACGAAGTCCCAGGCGTCCCCCGCGTACGTGGTCACGGCCACGCCGAGGGTGCGGGTGCGCGGGCCGCGGCGCGCTCCGTAGCCGAGCGCGCCCGCCACCTCGCGGACCCGTCGCCGGGTGGACCCGCCGAGGCGGCCGGTGCCGTTGAGCGCGTGCGAGACGGTCGCGGTGGAGACCTCGGCGGCGCGCGCGATGTCGGCGAGCGTCGGCCCGGACGCGGGGACCGGGGCGGCCGCGGGCGGGGGAACCGGGGTGGCTGTGGGCACGGGCGGGGGCTCTGACACGCGGCCATCGTACGGATTTCGTCGGTGGGGGCGGCTTCTGGTTAAGCGGTTAATCAAACAGTGTCCTGGCCACACCAACGATCGGAGTGGGCATGACGTCTCCTCAACCTTCCCGCCACCTCTCCCGCCGGGGACTCCTCGCGGCCGCCGGCGTCGCCGGGGTGACCGGCGCGGCCGGCCTGCTGGGAGCCGCCCCGGCCGCAGCCGCCCCGGTGCCCGCGTCCGCCTCCTCCACCGGGCGCGGTTCGGCGGCCCTGGTGATCCGCAACGCCTCCGTGTTCACCGGGACCGGCGGCCGGGCGCCCGTCGAGGCCGTCGCGGTCGGCCGCGACGGCCGGATCCTGGCCACCGGAACGAACGCGGCGGTGCGCCGGCACGTGGGCCGGGACACCGAGGTCGTCGACGCCCGCGGCAACACGGTCATGAGCGGCATCCACGACGGCCACGTCCACCCGCTCGGCGCGGGCGAACGCTCGCTGTCCCCCTCCCTGGAGGGCGCGGAGACCACCCCGGCCGAGCTCCTGGAGATCCTGACCGGCTTCCTCGCCGAAACGGGCGGCGCGGGTGCGGAGCCCGACCGCTGGCTGGTGGTCGAGGACTGGAACCCGGTCGGGCTGCTGCCCGTGGGCACCAACCCCCACCACTCGATGCTGGACGCGCTCCCGACCCGGCGGCCGATCGCCCTCGTCGGCGGCGACGGGCACAACCTGTGGGCCAATCAGCGGGCCCTGGACATCGCCGGGATCACGCCGGCCACGCCCGACCCGGTCGGCGGCAAGGTGGTGAAGGGCGCGGACGGGCGGCCGACGGGCGTCCTCAAGGACGACGCCCAGGGCCTGGTACGGCGGCACATACCGGAGCCCGGCCGGGCCGACCTGGTCGCGGCGTGCGCGAAGGTGCTGGAGCTGGCGGCCGCCTCCGGGGTCACCACGATGATGGACGCGCTGGTGGGGCGGCACGAGCTGGAGCTGTACCAGGCCCTCTCGGCGGCGGGGAAGCTGCCGCAGCGGATCGTGCCGGCCATCCGCCTGGAGGCGGAGCAGACCAAGGACCCGGCGGGCTCGCTGGCCTACGCGCGGGGGCTGCGGAGGGAGTTCGAGGGGGTGCGGGGGCTCCGGTTCGGGATGATCAAGGTCTTCCTGGACGGGGTCATCGAGTACCCGGCGCAGACCGCCGCGCTGCTGAAGCCGTACCTCGACGGGAAGGGCGCGCCGACCGGCAACCGGGGTGAGCTCTACACCTCGGCGGCGGACTACGGCCGGCTCACCGCCGCCTTCAACCAGGCGGGCTGGCAGATGCACGCGCACGGACTCGGCGACCGCGCGGTGCGCACCGCCCTGGACGGGTACGCGTACGCCGGCCGGGTGACGGGCCGGCGGGACACCCGCAACGCCGTGGCGCACCTGCAACTCGTGGACCCGGCGGACCTGCGGCGCTTCGCGCAGTTGGGGGTCGCGGCGTGCATGCAGCTCCAGTGGGCGGCCGAGGACACCTGGACGATGGAGGCGCTGCTTCCGTACATCGGACCCGAACGGCACCGGTGGATGTACCCGGCGCGGAGTCTGGAGAAGGCGGGGGCGCGGCTCGCGGGCGGGTCCGACTGGCCGGTGGACGCCCTTCAGGTGTGGAACCAGCTGCGGACGGCGATCGACCGCCAGGGGGCCTTCGGGGCGGGCCCCCTGTACCGCGAACTGGAGGGGCTGAGCCGGGACACGGTGCTGCGGATGCACACCTCGGGGACGGCGTGGCAGCTGCGCCAGGACGGGCTGACGGGGACGGTGGAGCCGGGCAGGGCGGCGGACCTGGTCGTGCTCGACCGCGATGTGCGGCGCTGCCCGGTAGCCGACATCAGCGGAACGGGGGTACGGATGACCCTGGTCGGCGGCCGTGTGGTGCACGACGCGGACTCCGCGTCGGGGAGGGCGGCCTCGGCGCGGGTGGCCGGCGCGGCCGCCGCGGGCCCGCGGCCGGCCTCGTACGCGGCGGTGCACGCAGGTGGGCGCCACCACGCCTGCAAGCACTGACCGGGCCGCCGCTGCCGGGGTCAGCCCGCCGCGAGAGCGTGGCGGGCGGCCCAGGCGTTGACGGCGGCGGCGATCTCCTCGGGCCGGTCCTCGGGGCAGAGGTGGGCGGCCGGGCCGCAGTACTGGGTCTCCAGCGCGGAGACGTTCTCCTCGCACCAGGCGACCGTGTCGGGGCCGATCATCAGGGCGGGCGAGCCGTCGAAGGTGAGCAGGAGCTTGGGCACCCGCGGGCTGTCCGACAGCCAGGCGTCGTACATCTGCACGGCGGCGAGCACGTCGGCCGGATCGCCGTCGACCGGCAGCGAGCGGGCCCACCGCAGCATGGGCAGCCGGCTCTCGCGGGTCGGGTAGGGGGCGGCGTAGACGGCGCGGTCGGCCTCGCTCATGGGGTTGAGCACGGTCTGCCCGATGCTGTCCTCGATGAAGATGTTCTGCTCCAGGACCATCTCCTCCCCCACGCCCGGGGTACGTATCGCCTCGAACCGGGCACGCACGGCGGGCGGGTACTGCGCCCAGCTCAGCGGTCGCACGATCGTCTCCATGAAGGCGATGCCGCGGACCCGCCCGGGACGGCGGGCGGCCCGGTCGAAGGCGAGCGCGCCGCCCCAGTCCTGGCCGACCAGGACCACCTCGTCGAGCCCGAGGGCGTCGAACCAGGCGTCCAGGTAGCGGGCGTGGTCGGCGAAGCGGTACTCCCCGCCCGGCTTTCCGGAGCGGCCCATGCCGATGAGGTCCGGGGCGAGGACGCGGACCCCGCCGGCGATGCGGGGCAGGACGCCGCGCCAGAGGTGGGAGGAGGTCGGGTTGCCGTGCAGGAAGACGAACGGAACGCCGTGGGCGGCGCCGTCGCCGAGGTCCTCGTAGTACATCGTCGAGTCGAGTACGTCGATCGTGGGCACGGGAAGCCCCTTCCTTAATCGTTCGGGTGGCTAACGTTGGTGACACGAACGAAGTTATATCGTTAGTGCCACTAACACAATGGGTACGATCACCCCATGACCACGGAAGAGAACGGGACCCCCGTCCCCGCACGGCTGCGCGAGCTGCCCAGCCGACTGCTCGGACAGGCCTCCACGCGCGCGCAGCGGCTCGTGACCGAGGCACTGAGCGAGGCGGACGCCCGCACATGGCACTACGCGGCCCTGGTCGCCCTCGAGGACTCCGGCCCGGCGAGCCAGGCCGCGCTCAGCACCCGTACCGGCATCCATCGCAGCGACCTGGTCGCCGTCATCAACGAACTCGCGGAACGCGAACTCGTCGAGCGGACCCCCGACCCCGGGGACCGCAGGCGCAATGTCGTCACCCTCACGGCGCACGGCCGGCGGCGACTTCGCAAACTGGAACAAATCCTCGATGCGGCCCAGGCGGAACTCCTGGCGCCGCTGACCGCCCAGGAAAGGGAGCAGCTCACCCGCCTACTGGGCCGGATCGTCGAGCATCACACGTACGGAGACCCTGTCATGGGACCTGACGGCCGGTAAGACCCGGGCAATACACCCATTTACCACACCCAACGCGAAGGTCATCTCATATCTGAGATAGCGTGCCCCCATGGCAGACGACTACCTCGTACGCATCGGCAAGCTCATCCGTGACGCCCGGCAACACCGGGGCTGGACGCAGAGTCAACTCGCGGACGCCCTGGGCACCAGCCAGAGCGCCGTGAACCGGATCGAGCGCGGCAACCAGAACATCAGCCTTGAGATGATCGCCCGCATCGGTGAGGCACTCGACAGCGAGATCGTCTCCCTGGGCTACGCCGGCCCGATGCACCTGCGCGTGGTCGGCGGCCGCCGCCTGTCCGGCGCCATCGACGTCAAGACGAGCAAGAACGCGTGCGTCGCCCTGCTGTGCGCCTCCCTGCTCAACAAGGGCCGTACGGTGCTGAGGCGGGTGGCCCGCATCGAGGAGGTCTACCGCCTCCTGGAGGTCCTCAACTCCATCGGCGTCCGCACCCGCTGGATCAACGACGGCGTGGACCTGGAGCTGATCCCGCCGGCCCGCCTCGACATGGAGGCCATGGACGCGGACGCGGCCCGCCGGACCCGGAGCATCATCATGTTCCTGGGCCCGCTGCTGCACCGGATGGAGACCTTCCGACTGCCCTACGCGGGCGGCTGCGACCTCGGCACCCGCACCATCGAGCCGCACATGATCGCCCTGCGCCGCTTCGGCCTGGACATCACCGCGACCGAGGGCATCTACCACGCGAAGGTCGTCCCCGGCATCTCCCCGGACCGCCCGATCGTGCTGACCGAGCGCGGGGACACCGTCACGGAGAACGCCCTGCTGGCCGCCGCCCGGCACGACGGCGTCACCGTCATCCGCAACGCCTCCTCCAACTACATGGTCCAGGACCTGTGCTTCTTCCTGGAGGCCCTGGGCGTACGGGTCGAGGGCGTCGGCACCACCACGCTCACCGTGCACGGCGTCCCGAGCATCGACGTGGACGTGGACTACTCCCCCTCCGAGGACCCGGTCGAGGCGATGAGCCTGCTCGCGGCCGCGGTGGTCACGGAGTCGGAGCTCACCATCCGCCGGGTGCCGATCGAGTTCATGGAGATCGAGCTCGCGGTCCTGGAGGAGATGGGCCTGGACCACGACCGCTCGGCGGAGTACAACGCGGACAACGGCCGGACCCGCCTGGTCGACCTCACGGTCCGCCCGTCGAAGCTCGAAGCCCCGATCGACAAGATCCACCCGATGCCGTTCCCCGGACTGAACATCGACAACGTCCCCTTCTTCGCGGCCATCGCCGCCGTGGCCCAGGGCCAGACCCTGATCCACGACTGGGTGTACGACAACCGGGCCATCTACCTGACGGACCTGAACCGCCTCGGCGGCCGCCTCCAACTCCTGGACCCCCACCGTGTCCTGGTGGAGGGCCCCACCCGCTGGCGCGCGGCGGAGATGATGTGCCCGCCGGCCCTGCGCCCGGCGGTGGTCGTCCTCCTGGCGATGATGGCGGCGGAGGGCACCTCGGTCCTGCGCAACGTCTACGTGATCAACCGCGGCTACGAGGAACTGGCCGAACGCCTCAACTCGGTGGGCGCCCAGATCGAGATCTTCCGCGACATCTAGGCAACGGGCCGAGGGGAAATCCGGCTGACCCGCCAGGGCCGTAGGTGAGCGCCAGGTGGAACATCACCTCGGAGTCGGTGGTCCCCTCCACGTTCGGGTACAGCGCGGGGTCGATCAGCAGGGTGAGATCCCGCCGCATGCGGTGGAACTCGGCGATGGACCCGTTGTGCATGAACATCCAGCGGCCGTGCCGGAAGGGGTGACAGTTCGTCTGCTGCACCGCCGTGCCCGTCGAGGCCCGGATGTGGGCGAAGAACAGCGGGGAGCGGACGTGGTCGGCGATCTCGCGCAGGTTGCGGTTGTTCCAGGCGGGGCCGATCTCGCGGAGCATCGCCGGGCTTCCCGTCGGCTCCTCGGTGTACCAGCCGACGCCGAAGCCGTCGCCGTTCGTCGTCTCCACGCCCATCCTGGAGTGCAGGCTCTGGTCGATCAGTGAGTGGGCGGGTTTGTAGAGGATGGTTTCGAGCAGGAGGGGAGTTCCCGAATACGCGAGCCATCGACACATGAGTCATCACCTCGGGGTGCAACGCACGGTAGCCCTGTCCGTTGTGGGGTCACCCTCTGGTGATCGCCACGCCAGGCCGGACCGCGATCAGGCCACTGTTCGGCCCGATGGGGCGCTTGCCCTCGCCAGATGCGGCGCGGGCGCGGCAGAATCGGGATTCCGTAGGACGAAGGGGCGGCCATGGGCTTGGGAACGAACTCCGGCGCGGATACCGGGACGGAAGTGCCCGGGCTGGCCGGTGCGCCGTTGCTCGGGTCGCTGTTCGACCTGAAGTCCGACTCCCTCGGCACCTATCTGCGGGCGCAGCACCGGCACGGCGACCTGGTACGGATCACGGCCGGTCCGCCCGGGATGCGCGCCGAGTTGTACTGCGTCTTCTCCCCCGCCGGCGCCCAGCAGGTGCTCGCCACCGACGCCGCCCGCTTCCGCAAGGACAACCACTTCTACCAGGAGGTCCGGGAGTCCTTCGGCAACGGGCTGCTGACCAGTCAGGACGAGGACTACCTGCGTCAGCGGCGGCTCGTGCAGCCGCTGTTCACCCGGCGCCGCGTGGACGGCTACGCCGAGGCGATCGCCGCCGAGACCCGATCGGTCATCACCGCCTGGGACGAGGCCCCGGGCGGCGTCGTCGACGTCTCCGACGAAATGACGCACCTCGCCCTGCGGGCCGTCGCCCGCATCCTCTTCGGCACCGATGTCGAGGCCACCGCCGATGTCGTGGCCGAGTGCTTTCCGGTGATCACCGACTACGTGCTGCGCCGCGGCTACTCCCCCGCCAACGTCCCGCGCAACTGGCCCACGCCCGGCAACCGGCGGGCGGCCGCCGCGATGGACGAGCTGTACGGGGTCTGCGACACGATCATCGCGCAGCGGCGGCGGACCCCGGGGACGGGCACCGGGTCAGCGCCCGCGGCCGCGGCGGCGGCGGCGGGTCAGGACCTGCTGTCGCTGCTCGCCGCCGCCAGGAGCTCGGACGACGGGGAGTTCGACGCCACCGAGTTGCGCGACCAGGTGCTGATCTTCCTGCTCGCCGGGCACGAGACGACGGCCACATCTCTCTGCTTCGCCCTGCACCTGCTGTCCCGCCACCCCGACGAGCAGGACCGGGCCCGCGAGGAGATCTCCCGCGTGCTGGGCGACCGTACGCCCGGAGCCGCCGACCTGGACCGGCTCCCGTACCTCACCCAGGTACTCAAGGAGGCCATGCGGCTCTACCCGGCCGCTCCGGTCATCGGCCGCAAGGCCGTCGCCGCCACCCGGATCGGGGAGTACACCGTCCCCGCGGGCGCGGACGTGATCGTGGCGCCGTGGGTGACCCACCGCCACCCCGCGTACTGGCCGGACCCGGACCGCTTCGACCCCGAGCGCTTCACGCCCGAGGCGGAGGCGGGGCGGCCGCGCTACGCGTGGTTCCCGTTCGGCGGGGGTCCGCGCGCCTGCATCGGGCAGCACTTCTCGATGCTGGAGTCGGTGATCGCGCTGGCGATGATCCTGCGCGCCTACACGTTCGAGGCCGTGGACACCGAGATCCCGGTCGGCGCCGGGATCACCCTGCGCACGAACGGCCCGGCGCGCTGCCGGATCCGGCGCCTGGCGGGCCAGGCCACCGCACCTCCGGGCCCGCGCTGCCCGGATATGGGGATGCGGGCAGGTCAGAGCAGGTAATAGGGTCGATGCCCGTGGAACCACTCACCGAGAAACAGATCCGCTCATCCTTCGTGAACTGCACCAAGGGCGAGGCGGCGCGGCTGCGCCTGCCACTCGACTTCACCGAACTGCCCTGGGAGGACCTGGACTTCCTGGGGTGGGTGGACCCGGGAGCGCCCCTGCGCGCGCACCTCGTGCTGCCCCGGGAGGACGGCCCGCTGGGGATCTCGCTGCGCGTACCGTCCGTCGGCCGCACCAGCGCGGTGAAGTCCAGCCTGTGCCAGATCTGCCTGACGGGGCACGCCTCCTCCGGGGTCACCCTGCTCGCCGCCCCGCTGGCGGGTGCGCGCGGCCGTGAGGGCAATACGGTCGGCACCTACATCTGCGCGGACCTCGCCTGCCCGCTGTACGTACGCGGCAAGCGGCAGCCGAAGCTGCGTGCCGGGCGCTACGAGGAGTCCCTGACGCTGGACGAGCGGCTCGCCCGCATGTCCGACAACCTGGACGCCTTCGTGGCCCGCGTCACCACGGCCTGACCGACCACGGCCCGCATACGGCCGACGGCCGCGCCCCACGCAAGGCCCGCGGCCGCCGCTACGTACGGTCGGCCGCCGGCTTGTGGTTGCCCTGGAGGCGTGCGAGGTCCGAGGGCCGGACCTGGATGACGAACAGCGCGATCAGCGCGCCGACCAGGGTGAACAGGGAGGCCACGACGAAGGCCGAGCTGATGCCCGAGGTGAGGACCTGGTCGCCCCACGGCTTCGGGAGCTGCCCGGTGCGCTGGAAGAACGCCTTCTGCACGGGGCTCGCGGTGCTGAGGAAGGCGGGCACCTGCTCCTTGGCCTCGTTGCGGCTCGCCGTGCCGTAGACGGTCACCAGGATCGACAGGCCGAGCGAGCCGCCCACCTGCTGCATCGTGTTCAGCAGACCGGACGCGGCACCCGACTCCCGGTCGGTGACGTTGGACAGGGCCATCAGCGTCAGCGAGACGAACTGCAGGCCCATGCCGAGGGCGAAGAGCAGCATCGGGCCCAGGATGCTGCCGAGGTACGTCGAGTCGACGTCGATCTGAGTCAGCCAGGCGAGTCCGGCCGCCGAGGACAGCGCGCCCGTGACCATGAAGGGCTTGGGGCCGAACTTCGGCAGCAGTTTCGCGGTGATCGCGGCGCCCACGGCGATCACGGCACTGACCGGCAGGAAGGCGAGGCCGGCCTGGATCGGGCTGAAACCCAGCACGATCTGCACGAAGAGGGTGAGGAAGAAGAACATGCCGAAGATCGCGCAGGCGAGCATGAGCATGATCCCGTAGGTCCCGGCCCGGTTGCGGTCGGCGAACATGTGCAGCGGGGTGATCGGCTGGGGCGAGCGGCGCTCATTGAGGATGAACAGGGTCAGCAGGACCACGGCGGCGCCGAAGGAGCCGAGGGTCACCGGGTCGCGCCAGCCC
Source organism: Streptomyces sp. NPDC097617 (assembly GCF_044761485.1). Classification (NCBI taxonomy): domain Bacteria; kingdom Bacillati; phylum Actinomycetota; class Actinomycetes; order Kitasatosporales; family Streptomycetaceae; genus Streptomyces; species Streptomyces sp. NPDC097617. Next base: position 54,439 of record NZ_JBIWCL010000026.1, read on the forward strand.
TCCTGGGAGGCCCGGATGAAGCCGTAGACGAGCGAGACCATGCCCACGGTGGACAGCAGCGCGCCCGCGAAGTCGAAGTGTCCGGGGTGGCGTTGGGACTCGTGCAGGACCTTCCAGGCCAGCAGCGCGATCACGATGGCGATGGGGACGTTGACGAAGAGCACCCAGCGCCAGTCGAGCCATTCGACGAGGATGCCGCCCGCGAGGAGTCCGATGGCGCCGCCGGCGGCCGAGACTCCGGCGAACACGCCGAACGCCCGGTTGCGGGCGGGGCCTTCGCGGAAGGTGGTGGTGATCAGCGCGAGGGAGGTCGGCGAGGCGATGGCGCCGCCGACGCCCTGGAGGGCGCGTGCGGCCATCAACTGACCCTCGTTCTGGGACAGTCCGCCCAGGAGGGAGGCCATCCCGAACAGCAGGACGCCGAAGATGAAGACGCGTTTGCGGCCGAGGATGTCACCGGTGCGGCCGCCGAGGAGCAGGAGTCCGCCGAAGGCGAGGGTGTAGGCGTTGACGACCCAGGAAAGGCTCTCGGTCGAGAAGTTGAGCGCCGCCTGGATGTGCGGCAGCGCGATGTTCACGATCGTGATGTCGAGAACCACCATGAGCTGACAGGACGCGATGACGAACAGAGCGAGTCCGTTGCCGCGTTCCTGGGCCTTGCCGTCGACCCCGTTGCTGCTCGGCGATGGGTTCGGGTGCACCCTTTCGACGCTAAGCCCGCACCTCCGGGGCCACCACTCGAACAGCCTAGTAGTGGTGACATTTCACATGTCACACTACGATCATGGATGACTTCCTCAGGCTCTCCGCGAGCACGGCCCGCTTCAGCTACGGCGCCCCGCGCGCCTTCTCCTTCGGGGACGAAGGCCGCCTGCTCTGGTTCCTCCGGTCGACCGGCCCCACCGACGCCCTCGACAGCCTCTGGGTGCTCGACACCACCACCGGCGCCGAGACCCGGCTCGCCGATCCCCGCGAGCTGTGCCCCGAGCCGGGCCCGCTCCCGGTGGCCGAGCGCCGGCTGCGCGAGCGGACCCGGCTCGTCGCCGCCGGGATCGGCTCCTACGCCCTCTCCGGCGATGGCCTGCACGCCGTCTTCGCGCTGTACGGGCGCCTCTTCGAGGTCGGCGCGGGCAAGGCCGGTGCGGGCAAGGCCGGTGCGGCCGAGGAGATCCCGGCCGCCGGACCCGCGCTGGACCCGAGGCCGAACGCCGACGGCTCGCGCACCGCGTACGTCACCGACGACGTGCTGTACGTAGCCCCCGGCGGCCGGGTCAGCCCCGACGACGGGGCCCGGTGGGGCCTCGCCGAGTTCGCCGCCGCCGAGGAGCTCGGCCGTACCCGGGGTCACTGGTGGTCCCCGGACGGAGCCACCCTGCTGGCCGCCCGCGTCGACGAATCCGCCCTCCAGCGGCGCTGGTTCGCCGACCCGGCGCACCCCGAACGGCCGGCCGAGGACTTCGCCTACCCCGAGGCGGGCGGGCCCAACGCCGACGTCCAGCTGTGGGTGCTCGGCGAGGGCGGGGCGCGGATTCGGGTCGACTGGGACGCCGGGGCCTATCCGTACGTCTCCGACGCGGGCTGGGAGTCCGGGACCGAGATCCTGCTCACCGTCCAGGACCGGCTCCAGCAGAACGTCCTGCTGCTCTCCGCCGACCCGGCCACCGGCCGCACCCGGGAGCTGTCCCGCACCACCCACCCCCAGTGGGTGGACCCGCTGGTCCCCGGCACCCCGGCCCGCCTCGCCGACGGGCGGATGCTGACCGCCACCGACACCGCGGGCGGCGCCGCGCGCGCCCTCGCCCTGGACGGCGAGCCGCTGACCGGGGACGGAATCCAGGTCCGCGCCGTGGCCGGGGTCCACGAGGGCCGGCTGCTGATCGAGGCGGGTCTGCGCGACCCGTCCGAGCAGCAGGTGCTGCTGCTGGACCCGGCCACCGGGAAGCTGACCCCGCTCGCCGACGGACCCGGCGTGCACAGCGTGTCCGCGTCGGCCGGGACCCTGCTGCTGACCCGCGCCGACGCCGACGGCGTACGGCGCACCGTACACACGCCCGACGGGCGGGAGTTCACCCCCGCCGACCTGTCGGAGCCGCTGCCCCACCACGTGGTCCCGCTCCTGGAGCGGGTCACCGAGCACGGCATCCCCACCGCCCTGGTACTCCCCCGCGACCACGTCCCCGGCCGTCGGCTGCCCATCCTGATGGACAGCTACGGCGGCCCCTGCGCGCAGGACGTCGTCGCCGAGCCGCGCCGCTGGCAGGCCCGCCAGTGGTGGGCCGACCAGGGCTTCGCGGTGGTGACCGTGGACAACCGCGGAACCTCCCACGTCTCCCCGGCCTTCACCCACGCCATGTACCGCGGCTTCTCCGAGGTCACCCTCGAGGACCAGGTCGCGGCGCTGCACGCGCTCGCCGCCCGCCACACCGACCTCGACCCCGGCCGGGTCGGGGTGCGCGGCTGGTCGTACGGCGGCTATCTCGCGGCGATGGCCGTACTGCGCCGCCCGGACGTCTTCCACGCGGCGGCGGCCGGGGCCGCGCCGACCGACTTCCGGCACTACGACACGGCGTACACCGAGCGGTACCTGGGCCTTCCGCAGGACCACCCGGAGGTCTACGAGCGGGACTCCCTCATCCCCGACGCCCCGAAGCTCTCCCGCCCCCTGCTGCTGATCACGGGCCTGGCCGACGACAACGTCCACCCGTCGCACACCCTGCGCCTCTCGCAAGCGCTGACGGACGCGGGCCGCCCGCACCAGCTCCTGGCACTGCCCGGCGTCACCCACATGACCCCGGGCGGCACCCGGGAGAAGCTGATGACGCTGGAACTGGAGTTCTTCCGCAAGGAACTGGCCTGACGGACCACGGAGGCGGCCGGCGCAGCGCCCTGCGTGGGCGCCGGCCGCCCGGCACGGGCGGGCGGGTCAGTGACCGAAGTGCCGGGCCCGCGCTGTCTCGCCCCCGGGCGCACCGTGCGCGAAGGCGAGGATGTCGGACGCCGCCTCGCGCAGGCTCGCGAAATGGCGGTGCACCCCGTCCACCGGGGACGCGGTGTTGACCCCCCACACCGTCATGCCGGCCCGCAGCCCGGACGCGACGCCGGACGGCGCGTCCTCGATGACCAGGCAGTCCCGTGGGGCGGCGCCCAGACGTTCCGCCGCCAGCAGGTAGGGAACGGGCGAGGGCTTGCCCTCGTCGACGGCGGCGGCGTCCACGACCAGACCGGGAAGGGGGAGTCCGGTCCGGGCGAACCGGGCGCGCACCCGGTGCTCGTAGTTCGAGGTCACCAGTGCCCAGCACCCCGGGGACAGGCCGCGCAGGAGCTCCGGCGCACCGGCGAATGCGGTGTAGTCGCCGGTCCGGACATCCTCGTCCTCCAGCGCGTGCAAGGCCGCCAGGCACACCTGCGGGTCCCGTTCCGGGGCCACCGCCGCGAACGTCTCCAGGGGGCGCGTCCGCAGCGCCACCTCGTAGACCGCCACGGGGTCGAGTCCGTACCGCGTCGCCCACGTCTCCCAGACGCGACGCTGGTTGGCCAGCGCGTCGATCAACGTCCCGTCCACATCGAAGAGGACGTATCGCGCGGAGCCCGGCCGGGCCGGTGTGTCGGTCACGGTGTGATCATGCCATCGGTCCGTCGCCCCGCGGACGGCGGACGGCGGACGGCGGACGCGGAAGGACCCGGGTCGATCGTGTCGCTCCGGGTCCCTCCTCTTCCTCCCGTGGGTCCCGTCAGTCCCCCGGGAAGTGGCAGGCCACCTCGCGGGAGGCGGCAGGGCGCAGCACGGGGCGGTCCGTGCGGCAGAGCTGCTGGGCCTTGGGGCAGCGCGGGTGGAAGGCGCAGCCCGGGGGTGGAGCGGCCGGGCTCGGCGGGTCGCCGAGCAGCACGATCCGCTCCCGCCGCCGTTCGGCCACCGGGTCGGGCAGCGGTACGGCGGACAGCAGCGCCCTGGTGTACGGGTGCTGCGGGTTCTCGTAGAGGGACTTCTTGTCCCCGATCTCGACGATCCTGCCGAGGTACATGACGGCGACCCGGTCGCTGACCCGCTTGACCACCGACAGGTCGTGCGCGATGAACACGTAGGCGAGGCCGAGCTCCGCCCGCAGCCGTTCCATCAGGTTGACGATCTGGGCCTGTACGGAGACGTCCAGCGCCGAGACCGGCTCGTCGGCGACGATCAGCCGGGGGCTCGTGGACAGCGAGCGGGCGATGCCGATGCGCTGGGCCTGGCCGCCGGAGAACTCGTGCGGGTAGCGGTCGATGTGCTCGGGGATCAGGCCGACGAGCTCCATCAGCTCGGCGGCCCGGCGGCGGGCGTCCCCCGCGCTCCAGCCCTGCACCAGCAGCGGGTCGGAGATGATCCGGGCCACGGTCTGGCGCGGGTTGAGGGAGGAGTGCGGGTCCTGGAAGACCATCTGGATGTGCTTGCGCATGGGGCGCATGGCGGACGGGGAGAGCCGGCTGATGTCCTTGCCCTGGAAGGCGACCCGGCCCGAGGTGGGTTCCAGCAGCCGTACCAGCATCCGGCCGGTGGTGGACTTCCCGCAGCCCGACTCCCCGACGAGGCCGAGGGTCTGACCGGCCGCCAGGTCGAAGGAGACCCCGTCGACGGCGCGCACGGGCGCCCCCCGGCGCCCGGTCACGGATCGTCGGCCGGGGAAGGTCATGGTGAGGTCCTGTACGGACAGCAGCGGTACGGCCGTGTCCGGCCCGGCGGCGGCCACCACTGCGGACACGGCTGCGGCGTTCGTGGAAGACCCGGCTCCGACGGTCATCGGGACACCTCCGGGGCGGTCGAAGGGAACCGGGGCGCGGAGCCGCCCGGTGGGAGCGCGGCGGAGCCCGCGAAATGGCACGCGGCCCGCCGAGCCGAAGCACCGTACGGGCCGAATTCGGGCCTCTCGCCCGAGCAGCGCGCCATCCGTTCGGCCGGGCCGGCGGCGGCCACGGGACAGCGCGGGGCGAAGGCGCAGCCGGGGGCGGGAGCGAGCAGGGAGGGCGGGGAGCCGGGGATGAAGGGCAGGGGGACGTCGTCTGCGGTGTCCAGGCGGGGCAGCGAGTCGAGCAGGCCGCGCGTGTAGGGGTGGGCGGGGTCGGCGAACAGGTCCTCGGCCGGGGCCTGTTCGGCGGCCCGGCCGCCGTACATGACGAGCACTTCGTGGGCGACGCGGGCGACGACACCCAGGTCGTGGGTGATCATCACGACGCCGAGGCCGCGCTCCTGCTGGAGCCGGGCGATCAGTTCCAGGATCTGCGCCTGCACGGTGACGTCCAGGGCGGTGGTCGGCTCGTCGGCGATCAGCAGGTCGGGCTCGCAGGCCAGGGCCATGGCGATCATCGCGCGCTGGCGCATGCCGCCGGAGAACTGGTGCGGGTACTCCCCCGCACGGCGGGCCGGTTCCGGTATGCCGACCTCGCCGAGCATGTCGACGGCGCGTTTGCGGGCGGCGGACCGGCCGGCCTTGAAGTGCACCCGGAAGTGCTCGGCGATCTGCTCGCCGACCGTGTAGTAGGGGTGCAGGCTGGACAGCGGGTCCTGGAAGATCATGGCCATCCGGCGGCCGCGGACCTTGGACAGTTCCCGTTCCGGGAGCCCGGTCAGCTCCCGTCCGGCCAGCGCCACGGAGCCACTGACCTCGACCGGGCCGCGGTGCAGGCCCATGACGGCGAGCGAGGTGACGGACTTGCCGGAACCGGACTCGCCGACGATGCCGAGGGTGCGGCCGGCCTCGACGGTGAAGCCGATCGAGTCCACGGCGCGTACGGTCCCCCGCCCGGTGGTGAACGTGACGCGCAGATCGCGTACTTCGAGGAGCGCGGCGGCGGCCATCAGTACCTCACTCTCGGGTCGATGACGGCGTACAGGAGGTCGACGAGGAGGTTGGCGACGACGATGAAGAAGGCGGCGAGGAGGGTGACCCCGAGGACCACGGGCTGGTCGGAGTTGACCAGGGCGCCGTAGAACAGCCGCCCGATGCCCGGGAGTCCGAAGATGGACTCGGTGATGACGGCTCCGGCGAGCAGTCCGCCGAGGTCCATGCCGAAGATGGTGAGGATCGGGGTCATCCCGGAGCGCAGCCCGTGTTTGACGACGACCGTGCGCTCGGGCATGCCCTTGGCGCGGGCGGTGCGGATGTACGGCTCGGCCATCGCCTCGATCATCGAGCCGCGGCTCTGGCGGGCGTACATGGCGGCATAGAGCAGGGCGAGCGCGATCCAGGGCAGCGCCAGGTTCGAGGCCCAGGCGAGCGGGTTGTCGGTGAACGCCCGGTAGGTGGGGTAGGGCAGCAGGCCGGCGATGCGGATGACCCCGTGGATGAGCATCACGGAGGTGAAGTAGACGGGCAGCGAGGCGGCGGCGACGGCGCCGACCATCAGGGTCTTGTCGGTGGCGGTGTCCTTGTGCAGGGCGGCGGTGACCCCGGCGCCGAGGCCGAGGACCAGCCACAGCGCGGCGGCGCCGAAGGCGAGCGAGGCGGAGACCGGGAGCCGGTCCATCAGCAGGTCCCACACGGGCAGCGAGTTCTCGTAGCTGTAGCCCAGGCAGGGGAAGTCGCACTGGACGGCGTACTGGCCGGTGCCGAGGGTGCGGCCGGTGAAGATGCCGGTCAGGAAGTCGCCGAACTGGCGCCACAGGGGCTGGTCGAGGCCCAGGTAGGTCCGTACGTCGGCCAGGCGTTCGGCGCTGCAGGTCTTGCCGCAGGCGGCCGCGGCCGGGTCGGCGGGCAGCACGTAGAAGATGAGGAAGGTGACGGCGGCGATGGCGAGGAGCACGCCGGCGAGGGCGAGCAGCCGGCGGGCGAGGTAGAGGATCAACTGCGGCCGCCCCTCGGGTCGAGGATGTCGCGCAGGGCGTCGCCGAGCAGGGTGAAGGCGAGCACGGCGAGGAAGAGGAAGATGCTGGGGATGACGAAGTACATGGGGTCGGTCTCGTAGTAGGCCACGGACTCGGCGATCATCTGGCCCCAGGACGGGGTGGGCGGGCGGACGCCGACGCCGAGGTAGCTGAGGGCGGCCTCGGTGCTGATCATTCCGGGGATCAGCAGGGTGGTGTAGGCGATGACGGGGCCCGAGACGCCCGGCAGGACGTCGCGGGTCAGGATCCGCCAGGGGCCGGAGCCGCCCACGCGGGCGGCGTCGACGTACTCGCGGTGTTTGAGGGAGAGGGTCTGGCCGCGGACCACGCGGGCGACGCCGGGCCAGCCGAAGACCCCGATGACGGAGGTCATCAAGGCGATCCGGTTCACGTCCTTGGCCACGGACAGCATCGCGATCATGAAGATCAACGAGGGGAAGGACATGGTCAGGTCCATGAGCCGGGACAGGATCGTGTCGGTGCGGCCGCCGAAGTAGCCGGCGGCGATCCCGGCGGCGGTGCCGGCGACCACCACGATGGCGGTGGCGGCGAAGGCGATCAGGAGGGAGACCTGCGCGCCGTGGATGACGCGGGCGAACAGGTCGCGGCCGGTGACGGGTTCGACTCCGAGCCAGTGCTCGGGGCTGATCCCGCCGAGGGCGCCGAGCGGCTGGCCCCCGAGGTAGGGGTCGACGGCGGTCTTGTCGAACTCGTTCGGCGACCAGCCGCCGAGGGCCCCCAGCCAGGGGGCGGTGACGGCCATCAGGACGAAGAGGAGGACGACGCAGAGGCTGACTCGGACGGCGGGGCGGCTGCGGAGTTCCTGCCGGGCGAGCTGCCAGGGACTGCTGCCGGGCGCTGCCGTGGTCCGGGCCGCGGCGGCTTCGGGGGCCGGGGCGGGGCCGGGGACCGGGGCGGTGGTGGTCATGGTGTCGCGGGCCTCCGGCTTCCTCAGCCCTGGCTCTTCGCGGGGTCCTTGAGGCCGACGGTCCCGTAGTCGATGGTGCCGGTCCACACGGGGTGGCCGAAGGCACCGGCGATGTTGGTGCCGACCAGGAGCGGCTTGCGCTCCAGGAGCAGCGGGACGTTCGGGGACTTGGCGATCAGGGCGGCGTCGAGGTCGATCCAGGCCTGGTTGGCCTCCTTGGCGTCGGCCATGGCGTTGATCTCGTCGATGCGCTTGATGGTCGCCTCGTCGCGGAACTGGCTGTAGTTGCCCTGGTTGCCCTTCTCCTTGATGGTGCGTCCGTCGAAGACGAACGGGATCCAGGTGGAGCCGGAGGGGTAGTCGGGGCACCAGCCGGTGAGGGTCATGTCCGGGGTGGTGGAGAGGTCGCCGATGACGTCGTAGTAGGCGCCCGGGTCGACGGTGTCGATGACGACCTCGATGCCGGCGCGGGACAGGCCCTGCTGGATGGCCTCGGCCTTGCCCTTGTCGCCGGTGGAGACGGAGAGGGACACCTTCAGGCTCTCCTTGCCGGCGGCCTTGAGGAGTTCCTTGGCCCGGTCCGGGTCGCCGGCCGGGGCGATCTTCAGGACGTCGGCCTGCTTGCCGCCGGAGAGGGCCGGGGGGAGGTAGGCGGTGGCCACCTCGTTGAGGGCCGGACCGCCGCCCGCGGTGACGACGGCTTCCTTGTCGACGGCGTACTGCATGGCCTCGCGAACCTTCGGGTCGTTGAAGGGGGCACGGGAGTTGTTCAGGTGGAGCATCTCCGTGCAGCCCTGGGACTCGGCGAGCAGCCGGGCCTTGACCTCCGGCTTGGGCAGCACCTTGGGGGCGCTCTCGGGGCGCATGTCGGCGTACTGGACGGTGGAGGCGTCGACGCCCTCGCCGGCGATGATCCGGTCGTCGATCTGGCCGCCCTTGAGGCCCATGACGACCACGAACCTGTCGGGGTAGGCCTTGCGGACGGTGTCGGTGCCCGGGTCCCAGTGCTCGTTGCGGACCAGGACCAGCTTCTTGTCCCGGTCGTACGACTCGATCTTGTACGGGCCGGAGGAGAAGGGGCGGGCGTCGTACTGGGTGCCCTTCTCCTGGGACTGGGGCACGGGGGCGAAGGTCGGCAGGGTGGCGGTCGCGGAGAACTCGGCCACCGGACGCTTCAGTTCGAAGACGATCGTGCGGTCGTCGGGCGTCTTGACGGAGTCCAGGTGCTGTCCCTGGAGCGGGCCCTTGTATCCCTCGGTCCCGGCCAGGTACTGGGCGGCGTAGTCGGGGCCGCCGGTGAGGTCGGGGCTGAAGGAGCGCTCGACGTTGTACTTGACGTCCTGGGCCCTGACCGGGCTGCCGTCCTCGTACTTCACGCCCTCCTTGAGGGTGAAGGTCCAGGTGCGGCCGCCGTTGGAGGGGGTGCCGAGGTCGGTGGCGAGGTCGGGGACCAGTTCGCTGCCGGCCTTGCCGGGCTCGGCCTTGAAGGTGACGAGCGTGCGGTAGAGGAGCCGGGTACCGAAGTCCATGGTCGGCATGACCCAGTTGCGGGCGGGGTCGAGGTGGGCGAAGTCCTGGTTGGACAGGACGGTGAGGGTGCCGCCCTTGACCGGGGTGCCGCCGAGGATCTTGCCGTCGTTGGCGGCGGCGGGATTGGCACCGCCGGCGCCGGCCGAGCCCTTCTGGGTGTCGGAGCAGCCCGAGGCGCCGAGCGCGAGAGCTGCCACCAGGGCGGTGGCGAGGACGAGTTGGGTGCGCTTGGTCATGGTCACTCCAGGAAAGGGCCGCGCTCTAGGATGTGACCGGTAACATAGTAATGTGAAATTGCACTGACAAGGGGTTGGTGGCGCCGTTATCCAGCCGTGTCCAAAACGGCCGGGCGGCGCGTCGGCGCGACACCCGGCCCGGCGGACGGGACCATGCCTGGTGTGATCAGGCAGGCCAAGGCCACGCAGCGGAGCAGGAGTTCACAGCGGCGCGAACCCGGGCGGCGCGAACCGCGGCCGTGGGAACCCGAGCGACGGGAACCGGGGCGGCGGGACTTCCTCACCGCGATGGGGGCGGCCGCGAGCTACGCGCTCGGGGTTCCCGCACGGGCCACGGCCGCCGGCCGGGACGCCGCCACCGCCGCCGAGTACGTCGACGTCCAGCTCCTCAACATCACCGACCTGCACGGCTTCCTGCAGGGCGCACCCGGCAGCAACTCCGTCATCGTCGGCAACGGCGGCCGCAGCTACACCGTGGGCGGCGTCGCCCCGATGGCCGCCCACCTCGAACGGCTCCGCGACGGACACCCCCACTCCTTCTTCTTCACCCCCGGGGACGCCTTCTCCGGCTGGGAGTTCGACGCCGCGGCCTTCGCGGACGAGCCGACGATCGAGGCCCTCAACCGCCTGGGGCTCGACTTCGCGACGGCCGGCAACCACGAGTTCGACAAGTCCCCCGCCATGCTCCGGCGCCATATGGAGCAGGGCGTCCCGTTCCCCGTCGAGGGCCGTGACACCTCCTTCCCCGACTCCTCCGGCCTGCGCTTCCACGGAGCCGACTTCCGCTACTACAGCGCCAACCTCACCTGGGCCCGGGACGGCCTGACGGTCCTGCCCGCCTACCACGTCGAGCACGTGCGCACCGCCGACGGCCGGGAGCTGCCGATCGGGTTCATCCACCTCACCGCCCTGGGCAGCGAGCGGTTCGCCGGCTCCTACCAGCCGGGCCTGGTCACCCTGGACGAGGTCGCCACGGCCGATCGCTACGCGGCCCTGCTCAAGAGCCAGGGCGTGGGTGCGATCGTGCTCAGCCTGCATGACGGGGCGGTGGCGGGAGCCGACTTCAACAGCGGCTCCGACCCCTCGGGGCCCGCCCTCGACCTCGCGCTGCGGGTCTCCCCGGACATCGACGCGATCGTCACCGGGCACTGGCACACCCGGTTCAACATGATGGTCCCCGACCCGGACGGCGTCCCCCGCCCGTTCGTCGAGGCCGGCTGCTACGGCCAGGTCATCAACGAGATCAATCTGCGGCTGGACCCGGTCACCGGCAGGGTGGTCCGGGAACTGACCGTCTCCACCAACCACCCCAACACCCGGGACGTCGCGCCCCATCCCGGGCTCCAGGAGGTCGTCACCTACTGGGCGGGGCAGGCGGCCGAGCGCGACCGTACCCGGATCGGACGTCAGACCGGCTCGTTCCTGCGGGCCCGGAACACGGCGGGCGAGAGCACCATGGGCAACCTGGCCGCCGACTGGGCGCTGTGGGCGGGCAGCAGGCCCTCCGATCCCGAGAACGACGGCAACATCCACCCCAACGTCCCGGCCGAGCTCGCCGTGGTCGCCGCGGCGCCCCGGGTCGGCCAGGCCGTCATCGCCGGGGACCTGGTCCTCGATCCGGCGTCGGGCGGCGCCGTCACCTTCGGCGGTGCCTGGCGCGCACTCGGGTTCGGCGATCCGGTCGTCAGCGCGTGGGTGAGCGGGCAGCGGATCCACGACGCCCTGGAGGAGCAGTGGACGACGACGGAGAGCGGCGAGCTGCGCTTCGCGCCCCTGGCCGTCTCCCGGAACGTGCGCTACAGCTTCGACGCGCAGGGCCCGGTCGGGGACCGGGTGCACCCCGAGGAGGTGTTCATCGACGGCAACCCGCTGGATCCCGGGCGCGGTTACCGGCTCGCTGCCCCCTCGTACACGCTCCTCGCGTACGACGGCTACCCGTCCCTCTCCGAGTTCGGAGAACCGTACCGGCACCAGCGCGACTTCGAGAGCTTCGTGGCCTACGTCCGCGAGACGGCGGTGCTGTCCCCGCCGCCCAGGGGCCGGGTCACCGCGGCGAACACGGGCGCCGCGGCGGCCGACGTGGGCACGGTGGTGGACCCGCCGGTCCTGCTCCTGCCCGACGGCACCCCGGTACCCCGTCCGGAGGCGGCGATCATCTCCGCGGACCGGCCGCAGTCGGCCGGCGACGGGGGCCGCGCCCCCTGCTGATCGCCCCGGAACCCCGCCCGGTCTACTGGACGCCCGAGCCCAGGCCGCCGGGAACGCGGCCGACCGGTTCGTCGCGGCCCTGGGCCCAGAGGGAGCGGACGTGGCCGAGGTGGCGGAGCATGCACTCCATCGCCGCCTCGGCATCGCCGCTCAGCATCAGGTCGAGCAGCTCGATGTGCTCCTCCGCCGACGAGACCAGCTTGCCGGCCTCGTCCAGGCCCGTCAGGCCGTACAGCCGGGACCGCTTGCGCAGGTCGCCGACGGTCTCCACCAGCCGGTCGTTGCCCGCGAGGGCCAGCAGGGACAGGTGGAAGCGGCGGTCGGCCTCCAGGTAGCCGATGAGGTTGTGCTCGCGCGCGCTGCTGACGATCTCCTCGGCGATGGGGCGCAGCGCCTGCAGCTGCTCGGCCGTGGCCATCTTCGTGATCCGGCCGATGGTCGGCACTTCGATCATCGTGCGCAGCTCGGTGAACTGGTCCAGGTCGCGCTCGCTGACCTCGGTGATCCGGAAGCCCTTGTTGCGGACGGGTTCGACGAGTCCCTCGCGGGCCAGGTCGAGCATGGCCTCGCGCACGGGTGTGGCCGAGACGCCGAGTTCGGCCGCGAGGCCCGGTGCGGAGTAGACGCTCCCGGGGCGCAGCTCACCCGCTATCAGCGCGGCTCGCAGTGCGTGGCCGACCTGGTCGCGGAGGCGTTCCTGGGCCTTGATGAGACTGTGCTGCTTCAGGTCACCCATTGCATTTCCTCCGAGACCCCCGTACACCACCGACGAGGAGAGGAACAGCGTACAATGTCACGTTGCGCTGCTCACACTCCGGCGGCCTCGTACAGCGCGACCGCCACAGCGAGATCTTCCCAGGCCATGCCCACACTCTTGAAGAGCTGTGGACAACTCCGCGGCCCGCCCGCGGGCATCCGACCGCCCACCAGGTCGGCCAGGGTGCCGGTGATATGACCGGGCCCGACGGCCCCTTCGGCCTCCGGAACGAGAAGGTCCCCGGCCTCGCGCAGGGCCGCCGCCCGGGACTCCACGTACACCGCCGCCCGTCGCACGAGGGCGGTGTCCGTCTCCCGGGCCGTGGGCTCGTGCGAGCCGACGGCGACGACGGTGGCGCCCGGCCCGACGAGCCGCCCGTCGAAGAGGGGCTCCCGGGCGGTGGTGCAGCAGATCACCAGATCGGCGTCGGCCACCTCCTTCGGGGTGCCGGTCCGGGCGGCCGGACCCAGGGTACGGGCGTACGCGGCCAGCTCCTGCGCGCGCCCGGGATGCCGGGCGACCACCACCACCTCGGCCAACTCCCTTACGGCCAGAGCCGCTTCCAGATGTCCGTACGCCTGCGGCCCGGAGCCGAAGAGCACCAGCCGCAACGGGCGCCCGGCCGGGGCCAGGTACCGCAGGGCGAGGGCGGAGACGGCCGGGGTGCGCAGGGTGGTGAGCGCCGCGCCGTCGAGCAGGGCCAGCGGGCGCAGGGTGGGCCCGTCCAGCAGCAGGTACGAGCCGGTGATCCTGGGCAGTCCGCGGTCCGGGTTCCCGGGCGCCACCCCGGCGATCTTCACCCCGGCGTACGCACCGGACGCGGCCGGCATCAGCAGCAGTTCGCCGCCGCCCGGCACCCCGATCGCGGAACGCGGCGGGCAGCTCTCCGGGTCGAGGCCGCCGAGCAGGGCTGCGGCCACGGCGTCGGCGGCCGCGGCCGGACCGATCAGCGCGGCCGTCCGCCCGGCGTCGAGCTGGGGGATGCCCGTCACAGGAGGAATCCGGTACCGAGCGCGTCGTGCGGGTCCACCACGAAGGCGTGTTCGCCGGTGCGGTGGGCGGTGCCGGTGACCTCGGTGACCCCGCCCTCCAGCATCCGCCCGGTGAACACGGTGCCGGTGACCGACTCGTGCAGCAGGTCCTCGCCGGGGCCGAGCCGCCCGTCCTCGGCGAGCAGCGCGAGCCGCGCCGAGGTGCCGGAGCCGCAGGGCGAGCGGTCGATCTGCCCGTCGGCGAAGACGGTGACGTTGCGCTGGTGCGGCCCGAACGGGGTGTCGGGCAGCTCCTCGTGGAGGATCACCCCGTAGACCCCGGACAGCAGCGGGCCGCCCGGGTGCCAGGTGGCGGGGTGGGTGGCCAGCGCCGCCCGGATCTCCTGCCCGGCCCGCACCAGGGCGGGCAGCGCCGCCCGGGAGACGTCCAGGCCGAGGTCGCGCGCGCGGACGGCGGCGTAGCAGGCCCCGGCGTGCGCGATGTCCACCTCGGCGAGCCCGAACGAGGTGGCGACGGGCACCTTGCGGGCTCCCACCAGCGCCGGGACGTTGCGGAAGGTGACCCCGGTGGTACGGCCCGCGGCGCGGTGGACGGTGGCGGTGACCCGCCCGGACGGTACGTCGATGCGCACGGGGGTGTCCCCGTCGTCCGGGGCGGCGACCCGGCCGGTGTCCACGGCCCAGACCCCGAGGGCCATGGCGCCGTGGCCGCAGGCGGTGGAGTAGCCGTCCTTGTGCCAGAACAGGACGCCGAAGTGGGCCCCGTCGTCATCGGCCGGGACCACGAACCCCCCGTACATCCCGGCGTGTCCGCGCGGCTCCTGCACGAGCAGGCGCCGTACGTCGTCCAGCGCGCCCCGGCGCGGCGCGGTCCCCGACCCTCCCGGGCCGATGGCGGTGGCGCAGCGCTCGGCGACGGTGTCCCCGGGGACCGGTGGCATGCCCGCCTGGGCGCGGTCGACGATCCGGAAGGGCTCGCCGGCGGTGTGGTAGTCCACCGTGCGGACGGTGATCACAGCAGGAACCCTCCGGGGAAGGGGTCGGTCGGGTCGAGGAAGTACTGGGCGGTGCCGGTGATCCAGGCCCGCCCGGTGACCGTGGGGACCACGGCCGCCAGGCCGCCGACCGTGGTCTCGCCGACGAGCCGGCCGGTGAACTCGGTACCGATGAAGGACTCGTTGACGAAGTCCGTGTCGAGCGCCAGCAGGCCGCGGGCGTGCAGTTGCGCCATCCGCGCGCTGGTCCCCGTACCGCAGGGCGAGCGGTCGAACCAGCCGGGGTGGATGGCCATGGCATGCCGGGAGCGGTGGGCGTCGGAGCCGGGGGCGGCGAGGTAGACGTGCTTGACGCCGGCGATGGAGGGGTTCTCGGGGTGGACGGGCCGGTCCGGGCCGGCGTTGATCGCGTCCATCACCGCGAGCCCGGCGGCGATCAGGTCGTCCCCCCGTGCGCGGTCGAAGGGCAGGCCCAGGGCGTCCAGTTCGACGAAGGCGTAGAAGTTGCCGCCGTAGGCCAGGTCGTAGGTGATCGCGCCGAAGCCGGGTACCTCGGTCTTGAGGTCGAGGCCGACGCTGAAGGAGGGGACGTTGGTGAGGGTGACGGCGGTGGCCGCCCCGTCCTCGACCCGGACGTCGACGCTCACCAGCCCGGCCGGGGTGTCGAGCCGGACGGTGGTGACCGGCTCGACGACCGGCACCATGCCGGTCTCGACGAGGACGGTGGCGACCCCGATGGTGCCGTGCCCGCACATGGGGAGCAGGCCCGACACCTCGATGTAGAGGACGCCGTAGTCGGCGTCCGGGCGGGTCGGGGGCTGCAGGATCGCGCCGCTCATCGCGGAGTGCCCGCGCGGCTCGTACATGAGCAGGGTCCGGACGTGGTCCATGTGCTCGATGAAGTGGAGCCGCTTCTCGGCCATGGTGGCGCCGGGGACCACCCCGACTCCCCCGGTGATGACCCGGGTCGGCATGCCTTCGGTGTGCGAGTCCACCGCGTGGTAGACGTGGCGCGTACGCATTCCGGATTCCCCCCGGTTACTAGTTGAGGCCCTCGGCGAGGGCCTTCTCGGTGGCGGCGCGGACGGCGGCCTCGGTCTCGCCCGTGAGCGGGAAGCGGGGCGGGCGGGTGGCGCCGCCGGGGCGTCCGGCCAGGTCCATGGAGAGCTTGATGGCCTGGACGAACTCGGTCTTGGAGTCCCAGCGCAGCAGCGAGTGCAGGGACTTGTAGAGCGGCAGCGCGGTCTCCAGGTCCCCGGCGACGGCGGCCCGGTAGAGCCGGGCGCAGGAGTTCGGGAGCGCGTTGGGGTAGCCGGCGATCCAGCCGACGGCGCCCGCGAGGGCGAGTTCGAGGAGGACGTCGTCGGCGCCGATGAGCAGGTCGAGGCCGGGGGCGAGCTCGGCGATCTCGTAGGCGCGGCGCACGTCCCCGCTGAACTCCTTGACGGCGACGATCGAGCCGTCGGCGTACAGCCGGGCGAGCAGGGCCGGGGTCAGGTCCACCTTGGTGTCGATGGGGTTGTTGTACGCGACGACGGGCAGCCCGGCGCGGGCGACCTCGGCGTAGTGGGCGCGTACGGCGTCCTCGTCGGCGCGGAAGGCGTTGGGGGGCAGCAGGAGGACGGAGCCGGCGCCGGCCTCGGCGGCCTGGTCGGCCCAGCGGCGGGCCTCGGCGCTGCCGTAGGCGGCGACGCCGGGCATCACGCGGGCGCCGTCGCCGGCCGCCTCGACGGCGGTACGCACGACGCGCGCCCGCTCCTGCTCGGTGAGGGTCTGATACTCCCCGAGGGAGCCGTTGGGGACCACGCCGTCGCAGCCGTTGGCGATCAGCCAGGCCACGTGTTCGGCGTATGCGTCGTGGTCGACGGTGAGGTCCTCGCGCAGCGGGAGCGCGGTGGCGACCATGATTCCGTGCCAGGGGCGGGTGCGGGGCGCGGGGGTGTGCGCATGGGTCATGTGAGAGCTCCCTCGTGTGGTGTGTGACATTTTACTAGTGGGTGCAGCGCGGCCACAAGGGCCCCGGCGCCCCGATCAGTGCTCGGCGGGCGGAAGTTCGGCGAGATGGCGCAGCGGAACCGGGCAGGACAGCGGCCGCCGGTCGGGCGCGGGCTCCTCCCCCGCCAGGGCGGCGACGGCCGGGCCGCACATCCGGCCCTGGCACCAGCCCATTCCGGCCCGGGTGAGGAGTTTGACGGTGCGGGCGTCGCGCGCGCCGAGCTCGCCCGCGGCCTCGCGGATCCGCCCGGCCGGCACCTCCTCGCAGCGGCAGACGACGGCGTCGTCCGGCAGCCAGCCGGTCCAGCCCTCGCCGGGGCGGTGGGCGGCGGCCATCGCGTCGGCGAAGGCGCGCAGCCGTGCGCGGCGGCGGACCGGCCGGGCCCCCGGCAGCTCCCCCGCGACGGAGTGCGCGGCCAGCTCGCCCTCGACCATGGCCAGTTGGGCTCCGCCGATGCCGCCGGTCTCGCCCGCCGACCAGATGCCGGTGACGGAGGTGCGCTGCTCGGCGTCCAGCACGAGGGCGACGCTGTCGTCGGGGCACCGCCGGGTGGCGCAGCCGAGGCCGGTGGCGAGTTCGAGCTGGGGCACCAGCCCGTGGCCGACGGCGAGGGCGTCGCAGGGGATCCGGCGGGCGGCGGCGGGCAGCGGCCGCCAGTCCCGGTCGAGCCGGGCCACGGTGACGGCCTCGACCCGGTCGGTGCCGTGCGCCTCGACGACGGCGTGCCGGGTGAGCAGCCGGACGTGGTGGCGGGCCAGCGCCCCGCCGTGGCCGGCGGCCTCGACGAGCTTGCCCGGGTTGCGCAGCAGGGCGGGGACCTGTCCCGCGTACGCGGTGTAGGCGGCGGCCTCCACCACGGCGGGCACGGTGGCTCCGGCGGCGGCCAGCGAGCCGGCCACGGCGAGCAGCAGCGGCCCGCTGCCGGCGACGACCACCCGCTTGCCCGGCAGCACCAGCCCGCCCTTGAGCATGGCCTGCGCCCCGCCGGCCCCGACCACCCCGGGCAGGGTCCAGCCGGGGAAGGGCAGTTGCCGCTCGTAGGACCCGGTGGCGATGAGCACCGCCCGGGCCGTGACGGCCGCGGCCCGCTCCTCGGGGGCGTGACCGGCCACCGCGTGCAGGATCCACTGCGCGGTGGGTGTGGCGGACCCGCGGTGGGTCAGGGCCGCCCGTCCCGGTACGACCGTCCACACGTGGTGGAGCGGGAGGTAGGTGATCCGGCCGGCCGACGCGTGGGCGCGCAGGGCGGCTTCGAGGGTCGCGAACTCGGCCCAGTCGTGGTGCAGGGCCTCGGGGCGGGCCGCGCCCAGGCCGGGGGCGGGGTGGCGGTAGAACTGACCGCCGGGGCGGTCGCCCGCGTCGAGCAGGGCGACCCGCAGCCCGAGGCGGGCGGCGGTCACGGCGGCGGCCAGTCCGGCCGGGCCGGCCCCGACGACAGCGAGGTCGGCCACGGGGCCGGCGGGTTCAGACGGCGAGGTCGGCACGGCCGGTTCCCTCCTGGGTGGTGACGGCGTCCCCGGGCCGGGCGGGGACCAGGCAGGCCCGCTGGTTCGGGAGGCCGTTGACGGTGACGAGGCAGTCGTAGCAGCTGCCGATCCCACAGAACGCGCCGCGCGGGGCGCCGCCCTCGCGGGTGGTCCGCCAGGCGAGGATGCCGGCGCCCCAGAGCACGGCGGCGATGCTCTGGCCGGGCAGGGCGGGCAGGTCCCGCCCGTCGAAGGTGATCTCGTGCGCGGCTGCCGGGCTGCCGCCGACCAGCGAGCGGGGGCTGCGCATCAGTGCTGCTCCTCGGGGGTGTCGCAGGCGGCCGATTCCGGGTCCGCGGCGAAGCGGTCCGGGCGGAACGGGTGGACGGGGAGCGGGGGTTCGTCCCCCGTCAGGGCGGCTGCGACCAGCAGGGCGGTGGCGGGGGCCAGGCCGATGCCGGCTCCCTCGTGGCCGCAGGCGTGCAGCAGCCCGGGGCGCCGCGGGTCCGGGCCGATCGCCGGGAGGTGGTCGGGCAGGTAGGGGCGGAAGCCGTGGTAGGTGCGCATCACCCGGATGTCGGCGAGGACCGGGAACAGCGCCGCCGCCTGGGCGGCCAGCCGGCGCAGGGCCTCCGTGGAGAGGGTGCGGTCGAAGCCGACCCGTTCGCGGGTGGCGCCGATCAGGACCGGGCCGGACGGGGTGCCCTCGACGACCGCCGAGGACTGCAGGGCGGCCGAGCCGCTCGCGACGTCCGCGATGTAGTCGGCGGCGTAGACCTTGTGCCGGACCACCCTCGGCAGGGGCTCGGTGACCAGGACGAAGCCGCGGCGCGGGAGGACGGGCAGGGTGACCCCGGCCAGGGCGGCGATGCGGCCGCCCCAGGTGCCGGCCGCGTTCACCACGGCCGGGGCCAGGAGTTCGCGGTGCGGCGTGCGCACGCCGCGTACGGCTCCCCGGTCCAGCAGGATCTCGGTCGCCTCCTCGCCGAGGTGCACCCGGGCACCCGACGCGGCCAGCAGTCGGGCGGCCGCCTGCGCGGGCTGGACCTGGGCGTCCTGCGGGTAGTGGAAGCCGCCCGCCAGGCCCGGGGCCAGGTGCGGCTCCAGATCGTGGAGGGCGTCCGCCGCCACCTCGACCGTGTCGACCCCGGCCGCGCGCTGGCCCTCCGCGAAGGCCCGCAGGGCCTTGACGGTGGCCTCGTCGGGAGCGACGACGAGCCCGCCCTTGGGCTCGTACTCGATCTCCCGCGGGAGGACCGCGGCGAGTTCGGTCCACAGGCGGGTGGACAGCAGGGCGAGGTCGAGTTCGGGTCCGGCCTCCTTGTCGGAGACGAGCAGGTTGCCTTCGCCGGCGCCGGTGGTGCCGCCCGCGACGGGGCCCCGGTCCACCACGGCCACGGAGAGTCCGGCGCGGGCCGCGTAGTACGCGCAGGCCGCCCCGACGACGCCGGCGCCGATGATCACGACGTCCAGGGAGTGTCTCTTGAGCACGGCAGTAATATGTCACATTCTTTAAAGCCTGCCCAGACATCCGGACCGGTCCCGCACCCCCCTCGGATGCGGGACCGGTCCGGCGCCGGGCCGGGGCCGGAGACGGGGCCGGAGGCGGGGCCGGTCAGCTGCGGAGCGGACCCTCACAGCTGTAACCGGAGGTGCCCGCCACCTTGTTGGTCCAGATCTCCACCGGGCCGAAGGAGCAGTTCATGTCGGCGAGGTTGTTGGAGGCCGCGCCCGCCCGGTCGAGGATGAAGTAGTCGACCGTCTCCGACATGTCCTTGAAGACCTGGTCGTTGTTGCGCCAGTTCTTCAGGTTCGCGGTGATCCGGCCGGTGCAGGTGAAGCGGCGCTTGGCGGCGTCGCCGTTCTCCACGCAGTCCGGGGTGTTCTGCGTGGCCGTGGCGAAGGACGACTTCACCGAGGCCAGCGCCGCGTCGCGCAGCTGCCCGTTCGGGGTGAAAGAGGTGTTCGGCACGAACAGCTGGTCGACCTTGGCGATCTGCGCGTCCAGGAAGCGGTCGTAGTCGCGCTGGAGGTAGGTGTCCGCGCCCATCCGGTGGCGCCAGGCGTCGTAGGCCACCACGTCGTTGGCGCGCAGGTGCGTGTACATCTCGCGCAGCAGCGTGGGCTTCTCGGTCCACAGGAACTCGAAGAAGGTGCCCGCGTAGCTGTAGAAGCGGAAGCCGTCGCCGTCGTAGGTGGCGTTCAGCAGCTGCTCGACGCTCATGCGCGGGCCGCCGCCGGCCGTGTCGCTGATGACGCTCTTGACCAGGGACTTGCGGACGGCGATGCCGTTGTCGCGGGTGGCGCCGTCGAAGAACTCGGCCGTGCCCTCGTCCATGGCGGTCGTCCGGTCGCCCTCGTACCACTCGCCCTCGCCGAAAAAGCCGGGCACCGCGAAGCGGCCGTTGAGGTAGTGCGTGTACTCGTGGCGGAAGAGCTCCTCGAGGGTGAGGGAGGAGTCCTGCGGGACGCGGCGCTGGTAGGTGTAGAAGGTGGCGCCGTTCTCGATGTAGATGCCACCGTTGTTGGTGTCGTAGCCGGTCAGGATCGGGTGGTAGTTCACGTAGTCGGCGCGGGAGGCGTAGAGCACGATGTTCAGCGTGGTGTTGGGGTCGCCCGCGAGGGGCTGGTCCGTGCCGAGCACGCGGTGGTACTGGGCCTTGACCTGCTTGCTCGCGTAGTACAACTGGTCGACGGTGGCCCGGTCCAGGGCGGTGCGGACCTTGATGGCCCCGTTGTCGTAGGAGTAGGTGTAGGGGAAGAGCTGCTTCTCGATGTCCTCCTTGCACACCCCGTACTGCTTGCAGGCCTCGTAGACGTTGAGCCAGGAGACGACCTTGGCCCACGGCTCGCTGCCGTCGCCGAAGGCGGCCCGGACGGGGCCGAGCATCGCGCCGAGGTCGGCGACGACCCGGTCCCGCAGGCCCTCGACCTGGCCGAAGCGGGCGTACTCGCTCAGCGCGTCGCGCACGACCCAGGCGTTGCCGGTGCCCTTGAGGTGCGTGTAGGTGGAGAAGGCCTTGAAGGTGTCGCGGTAGGCGGGGTCGGCGGCCACGGCGGCGTGGAAGGCCGTGTCCTGGTTGCCCGGGTAGACGCCCAGGTAGGAGACGGACAGGGCGGCCAGCGCGGCGCCCGCCCAGCCGGCGTCGAGGTGGGTGGCCGGGTGGGCGGGGTCCATGGTGGCCAGGACCTTCTTGATGAGGCCGAGCTGGTGCTGGCGCAGGCCGGGCGCGCTGCCGGCGTAGAGGGCCTCGCGCAGGGTACGGGCGTTGCTGGGCGTCGCGTCGAAGGTGCGGGCGGCGCCGGCGAAGTCGGCGATGGCCCGGCGCATGGCGTCGACGGTGGGGGCGTCGGTGACGTCGATCTCGGTGCGCGAGTAGTCGTGGTAGGCGACCGCGTGCAGGTACGTGAACATCTCCTCCAGGTGGGAGGAGTCACGGCCGTCGTGGGCGGCGGCCAGGCTGGATATTCGCCGGGAGACGGCCTGGACGTGCGCGTCCGACATGACCGGGGTCAGCCGGGCGTCCCAGGTCCAGATGAGGCCGCGCAGACAGCCGTCGGCGAGGACGGCCTGGTCCGCGAGGAAGTCGGCGAACTGTTCGGGGGTGAGGCCGGTGATCCCGTCGAGGGTGCAGGGGACCCCCGCGGCGACGCTCTTCGCGGTGGGGGCCGCCTTGGGCGCCTTGCCGCGCTTCTGCAGGTCGTCGGCGGGTGCGGCGGCCGTCGCCGCGCCGGGGACCTGCCCGGTGATGTTCTGCCCGCCCGGGGCCGGGGCGGGCGCCGGGGTGCTGTCCTTCGGGTTGGCCAGGCGGTCGACCTCGTCGAAGGGGTTCCCCGTGGGGCCGGGGGCGGGGGCGGCCGGGGCGGCCTGTGCGCCGGTGAAGGTGGCCGGGGCCGCGGACTCGGCGGCCTGCGTGACGGCCTGTCCCGCGGTGGCGAGGAGGGTCACGACAACGGCGGAGGCAAGAAGGGAAGAGCGCACAGCTCTGTGCTTGAGCACCGAGAACTCCTGATGGGGAGAGAGGTGAGGTGGGGGGTGGTGCGTGAACTGCCCTGTGTCACACGGCGTTTGACGGGGGTTAATGCGCCGCGGTGTGAGCTGTAACATAGTAATGTGAAATTGCACTGACAACCCCTGTGCGCCCACCAGTTCGCATCTTTCTTGAGGGAGTCCTCATGACCGACGCCCCCGCCGACGCCTCCGCCGCCACTTCCGCCCGGCTCAACACGGGCAGTCACGACCGGCCGGTGTCCACGGAGTTGTCCCGGTACATGGCGGGCAACTGGGCCCCGAGCCCGCTGCCCGGTTCCGCCCGCGTGCCCGGCCACGCCGTCACCCCGGCCCGCCGGACGCGGCTCTCGGCCCGCTTCCCGGGCGAGCGGCTGATCGTCCCGGCCGGCGAGCTCGCGGTCCGCTCCAACGACTGCGACCACCGGTTCCGCCCGCACAGCGCGTACGCATGGCTGACCGGCCTCACCGGCGAGGACCAGGCGGGCCACGTCCTGGTCATGGAGCCGTCGGGCCCGCACGCCCACGAGGCCGTGCTGTACCTGCGTCCGCGCTCGCCGCGGGCGGACGGGGACGGGGAGTTCTACCGGGACCGCCGGTACGGGGAGTTCTGGGTGGGCCGCCGGCCGGACCTGGCCGAGGCCGAACGCCTCACCGGCATCCGCTGCGCCCACCTGGACGGACTCGGCTCACCGGCCGGCCGCAACGCGGCCACCGACGCCGAACTCGCCTCCGCGCTCTCGGAGCTGCGCCTGGTGAAGGACGCGTGGGAGGTCGAGCAGCTCCAGCTGGCCGTCGACCACACGACGGCGGGCTTCGAGGACGTCGTACGGGCCCTGCCGCGCGCGCTGGCGCATCCGCGCGGGGAGCGGTGGATCGAGGGGGTCTTCGGCCTGCGCGCCCGGGCGGAGGGCAACGGCACCGGGTACGAGACGATCGCCGCGTCCGGCGCACACGCCTGCACCCTGCACTGGATCCGCAACGACGGCCGGCTGAACGGGACGGAACTGCTGCTCCTGGACGCGGGCGTGGAGACGGACACCCTCTACACGGCGGACATCACCCGCACCCTGCCGCTGTCGGGCCGCTTCTCCCCCGTCCAGCGACAGGTGTACGAGCTGGTCCTGGCCGCCCAGGAGGCGGGGATCGCGGCGCTCCGCCCGGGGGCGAGCTTCGGGGACTTCCACCGGGCCGGAATGCGGGTGATCGCGGAGGGCCTGGCCGAGTGGGGCGTCCTGAAGGACGCGCAGGGCGACCTGCACCGGCGGTACACGCTGTGCAGCAGCGGCCACATGCTGGGCCTGGACGTGCACGACTGCGCCAAGGCGCGGGCGCAGACCTATCTGGACGGCGTCCTGGAGGAGGGCCAGGTCCTGACGGTGGAACCGGGCCTGTACCTCCAGCCCGACGACGAGACCCTCCCGGCGGAACTGCGGGGCATCGGCGTCCGCATCGAGGACGACCTGGTCATCACCGCGGACGGCGCCCGCCTGATGTCGGGCGCCCTGCCGCGCACGGTCGCCGGCATCGAGGAGTGGATGGGCCGACTGCTGGAGAGCTGACCGAACCCGGGCGCCGCGCCGCCGCCCGGCGGCGCGGCGCTGCCGCGAGCCGTCGCACCGAGCCCCTTCACAGCCCGGGTTGTCACATCCGGCGGCGCTGTTCGGTCTCCGCTGCGGAAGGCGTCTTCTCCCAGCGGATGCACCCGGACCTGCTCGCCTTCGTCCGCGCTCTGCCGACGTCCTCGGGGCGGGCTTTCGTCTTCGCCACGAGCGGCCTGCCGGAGTTGGCGCTCGCGCCGTTCACCCGTCCGCCGGTACGCCTCCTCCAGGCCAGGGGCTTCGACGTCGAAGGCACCTTCACCTGCCGTGCGTTCGACACGTGGGCGCCGTTCAAGCTGATCGGCGGCGTCAACAGGCTGCGTCCGGTCGAGGACGACCTGAGCGCCGCCCGCGCGTTCGCCGCGGCACTCCGCAACGGCGCCACCACCACACGCTGAACAGCGCAAACGCGCGTGCGGCGGGCCCGCCGAGCCGACAGGCGGCTGGTCCGACGGCGTCGGCGGCCGGTGGTGCCTACGGCGGGCCGGGGAGCCGGACCGTGACGAGGAGGCCGCCCGCGGGGCGGGCGGCGAGGTCGAGGGTGCCGTCGTGGGCGCGGACGATGCTGTCCACGATGGCCAGGCCGAGGCCGACACCGGCGTGCTCGTCGGTGCGTACGCGGTCCGTTCCGCGCCGGAAGGGCTCGGTGAGGATCGCCACCAGTTCCGGTGGGAGCCGTCGGCCCGTGTTCTCGACCCGCAGCACGCTCACGGCGCCGTGCGCCTCGGTGTGGACCGTCACCGCGCCTCCGGAGGGGAGGAGGTTGTGGACGACGGCGTTCTGGACGAGGTTCGTCACCATCCGCAGCAGGAGCTCCGGCGAGCCACTGGTCCGGGCCGCCCCGCCGGTGA
Organism: Streptomyces sp. NPDC097617; assembly: GCF_044761485.1. NCBI lineage: Bacteria > Bacillati > Actinomycetota > Actinomycetes > Kitasatosporales > Streptomycetaceae > Streptomyces > Streptomyces sp. NPDC097617. The sequence continues at coordinate 78,864 of NZ_JBIWCL010000026.1, forward strand.
CCTCGAGCGTGATCCGGCGCTGTTCGGCGAGGGGAAGCAGCGTTTCGGCGGCTTCCTCGGCGACGAGGGAGAGGTCGACGTTCTCGCGGCGGAAGTTCCCGCGGTCGCCGCGGCTGAGCAGCAGGAGGGCCTCGGTGAGGTCGATCGCCCGCGTGTTGACCGCGTACAGCCGCTCGATGAGTTCGTCCGGGTCCCGCGTGGGGTCCGTGCGGGCGACGTCGAGGAGCGTCCGCGAGATGGCCAGCGGGGTGCGCAGTTCGTGGGAGGCGTTCGCGGCGAACCTCTGCTGCTCGGCGACGTGGGACTCCAGTTGTTGCAGCATCGAGTCGAAGGCGTCGGAGAGCTCCCGGAATTCGTCCTGGCGGCTTGGTATGTGGATCCGTTGGGACAGTGAGCCGGTGCGAGCATCCGGCCGGCGAGGATCCATCCCCCGACGAGGCCGAAGACGAGCAGGAAGGCCATCGCCACGGCCGCGGCGGGGGCGAGGGTGCGCACCAGCAGGTAGCGGTCGGGCGAGATCCCGAGCAGGCCCTTGGGGTTGTCGGGGACGTAGCGCAATAGGAACGCCCACACCACGGCCAGCAGGAGAGCGCCTGCGACGGCGAGGAACCCGGCGTAGCTGAGGGTGAGTTTCAGGCGGACGCTGAGCCCCGCGCGTCTACGCATGCGCCGGGCCGCGGCCGGTGGGGTCGGCGGCGCCGGTACCGGTGTCGATCCGGTAGCCGACGCCGGGCACCGTGGCGATGATCCAGGGTTCGCCGAGCCGTTTGCGCGGGGCCAGGTAGGGCTCGTCCTCCACGATCAGTACGCGCATGTCCGCAGCCTGAGCAGCACGGCCTGTCGCCGACGTAGGCGGGGAGAGGGACACACCGGGCACACGGCTCAGCCCGCCGATGCCGATGCCGGATCCGGTTCCGGCGTGGTGCGGGGCCGGTCCGACGGCGCCTGCGCCGTGCCGCGCCACCAGCGGCGCGACGCCGGCGCAGCCAGCAAGGCGCCCGCGGCGTTGACCAGTACGTCGTCCACCGACGACACCCGGTCCAGCTGCAGGACGTACTGGGCGGTCTCGACCAGGATCGAGCAGCCGGCCCCGAGCGCCAGGACCCGCGGCAAGGACGCGAGGGCCGCGAACCGCATCGGGGCGAAGAACCCCAGCGCCGCGAAGACCAGCAGGTTGCCGACGATCCCGAGCGACCCCATCGTGACCAGGTCCCGCAGCGGTACCAGGCTCACCCGGGCGGGGACGATGCCGGCCCCGCCGCCCGGCATCATGGTCATCCACACGAACGGCACCGTCCCGTGCACCATGCCCACCTCGGCCAGCGACATCCGCCATGCCGACGTGACTCCGGCGGCACGCCGACGGCGGGCCAGGCCCCACGCCACCAGCACGGCCAACGGCATCGTGACCAGCGTCGTGAGCACCACACCGTTGAACGTGTCGAAGCAGCCGTGCCACCGCCCGGCCAGGCACATCGGAGCAGACATCATGAGCGGCCGCCGCAGGGCGAACAGGGCGCTCGCCACGCCGAGGACCGCCAGGCCGAGGAGCACGATCCTGAGCGCGCGGCGGGGCGTTGGGGTCGGGTACGCATGGTGGTTCATGCCCCCATGGGAGACGGAGGGCCGTTGCGGTGGCGTATGCGGTTTTCGATACGCCCGCGATACACGGAGATCATCCCCGGGCCGCGGCGGCCGCGGGGCCGACCGGCAACGATGCCCGCCCGCAGCGCCGTTCGCCGCACCCCCCGCCGACCGGGGCCGGGGCGCCGCCGACCGCGTCCCGGCCGTGGGGTGGTGCTGCGGGCGCTACGGGAGGACCGCGACGCCGTCCAGTTCGATCTGGGCCCGGTCGTCCCAGAGGCGGACCACGCCGATGACGGCCATCGCCGGGTAGTCGCGGCCCGCCGATCGCCGCCAGATACGGCCCAGTTCGGCCGCGTGGGTCCGGTACGCCGCCACGTCCACCGCGTACACCGTCACCCGGGCCAGGTCCGCCGGGGTGCCGCCGGCCGCGGCGAGGGCCGTCAGGAGGTTGGCGAGGGCGATCTCGAACTGCTCCGGCAGGCTCTCCCCGACCACCTTGCCCGCGCCGTCCAGCGCCGTCTGGCCCGCCAGGAACACCAGTCGGGTGCCGGTCGCCGCGACCGCGTGCGAGAAGCCCGTCGCGGGCGACAGCTCCTCGGGGTTGATCCGGTCCAGGCTCATCGCGCCGCCACCGCCCCGTAGAGCTCCTTCGCGATGATGGTGCGCTGCACCTCGCTGGCTCCCTCGTAGATCCGTGGCGCCCGTACCTCCCGGTAGAGGTGTTCGAGCAGGTGGCCTCGCTGAAGGGCGACCGCGCCGTGCAGTTGGACCGCGTGGTCCACCACGTACTGGGCCGTCTCCGTGGCCAGCAGCTTCGCCATCGCCGCCCGGCGCGGGACGTCCCCCGCCCCGCGGTCGTAGGCTCCGGCCGCCGCGAACACCAGCAGCCGGGCCGCCTCCGTGCGGGTGGCCATCTCGGCCACCCGGTGCGCCACCGCCTGGAGGTCGCTCAACGTTCCGCCGAACGCGGTCCGGTCCGCCGTGTAGGTGAGCGTCGCGTCCAGCGCGGCCCGGGCCATGCCCACCGCGAAGGCACCGACGCTCGGACGGAAGAGGTTGAGCGTGTCCATCGCGACCCGGAAACCCCGTCCCGGCTCGCCGAGCAGGTCCTGCGGACCGACCGGCACCCCGTCGAAGGCGAGGGAGCCGATGGGGTGCGGGGAGAGCATGTCCAGGGGCGTGCCGGACAGCCCCGGGCGGTCGGCCGGGACCAGGAAGGCCGAGACCCCTTTCGCGCCCGGACCCTCGCCCGTTCGGGCGAACACCGTGTAGAAATCCGCCTCGGGGGCGTTGGAGATCCAGCACTTCTCACCGCTGAGCCGCCAGCCTCCCCCGCCCGTGCTCCCACTCCCGCTCCCGCCCGCGTCCGGTTCCGCCGCCAGCGCGAGCGCCGCCGCGTCCGAGCCGGCCCCCGGCTCGCTCAGCGCGAAGGCCGCCACCGCCCGGCCGGCCCGCACCTGCGGCAGCCAGCGGTCGCGCTGCGCCGCACTGCCCGCCCGCAGCACCGGGTACGCGCCCAGCCCCTGCAGGGCGAGCGCCGTCTCCGCCTCCGTGCAACCGTAGGCGAGGGATTCCCGCAGCAGGCACAGTTCCAGCGCGCCCGAGGCGAACACCCGCTCCAGCAGGCCCAGCTCCCCCAGCGCCGCCAGCAGCGGCCGGTTGACCCGCCCCGGTTCCCCCTTCTCGGCCAGTGGCCGCAGCCGCTCCGCCGCCAGTTGGCGCAGCTGCCCGCACCACTCCTCCTGGTCCACCCCGAGCGCGAATCCGGTCATCCGAATATCCCCGCATCTATCGCGTCCTGTTGACTGCCGTCACCATCACGATACGCTCCTGGAAGGACCTCCGGCTGTGGCCGGAGGAACTGCCGCACGGCCGGCTCCACCCCACCCCGGACCGCTGCAAGGGGGGCGACCCGCCTTGGACCTCAAGCCTTCCGCTCACACCGACACCTTCGCCCGCGACCATCTGCCACCCGCGGACACCTGGCCGGAGCTGGTCTTCGATCTGCCCGAACTGGCCTATCCGGACCGCCTGAACTGCGGGGCCGAGCTGCTGGACGCCACGATCGCCCGGTTCGGGCCCGCGGGCGCCGACCGCCCCGCCTTCCGCAGCGCGACGGGCGAGGTGTGGACGTACGGCGGGCTGCGCGAGCGCGTGGACCGCCTCGCCCACACGCTGACCGCCGACCTCGGCGTGGTCCCCGGCAACCGGGTGCTCCTGCGCGGACCCACCGGCCCCTGGCTCGCGGCCTGCTGGCTCGCGGTGATGAAGGCGGGCGCGGTGGCGGTCACCGTACTGCCCCAGCAACGCGCCCAGGAGCTGGCCACGGTGTGCGCGATGGCCCGGGTGGGGCACGCCCTGTGCCATGCGGACGTGCTGGACGACCTGGTCAAGGCGGAGGTGCCGGGACTGCGGATCACCGTGTACGGGGGCGGGTCCCCGGGGGATCTGCTCCGGCTGGCCGAGAGACATCGAGATCCGTTCCCGGCCGCCCCGACCTCCGCGGACGACGTCGCCCTTATCGCCTTCACCTCCGGGACCACCGGCCGGCCCAAGGGCTGCATGCACTTCCACCGCGACCTGCTGGCCGTCGCCGACACCTTCTCCCGCGGCGTGCTGCGGCCCCGCCCGGACGACGTCTTCGCGGGCAGCCCGCCCCTCGGGTTCACCTTCGGCCTGGGCGGGCTGGTCGTCTTCCCGCTCCGGGCCGGGGCCTCGGCGCTGCTGCTGGAGGAGGCGGTGCCGCGCCGGCTGCTGCCCGCGCTCGCCGAGCACCGGGTGACGGTGCTGTTCACCGCGCCCACCGCGTACCGGACGATGCTGGACGCCCTGGGCCCGTACGACGTGGGGATGTACGACCTGTCGGCACTGCGCCGCTGCGTCTCGGCCGGGGAGAACCTGCCCGCCGCCACCTGGCAGGCCTGGTACGAGCGCACCGGGCTGCGCATCATCAACGGCATCGGGGCCACCGAGCTGCTGCACATCTTCATCTCCGCCGCCGACGAGGACATCCGTCCCGGCACGACGGGCCGGGTGGTACCGGGCTGGGAGGCGCGGGTGGTGGACCGGGCCGGCCTGCCGGTCCCGGACAACGAGCCGGGGCTGCTGGCCGTGCGCGGCCCGGTGGGCTGCCGCTACCTGGCCGATCCCCGGCAGGGGGAGTACGTACAGGGTGGGTGGAACCTGACGGGCGACACCTACGTACGCGATCCGGAGGGCTACTTCCGCTACGTCGCCCGGGCCGACGACATGATCGTCTCGGCGGGATACAACATCGCGGGCCCCGAGGTGGAGGAAGCCCTGCTGCGCCACCCGGACGTGGTGGAGGCGGCCGTGGTCGGCCTCCCGGACGAGCGGCGCGGGCAGATCGTGGTGGCGTACACCGTGGCACGCGACGGCGCCGTGCTGACCGAGGAGGTCCTGCGCACCTTCATGCGGGCGGAGCTCGCCCCGCACAAGTGCCCGCGCTCCTTCGTCTTCCTTCCCGCGCTCCCCCGCACCGCCACGGGCAAACTGCAGCGCTTCCGGCTGCGCGACCCCGGCGCCCGGCCCGACCCTCCCGCCAGGATCTAGAGTGAACCCGTGGTCGAGCAGCACACTCCGCGATCCCTGATCGTCACGTTCTACGGAGCCTACGGGCGGGCCTTCGAGGGCCCGGTCCCGGTGTCCGCGCTGATCCGCCTGCTGGGCGCGGCCGGCGTGGACGCCCCGTCGGTCCGCTCGTCGGTGTCCCGGCTGAAGCGGCGCGGCTTCCTGCTGCCCGGGCGCGCGGCGGACGGCTCCGCGGCGTACGGACTCTCCGAGGAGGCGCGGCAGCTGCTGGACGACGGCGACCGGCGGATCTACGGCAGTCCGCAGCTGTCGGACGAATGGCTGGTGGCGGTGTTCTCCGTCCCGGAGCAGGAGCGGCACAAGCGGCACCTGCTGCGCTCGCGGCTGGCCCGGCTCGGCTTCGGCGCGGTGGCGCCGGGCGTGTGGATCGCCCCGGCCCGGCTGTACGAGGAGACCGCGCACACGCTGGAGCGGCTGCACCTGACCCCGTACGTGGAACTGTTCCGCGGCGCCCACCTCGGTTTCGCCCCGACCCCCGAGGCGGTGGCCCGCTGGTGGGACCTGGCGGCCCTGGCCAAGCAGCACGAGGAGTTCCTCGACCTGCACGAACCGGTCCTGCGCGGTCTCCGGTCGGACCCGGCGGAACCGAGCCCGCAGGAGGCCTACCGCGGCTACCTGCTCGCACTGGACACCTGGCGCCGACTGCCGTACGCCGACCCCGGCCTGCCGCGCGAACTGCTTCCGGCGGGCTGGCCGGGCGACCGGGCGGCGGACGTCTTCGCCGAGCTGCACGAGCGGCTGCGGGGCCTCGGGGCGGCGTTCGTGGAACCGTAACCGAGTCCGCGGACCGTGGCCGGCGTCCGTCCGCGAAAACCGGGTGCGGGAGAGCCGGGCTCCGCGCCAGGATGGGCCATGACCTGGACCTTCACCACTGACCTGGCGGCCTTCGTGAGCGCCGCGCACCCGGCCGTGGCGGCGCGGCCCGTCTCCAACACCATGGTGCTGTCCGTCACCGACGCCCTCGTGCGGCGCGGTACCGGCGCCTACGGCGACGACACGCCCTTCTTCGGTTGGTGGAGCGGACCCGACGGCGCCGTCGCCGGCGGCCTGCTGTGCACACCGCCGTTCCCGATACTCCTCTCCGTGCTGCCCGAGGAGGCGGTCCGGGCGCTGGGGGCGGCGCTCGCCACCGAGCCGCTGCTCGCCGGGGCGCACGGGTTCAACGCCCGCCGTCCGGACGCGGAGGCGCTGGCCGGCGCCTGGGGGCGGCCCACCCGGATCGCCGAGGAGCTGCGCCTGTACCGGCTGGCCGGCCTGGCCGCCCCGGACCCCGCCCCGGCCGGGCAGGCCCGGCCCGCCGCCGAGGAGGACCTGCCGCTGCTGCTGGAGTGGCTCACGGCCTTCAACGCGGAGGCGGGTGTGCCGGGCAAGGCTTCCGAGACCTTCCTGCGCGACCGGCTCTCCTACGGCGGGATCCTGCTCTGGGAGCACGCCGGGGCCCCCGTCTCGCTGGCGTCCCGCTCCCGCCCGATCGGCTCGGCCGCCCGCGTCGGCCCGGTCTACACCCCGCCCGAGCACCGCGGGCGCGGCTACGCCGCCGGGATCACGCACGCGGCGAGCGAAGCGGCGTACGCTGCCGGAGCCACCGAGGTCCTCCTCTTCACGGACCTGGCCAACCCCACCAGCAACGGCATCTACCTGCGCCTGGGCTACACCCCGGTCGAGGACCGCGCCGAGGTCGTCCCGGCATGACGGACCGCCCGCGGCAGGGCCCGTACCGGTATGCGAGCGGGGTCTTGACCTCAAGGACCCTTGAGGTTGAACCATGGTCCACATGACGACAGAGAACGCAGCCCGGACCGCTGACATCGAGGCCATCCACCGGGTGGTGGCCGCCGTCGAGGCCTCCCAGCAGGCCAGGGACCCCGACGCCTTCCTCTCCCTGTTCCACCCCGACGCCCTGTGGACCACCGGCGGCGGGAAGGTCCTCATCGGCCTCGACGCCATCTCCGGGTTCACCCGCGAGGTGCTGCCCGGTGCGAGCTGGGACGGCCGGGTCAGCTACACCGTCACCCACCTCCAGTTCCTGCGCCCGGACGTGGCCGCGGTCAAGGTCAGTCAGGTCTACCACTCGGCCGACGGTCCCGGGGACGAGGGCGTCCCGACGTACGTGATGACCAAACAGGACGACGGCCGCTGGCTCCTGACCGTCTGCCAGAACACCCAGGTCCCCAACGCCTGACCCACCGGGCGGGCCCGTTGTTCGGGTGGACCTCCGGCCGGTCGGACGTGCGGGCGGGACGTACCGGCGTGGCGTGGGGCCCGCCGCGGAATACCAGGCGCAAACCCCCACACAGAGGCCCACGTCCCTCATGCGCCGACGTTTCCTTCTCGCCGCCTCCGCCGGGACGGGTGGGGGCGGCCACGACCCGAAGAACCCGGATCACACCATCTCCGTGACCGGCCCTTCGGCGCCTGCACCGAAGGGCCGGTCACCCTCTCCGGCGTCATCACGATCGGCTTCCGCCCGTACGCGTACGAGCCGCTGGCCAAACGCCCGGGCTGGTACGAGGTCCAGGGGATCGGCTCCCTCGCGCTGCCGCCCAGCGGGCGCGGTGTCGACACGGTCAGCGTCCCCGCGAAGAAGCCGCACCACCCGCGTCATCCGCACCACCCGTCCAGGCAGGGCCTGCGGGCCGCGACCCCGAACGACCCGGCCAACACCCTGCTGGGCATGGTCAGCAACCCCGCCAACACGGTCCTCGGCTCGGCGGCCGCCGCCCAGCGGCAGCTGTACGGCGCCGACCTGGTCGCGCTGGTCGCCTCCGTGCCCAACGCGGACAGCTCCGGAGCGGCGAACCGGCCCGACCCCGGCCCGTCCTGGCCCGGCAAGATCCGGAGGAGACGGGCTAGCCGCGCCCCGTGGGCGGGGTGCGGCTGCCCGCGCGGTAGGGGGCCGGCCACGCGGCCCCCGGGCCCGCGTAGGACTGCTCGGCGGCCACGTGCAGGGTCCAGTGGGGGTCGTAGAGGTGCGGGCGGCCCAGCGCGCAGAGGTCGGCGCGGCCGGCCAGCAGCAGGGAGTTCACGTCGTCCCAGGAGGAGATGGCTCCCACGGCGATGACGGGGACGCCGAGCGCGTTGCGGATCCGGTCGGCGTACGGGGTCTGGTACGAGCGCCCGTACTCGGGGGCCTCGTCCGCGACCACCTGGCCCGTCGAGACGTCGATGGCGTCCGCGCCGCGGGCCGCGAAGGCGGCCGCGATCAGCACCGCCTCCTCGGGCGAAGTGCCGCCGGGGGCCCAGTCGGTGGCCGAGAGGCGGACCGTCATCGGGCGGTCCTCGGGCCACACCGCGCGGACCGCGTCGAAGACCTCCAGCGGGAAGCGCAGCCGGTTCTCCAGGGAGCCGCCGTACGCGTCCGTGCGGTGGTTGGTCAGCGGGGACAGGAAGCCGGAGAGCAGGTAGCCGTGGGCGCAGTGCAGTTCGAGCAGGTCGAATCCGCAGTCGGCGGCACGGACGGCGGCGGCCGCGAACTCGGAAGCCAGCGCGGTCAGGTCCTCGCGCGCGAGGGCGCGCGGCAGCGCCGAGACGCCCGGCCGGTAGGGCAGTGCCGAGGCGGCCACCAGCGGCCAGTTCCCCTCGGGCAGGGGGTCGTCCATGCCCTCCCACATCACCCGCGTCGAGCCCTTGCGGCCGGCGTGCCCGAGCTGGACGCCGAGGGCGGTGCCGGGCGCGGAGGTGTGGACGAAGTCGGCGATCCGCTTCCAGGCGGCCGCCTGCTCCTGGGTGTAGAGGCCGGTGCAGCCGGGGGTGATCCGGCCCTCGGCGGACACGCAGACCATCTCGGTCATCACCAGGCCGGCCCCGCCGAGGGCCCGTCCGCCCAGGTGCACGAGGTGGAAGTCCCCCGGCACGCCGCCCTCGGCCGAGTACATGTCCATCGGCGAGACGACGACCCGGTTGCGCAGGGTGAGCCCCCGCAGGGTGAAGGGGGTGAACATCGGAGGGGTCCGCGCCCCCTCCGGCCCGTCCTGGGGGCAGCCGAAGTCCCGTTCCACGGCCCGGGTGAACCGCTCGTCGCGCAGCCTCAGGTTGTCGTGCGTGACCCGGCGGCTGCGGGTGAGCAGGTTGAAGGCGAACTGCCGGGCGGGCTGGTCGACGTATCCGGTGATCTCCTCGAACCAGTGCCGGCTCGCGGCCGCCGCCCGCTGCGTACTGGCGACCGTCGGCCGGCGCGCGGCCTCGTACGCGGCGAGGGCGGCCGGTACGTCGCCGGGCGCGGCGGCCACGGCTTCGGCGAGCGCGAGCGCGTCCTCCACGGCCAGTTTGGTACCGGACCCGATGGAGAAGTGGGCGGTGTGCGCCGCGTCGCCGAGCAGCGCCACGTTCCCGTGCGACCAGCGCTCGTTGACGACGGTGCGGAACTGCGTCCAGGTGGAGCGGTTGCCGTGCAGCGGGCGGCCGCGCAGGGCCTCGCTGAAGATCTTGGCGCAGCGGGCCGCCGACTCCTCCTCGTCGCACAGGTCGAAGCCGGCCGCCCGCCACACCTCGTCGCGCATCTCCACAATCACCGTGGAGGCATCGGCGGCGTAGGGGTAGGCGTGCAGCTGCATGACCCCGTGCTCGGTCTCCGCGATCTCGAAGCGGAAGGCGTCGAAGGCGAAGTCGGCGGCGAGCCAGATGTAGCGACAGCGTCCGGCGGTGAGCGTCGGGCCGTAGTGCGCGGCGGCCGCCTCCCGGATGGCGCTGTGCACCCCGTCGGCCGCGACGACCAGGTCGTACGAGGCGGCGAGCGCGGCGGCGGCCGGGGCCGGGGAGCGGAAGCAGAGCCGGACGCCGAGCCCGGCGCAGCGCTCGTGCAGGATCTCCAGCAGCCGGCGTCGCCCGATGGCCGCGAAGCCGTGGCCGCCGGAGGTCAGCAGCCGGCCCCGGTGGACGATGTCCACGTCGTCCCAGCGCACGAACTCCTGGCTCAGGGCCGTGTGGACGACGGTGTCGGCCCGCTCGATGCCGCCGAGGGTCTCGTCGGAGAGGACCACGCCGAAGCCGAAGGTGTCGTCCGGGGCGTTGCGCTCCCAGACCTCGACCCGGTGGCCCTGGCGGGCCAGCAGCGCGGCGGTGTACAGCCCTCCCGGTCCCCCGCCGACGACGGCGACCCGCATGGCACCCGGAGTCATGTGGCTACCTGCCCTTCCACTCCGGCGGCCGCTTCCCGGTGAAGGCCGCGTGGAACTCCGCGTAGTCCTGGCCGTGCATCAGCAGGGCCTGGGTATTGGCGTCCAGTTCCACGGACGCGGCGAGCGGCATGTCGAGCTCGGCGGTGAGCAGTGCCTTGGTCTGCGCGTGGGCGAGGGCGGGGCCCGCGGCCAGACGCGCGGCGAGTTCGGCGGCCCGTACGTGGGCCTTGCCCTCCTCGGTGAGCTCGCTGAGCAGGCCGATCCGCTCGGCCTCGGCGGCGTGCACGGGCTCTCCGAGCATCAGCAGCCGGGTGGCGTGGCCGAGGCCGACGACCCGGGGCAGCAGGTAGGCGGCGCCCATGTCCCCGCCGGAGAGGCCGACGCGGGTGAAGAGGAAGGCGAAGCGGGCGGTGGGGTCGGCGATCCGGAAGTCCGCGGCGAGCGCGAGGACGGCGCCTGCGCCGGCGGCCACCCCGTGCACGGCGGCGATCACCGGGAACGGGCATTCGCGGATGGCCCGGACCACCTGGCCGGTCATCCGGTTGAAGTCGAGGAGCTGGGCGGTGTCCATGGCGAGGGTGGCGCCGATGATCTCGTCGACGTCCCCGCCGGAGCAGAAGCCGCGCCCCTCGCCGCCGAGCACGAGGGCGCGCACGGAGCGCTCACGGGACAGTTCGCCGAGCAGATCGCGCAGGTCGGCGTAGGCGCCGAAGGTGAGCGCGTTCAGCTTCTGGGGGCGGTCGAAGGTGACGGTGGCGACGCCGTCCTGCCGGGTGACCCGGAGGTGGTGCCACCGTTCGGTCGCTGGTGTGGAACCGGTGAAGGGGCTCACACCACCGAAGGTATCACCAGATCGTGACTGCCGTCACAGAAGCGCGACATATTCGTCCGGCCGTCCACCCGGGTGCCGCACGGAATGAGAATTCGGGTTCGCATCGTTGAAAGCGGGAGTTCACCGCAGCCCACCACGCCCTCGGCCCCGGAACGGATGGCCCTTCCTTGCCCGACGCCTCCGCCTGGCGGATCGCCCTGCCCCACACGGTGGCCGCCGTACCCCTCGCCCGCGCCCTCGTCCGCACCGCGCCGGCCGACACCGACGCGCCCGCCGACCGGGACACGGCGGAGCTCCTGACGGCGGAACTGGTCGCCAACGCCGTGGAGCACACCCGCTCCGGCGCCCCGATCGAGCTGGTCGTGGACTATGCGTCACCCCGGATGGGCCGGCCGAGCGTGGCGACGAGTACGGCCTTGATCGTGTGCAGCCGGTTCTCGGCCTCGTCGAAGACGACGGAGTGCTCCGACTCGAACACCTCGTCCGTGACCTCCAGCGATGCGAGCCCGTGCCGCTCGTGGATCTCCCGGGCCACCTTGGTGCCGAGGTCGTGGAAGGCCGGCAGGCAATGCATGAACTTCACGTCCGGGTTGCCGGTGGCGCGCAGCACGTCCATGGTCACCGCGTACGGGGACAGGGCCGCGATCCGCTCGTCCCAGGCCTCCTTGGGCTCCCCCATGGACACCCAGATGTCGGTCACGACGAAGTCCGCCCCGGCGACCCCCTCGGCGACCTCCTCGGTCAGGGTGATCCGCGCGCCGCTCTCCGCCGCGAGCCTGCGCGCCTCGGCCACCACCGGCTCGGCGGGCCAGTAGGAGCGGGGCGCGACGATCCGTACGTCCATGCCCAGCAGCGCACCGGTCACGAGGTAGGAGTTGCCCATGTTGAAACGGGCGTCGCCGAGGTAGGCGAAGGCGACCCGGTCCAGCGGCTTGGCGGTGTGCTCGGTCATGGTGAGCAGGTCGGCCAGCATCTGGGTCGGGTGCCAGTCGTCGGTGAGCCCGTTGAAGACGGGGACCCCCGAGTGGGCGGCGAGCTCCTCGACGGCCTGCTGGCTGTCGCCCCGGTATTCGATCCCGTCGAACATCCGGCCCAGCACCCGCGCGGTGTCCTTGACCGACTCCTTGTGGCCCATCTGCGAGCCGGCCGGGTCGAGGTAGGTGGTGTGCGCACCCTGGTCCGCGGCGGCGACCTCGAAGGCGCAGCGGGTCCGCGTCGAGGTCTTCTCGAAGATCAGCGCGATGTTCCTGCCCTGGAGCAGACGCTGCTCGACCCCGGCCTTCTTGGCCGCCTTCAGGTCGGCGGCGAGCTCGACCAGAGCGCGGAACTCGGCGGCCGTGAAGTCCAGCTCCTTGAGAAAACTGCGGCCTGCGAGGTCGGTGGCCATGGGGTCGCTCCAGCGTCACGGTGACAGGGGATGCTGGAAGTCTATACGATCCTCTGTATTGATATACAGACCGGGATCCGTGCCCGGGTCCGGGACCCTCCCCCGGACCCGGCCGGCGTCAGACGGCGTCCCGCTCGACGGGACAGCTCATGCAGCGCGGCCCGCCCCGGCCCCGCCCCAGCTCGCTGCCCGGGATCTCGATCACCTCGATACCCATCTTGCGCAGGTGCGTGTTGGTCGTCACGTTCCGCTCGTACGCGACCACCACCCCCGGCTCCACGGCCAGCACGTTGCACCCGTCGTCCCACTGCTCGCGCTCCGCCGAGTGCACATCCTGGGTCGCGGTCAGCACCCGGATCGAGTCCAGCCCGAGCGCCCCCGCGATGGCCCGGTGCATGTGGTCCTCCGGGTGGTCGGTCACCTTCAGCTCGTGCGGGCCGCCGCCCGGCTCGATCGTGTAGGAGGGGAGCATGCCGAGCCCCGCGTACTGAGTAAACGTATCTCCGTCGACCATCGTCATCACCGTGTCCAGGTGCATGAAGGCCCGGGACTTCGGCATGTCGAGCGCCACGATGGTCTTCGCCGAACCGGCCGCGAACAGGCCCCGCGCCAGCATCTCCACCGCCTGCGGGGTGGTCCGCTCGCTCATCCCGATCAGCACCGCCCCGTTGCCGATGACCAGGACGTCCCCGCCCTCGATGGTCGACGGGTAGTCCGCCTGCCCCTGCGACCAGTAGTGGAAGGCACCGGAGGTGGTGAAGAGCGGGTGGTGCTTGTAGATCGCCTCGAAGTGGACCGTCTCGCGCTGCCGGGCGGGCCAGCGCATCGCGTTGATGGACACCCCGTCGTAGATCCAGGCGGAGGTGTCGCGGGTGAAGAGGTGGTTGGGCAGCGGGCCCAGCAGGAAGCCGTCCAGGTCCAGCGCGTGGAAGCGCACGGACACCGGCTCGGCGTGCCGCTCCAGGAACTCCCGCTTGGTCATCCCGCCGACCAGCGCCTCCGCCAGGTCCGCCGAGGACAGCCCGTCGAAGACCGACCGCAGGTGATCGGTGGCGAGGGGCCCGTACTCCTTCTCGTCGAAGACCCGGTCCAGTACGAGGTGTCTCGCCTCCGGGATGTCGAGGGCCTCGCACAGGAGGTCCCCGAAGAGGTGCACCTCCACGCCCCGGTCCCGCAGCACGTCCGCGAATCCGTCGTGTTCCTGGCGGGCCCGGCGCACCCACAGCACGTCGTCGAAGAGGAGCGCGTCCTTGTTGCTCGGTGTGAGCCGCTTCAGCTCCAGGTCGGGCCGGTGGAGGATGACGCGGCGAAGCCGCCCGGTCTCGGAGTCGACATGGAATCCCATGACGTACACATTCCCAGACCGAACGGCTTTTTGACCCGGCGTCCGCTCAGCGGGGGGCGGCGAGGCCGAGAAGCGCCGAGGGCGCGCCGGTGAGTTCCGGGGTGGTCAGGCCCAGTTCGGGCGCGGCCAGGTTCGGCACACCGGAGTTGGAGGCGTCCGGCATCGTCAGCAGACCGCCGGCCACGAGGCCGGGGGTCCGGGCGAGCAGGTCGGTGGCCGGTGCCTCCACGGAACCCTCTCCGTCCGTTTCCGGCTTGCCCAGCAGGTTCGGCACCGGGGAGGTGACGAGGGTGCTGCCGAGCTCGGTGCCGACCGGGACCGACGGGAGCAGTGGGGTCGGGAGCATGTTGCCCTTGTGGAAGCGGGGCGACTCGGGCGCTCCCACGACCGGCACCGGCACACCGGTGCCCACGCGCGGGGTGTCCACGCCCAGCGTGGTCTTCACGGCGTCGAGCGGGACACCGACCGGCACCGACTGGGCCACGGCCGGGGTGGCCGCGCCGGCCGCGGCCATACAGGTCATGAGTGCCGCAATGCTTCCGCGCGCGGTCATCTTCATAAGTGACGTTCCGTCCTTCCAGGGTCGCGGACATTCCGCTGCCCTGGATGAACGATCCCGCCGGTGGTTTTCCCGGAGTTCTCCGTGAAAGTTCCCCCATACGACCTAATTAGCGGCTGTACGGGGGCCACTCCTTTACGGGCCGTGCTGACGCGGGACGCTCCCGCGACGGCGCCGGCTCACAGCCGCGGGTCGACCGGCTCCGACTCCAGCGCGAGCACCGCGAAGACCGCCTCGTGGACCCGCCACAGCGGCTCCTCGGCCGCCAGCCGGTCCAGCGCCTCCAGCCCGAGCGCGTACTCGCGCAGGGCGAGCGAGCGCTTGTGCCCGAGGAACCGGTCGCGCAGCCGCTCCAGGTGGTCCGGGCGCGTGTACTCCGGACCGTAGATGATCCGCAGGTACTCGCGCCCGCGGACCTTCACCCCGGGCTGGACCAGCCGGCCCCTGCCGTCCCGGGCGTACGCCTGGAGCGGCTTGACGACCATCCCCTCACCGCCGGCGGCCGTCAGCTCCAGCCACCAGTCGGTGCCGGCGCGCACGGAGTCCTCGTCCGCGGTGTCCACCAGGATCCGGCCGGTGCGGCGCAGCAGTCCGGTGCCTGCGGCCTCGTCGGCGGCGACCAGGCGGTCCACCCAGAACAGCTGCTCGTCGTGGGGCACCGCGGCCAGCGACCGCCCGGCCGCCGCCAGCAGCTGGAACGGCGCGAAGCGTACGCCGTCCAGCCCGTCGGTGGTCCAGCAGTAGCGGCGGTAGGCCTCGGTGAAGGCGGCCGCGTCGGTGGCCCGTCCGCGCTGGCGCTCCAGCAGTTCGCCGGTGTCGACGCCCCGGGCGCCGGCCGCCTCCAGGGCGGCGACAGCACCCGGGAAGACGGCCGCGGAGGCCGCGCCCACGGCGGCGTACTGGTTGCGCAGCAGGCCGATGGACTTCAGCGACCAGGGCAGGAGCTCCCCGTCGAGCAGCAGCCAGTCGGTGCCCAGCTCCTCCCACAGGCCGGCGTCGGTGATCGCCGTACGCAGCCGGGCGACGACCTCCTCCGTGACCTCGGGCTCCTTGAAGAACGGCCGCCCGGTACGGGTGTAGACGGAGCCCGTCGGGCCGTCGACTCCGAAGCGCGTCCGGGCCGCGTCGGCGTCCTTGCAGACCAGGACGGTGGCGCGGGAGCCCATGTGCTTCTCCTCGCACACCACTTGGGCGATGCCGTCCGTGCGGTACTGGGCGAAGGCCTCGGCCGGGTGCTCCAGGTAGCCCTCCTCGCGGGAGGTGGCCGTGGGCGCCATGGTCGGCGGCAGGTACGGCACGAGGCGGGGGTCCACGGCGAAGCGGCTCATGACTTCCAGGGCCGCCGCGGCGTTCTCCTCGCGCACGTTGACGTTGCCCAGGTGCCGGGTCTCCACGACCCGGCGGCCGTGCACGTCCGCCAGGTCGAGGGGGCGGCCGTCGTGTCCCCCGGGCGCCTCGGCGACGAGCGGCTTGACCGGCTCGTACCAGACCTTCTCGGCCGGTACGTCGACCAGTTCGCGCTCGGGCCAGCGCAGGGCGGTCATCCGGCCGCCGAAGACCGCGCCGGTGTCGAGGCAGATGGTGTTGTTGATCCAGGTCGTGTCGGGGACCGGGGTGTGGCCGTAGACCACGACGGCCTTGCCGCGGTAGTCCTCGGCCCACGGGTAGCGCACGGGCAGGCCGAACTCGTCGGTCTCGCCGGTGGTCTCCCCGTACAGGGCGTGCGAGCGGACCCGGCCGGAGGTGCGGCCGTGGTACTTCTCGGGCAGACCGGCGTGGCAGACCACCAGCCTGCCGCCGTCGAGGACGTAGTGGCTGACGAGGCCGCGGATGAACTCCTGTACCTCCTGGACGAACTCCTGCGGCTCCCCCTCCAGCTGCTCGATGGTCTCGGCGAGGCCGTGGGTCCGCTGGACCTTGGAGCCCTTCAGATAACGGCCGAGCTTGTTCTCGTGGTTCCCCGGCACGCACAGGGCGTTGCCGGACTTGACCATGCCCATGACGCGGCGCAGGACGCCGGGGCTGTCGGGGCCCCGGTCGACGAGGTCGCCGACGAAGACGGCGGTGCGGCCCGCGGGGTGGGCCCCGTCCTCGTAGCCGAGCTCGGCGAGCAGGGTCTCCAGCTCGGAGGAGCAGCCATGGATGTCACCGACGATGTCGAAGGGACCGGTGAGGTGGGTGAGGTCGTTGAACCGCTTCTCCAGGACCACCTCGGCGGTCTCGGCCTCCTCGACGGAACGCAGCACGTGGACCTTGCGGAAGCCCTCGCGCTCCAGGCCGCGCAGCGAGCGGCGCAGGTCGCGGCGGTGCCGCTGGATCACCGCGCGGGGCAGGCCGGCCCGGTCGGGACGGCCCGCGTTGCGCTCGGCGCAGACCTGCTCGGGCATGTCCAGGACGATGGCGATCGGCAGGACATCGTGCTCGCGGGCGAGCTGGACCAGCCCGCGGCGGGCGTCGGCCTGGACGCTGGTGGCGTCGACGACGGTGA
Source organism: Streptomyces sp. NPDC097617 (assembly GCF_044761485.1). Lineage (NCBI taxonomy): Bacteria > Bacillati > Actinomycetota > Actinomycetes > Kitasatosporales > Streptomycetaceae > Streptomyces > Streptomyces sp. NPDC097617. The sequence continues at coordinate 95,791 of NZ_JBIWCL010000026.1, forward strand.
GGCGGCCGGCGGCGAGGCGCTTGCCCGCGATGTAGTGCAGGACGTCGAAGGCGTCCCGGCTGGCGCTCTGGTCGTTCTCGTCGTCCGAGACCAGGCCCCGGCAGTAGTCGGAGGAGATGACCTCGGTGGGCTTGAAGTGCTTGCGGGCGAAGGTGGACTTGCCCGATCCGGTGGCCCCGATCAGGACGACGAGGGACAGGTCGGTGACGGGAAGGGTGCGCGTACGGGGGGTCTCGGTGCCGGTCATGCTGCCTCGCCCTCCTTCGGGGTGTCGGTGCCGGCGGCGGCATCGGTGGTTTCGGTGATGTCGGTGATGTCGGTGATGTCGGTGATGTCGGTGGCGTCGTTCTGGGTGAAGACGGCCATCTGGGTCGGCGGCCCCACCTCGGGGTCGTCGTCGCCGATGGGCACGTACCGCACCCCGTAGCCGTGGCGCCGCGCGACCTCGCCGGCCCACGCGCGGAACTCCTCGCGGGTCCACTCGAAGCGGTGGTCGCCGTGGCGGACGTGCCCGGCGGGCAGGGTCTCCCAGCGCACGTTGTACTCGACGTTCGGGGTGGTGACGAGGACGGTGCGCGGGCGGGCCGAGCCGAACACCGCGTACTCCAGCGCGGGCAGCCGCTCCGGGTCCAGGTGCTCGATGACCTCGCTGAGCACGGCCGCGTCGTAGCCGGCCAGCCGCTTGTCGGTGTACGCGAGCGAGCCCTGCAGCAGGGTGACGCGCGAGCTCTGCCGCTCGCCCATCCGCTCCAGCCGCAGTCGCCGGGACGCGATCTGCAGGGCCCGCACGGACACGTCCATGCCGACGATCTCGCTGTGTGCCGGGTCCTTCAGCAGCGCCTGGAGCAGCTGTCCCTGGCCGCAGCCGAGGTCCAGCACCCGCTGGGCGCCGGCTCCGCGCAGGGCGGCGAGGATCGCCTCGCGCCGCTGCACGGCGAGCGGCACGGGCCGCTCCTCCGTGTCGCGGTTCTCGTCCACGGCGTTGTCGAGCTCCTCGACCTCGGCGCCATCGGCCTCGGCGAGGCGGACCAGTTCCAGGCGCTCGATGGCGTCCTGGGTCAGCCGCTTGTGACGGGCCAGGTAGCGGGAGGTGATCAGCCCGTTCTCGGGGTGGGCGGCGAGCCAGCCGTCCCCGGCGCGCAGCAGCTTGTCGACCTCGTCCGGGGAGATCCAGTAGTGCTTGGCGTCGTCGAGCACCGGCAGCAGTACGTACAGCTGGCGCAGGGCGTCGGCCAGGCGCAGCTCGCCCTCCAGGACGAGCCGTACGTAGCGGGAGTCCCCCCACTCGGGGAACTGCTCGTCGAGCGGTACGGGCTCGGCCTGTACGAGGTTCCAGCCGAGCGGCTCGAACAGCCGGTGCACCAGCCCGGCGCCGCCGCGGGCGGGCAGCACGGGGATCTCGACGCGCAGCGGCCGGGTCTGCTCCGGCAACTCCGGGCGGAGGGCGCACTGCCCCTTGAGGGCGGTGCGGAACACCCCGCTGAGCGCGACGGCGAGCAGCGAGGAAGCGGCGTACGGACGGTCGTTCACGTACTGGGCGAGCGCGGCGTCCGGCGCCCCGCCGCGGCCCTTGCCCCGGCCGCGCCGCACGAGCGCGACGGGGTCGACCTCGAGCAGCATGGCCGCCGTGCACCGTTCGGCCGAGGCCTCGGGGTAGAACACGTGGGCGGTGCCGTGGGAGGTGGAGAACGCCTGCGTCTTCCCGGGATGCTTGTGCAGCAGGTAGCCCAGATCGGTAGCGGGTCGTTCAGGGGAGCCGGAGGTGGAGATCGTCAGGAACACACGACCGATTGTCGCTGGTCATCCGCCCTGCCTGCCTCTGGTTTTTCGGCCCCCCGGGGTCACTCCGGCCGGCCCGGCAGGAGCGCCGCGAGAGCGGTGATGCGGTCCGGTCCGATGCGGCAGCAGCCGCCGACGAGGCGGGCGCCGGCGGTGTGCCAGGCGTGCAGGGGCCAGGGGACGGGGGCTTCGGGGGTGTGCCAGGTGCCGGTGGGGGCGTCCCAGACCGAGCCGTCGTTGGGGTAGGCCAGCAGCGGTTTGGCGGTGACGGCGGCCGCCGCTTTGAGCGCGGGCAGGACTTCGGCGGGGTCGCAGCAGTTGACGCCGACCGCGATGACCTGCGGGGACGCGGCGGCGAGGGCGAAGGCCTCCGGGAGGTGCCCGCCGGCGCGGGTACGTCCGGCGGCCACCGTGTAGGAGAGCCAGGCGGGCGCGCCGGTCTCCGCGAGGACGGTGAGCAGCGCCTCGGCCTCGTCGGTGTCCGGGATCGTCTCCACGGCCAGGACGTCGGGGCCGGCGGCGAGCAGGGCCTCGATGCGGGGCCGGTGGAAGGCGGCGAGTTCGCGCACGCTCAGGCCGTAGCGGCCGCGGTACTCGGAGCCGTCCGCGAGCACCGCACCGTACGGGCCGACGGAGGCGGCCACCCACACCTCGTGGTCGGCGGCCTCGGCGGCCCGGGCGGCCAGGCGCACGCTGCGGTGCAGCAGGGCGGTGGTCCCGGCGCGGTCGTGGCCGCGGGCGGCGAAGGCCTCGTAGCCGACCTGGTAGCTCGCGGTGATCAGTACCTCGGCGCCGGCCCGCGCGTACGCCGTGTGGGCGGCCTCCACCTGGTCCGGGCGCTCGGCGAGCACCCGGCCCGACCAGAGGCCGCCGGACAGGTCGCAGCCCTGGTCGGCGAGCTGGTTGCTGAGCCCGCCGTCCAGGAGCACGACCCGTTGGGCCAGGGCTTCGGCGAGCGGGCCGGACGCGCGGGGCACGGCTTTCCCCCTTCCTAGCGGAGCTGGGAGAGCACCTGGGCGGAGATCAGCTCCAGGTGGTCCAGGTCGTCGAGGTCGAGGAGTTGGAGGTAGATGCGGGAGGAACCGGCGGCGCCGTAGGCACCGATCTTCTCCACGACCTCGGCCGGGGAGCCGGCCAGGCCGTTGGCCCTGAGCCCGTCCACGTCCCGGCCGATGGCGGCGGCCTCGATCCGCTCGCCGGACCGCACGAACGCGCTTCCGTGCTTCGACTCTGCCGGCGCGACCGTCACCCGGTCGACGAGCAGGGACAGAAACGCCCTCTTGTCCGCCACGTCCCACCGGCTCCAGATGCCGTCAGGAGCGAAGGGGTTGCCGTCCCCGGACTCCGTCCACTCGTCCACAGGCAGGCGTGCCGACGTGGTGGCGGACGCGCGCAGCTCGTCGATTCGGACCATGCATCGCTCCTCGTGCGCCGCATACTTGGTCATCGTCTCCCCGAACGCCTTACGGGCCGTAGGGCCGACGTAGGACTCCCGGTCCTCCGACAGTTCCGTGATGCTCTGCTGCACGTGCTGAAGCTGCGCCTCTTGCTCCGCCAGTTCCGCGGCAGCCTCCGGGTCGCTTCCTTGCACCGCGAACCGCTCAGCGGCCACTGAGAGCCATTCGACGTCATCCGGGTCGCTCGGGTCCATTGCCCCGAGCCGAGCCCACACGCGCTCCGCCACGATCTGATCCGCGTGCGCCATCTGGACGCGCACCGTGTGCTTGGGCTGATTTCCCACGGCTCGCCGAAGATTGCAGACGTAGGTGGCGATGCCGGATCGCGAGATAGTGAGTCCGGATTCGCACATGCCACACCGTAGGACTCCCCACGATCCGAGGAACGTCATCTCGCCCGTGCGGTCGTTGCGCCGTTCCCGCTTCCGGCCGTCGAGGATCTGCTGAAGGTCGTACCAGCGCTTGGGAGTGATGAAGCCGGTATGGGCCTGCACGGGCTGTCCCTCGTCGTCGCGCAGGATCGTTCGGCGCTTTGTCTTCTGATCCACGGGGCCGATGGCGAATCCTGCAAGGCGCGGATCGCGGAGGGTGCGGAGCACGACGGTGGCGGACCACACACTCTCCGCCTTATCCCCGGCGCCGTTGCCGCGCCGCTTCTTTGCAGCTTCCTTGCGGGCTTTCCCGGCCTGCTCGCCGAGACTGTCGAGCGGCGTGGGATGCCCCTCCGTGCTCAGCCTCGTTGCAATCGAATTGGCCGTCGCTCCCGACTCCACCCATTCGATCATGACGTCTACCGCGTCGGCCGCTGTCGGTGTGTCCGGGGTATCGGATTGCGCGGCCCGCACGCCAGGGCTCAGCTGGCGAATAGTGATCCCGTCGACGTTGATCTCATTCGCCACGAATCCGTGAGGCACGGGACCGGAGGAGTGGCTCCCCTTGGCACGGAGAATGGCGAACGCGTCCTTGATGAACTTGGACTTGTTCTTGCTCTCCTGATGCGCCAGGCCGGCGATCAGGGCGAAGAACGCGACACCGAACGGGTTGTCGTCGCTGGTGTTGATGAAGGGCTCTTGCGTCGACACGAGCGCGACGCCGCACTTCGCCAATTCCTGCTGGATCTTCAGTGCTTCAGCGGCGCCCTGGCGGGTCAGGCGCGAGAGCATGTAGATCACGACGACGTCGAACTTCCCTGCCCTTGCGTCCTCCATAAGCCGCTCGAAGCCGGGGCGATAGACGTTAGGGTCGTAGCCCGAGAGACCTACGTCTGAGTAATCGGTGTCGATGTACGTCCAGTTGTCCTGTGATGCGACGAACGCAGCGCTCTTGTCCCACTGCATACGCGGGGACGCCTGACTGTCGGTCTCGCTCTTGTGGCTCTGACGCTCGTACGAGACGGCGCGGACCATGTCGTGACCCCTGACCCCCAGGGAGATTAGCTTTATGGGTAGATACCCTACCGGTTCTGAAGAACGCGTCGAAGCTGAGATCCTCGGTGGCCTTGGCGACGCTCAGGAGGGTGTCGTAGCTCGCACCCTGCTGGGGCTCGGTGAAAATGCGAAGATCCATACCCCCCATCCTGCACTTCCCGCCCCGGCAGGGTGAATCTTCGTCAACCGGACGGTCCACGCCCGGGCGCGCCAGTGACCGGCCCGGACGGTGATCGTTGGCTCGGACGGAGCCGGACCGCCCGGCCCGCGTGCCGGCGGCGTCCCGCCGGTGCGTCCACCGCCCCCTTCCGCGCCGGAAGGGCCAGGGCCGAGGAGGCCGCCATGTCCCACGAGGCCGTGCCGGATATCCACCGACACAACGGACCGACCGGACAGGCAGCACAGGCAGCACAGGCAGCACACGACCCGGCAGGTCAGGAGCCCGCGGTACCCGCCCAGGGCGGCGGCGCGCCGAAGGGTCTGCTCCAGCAGATGGAAGAACTGATGGCGGCGCTGAACGCCGACCTGTCACAGCTCGACGCCGAACTCCAGGCCTCCACGGACCGCGCCCCCGAGGGCGAGCGCCCGCCCTTCCGGTCGTCCTGACCGTGCGGGTCCCGCCGCGCACGACGGGACCCACCCGTGCCGCGCCTCAGGCCACGCCCGAGGCCGATCCCCGCTCGCGGACCGTCATGCGGCGCAGGATCGCCCGCACCCGGTCGCTCGACTCGTCGGCCGCGTCGATCGACTCTATGCACTGCCAGTACAGGCCCTCGTCGTCCGTCCCGCAGGCCACCCCGACCAGGGCTATCCCCACTTCACCCAGCAGTGCCTGGAGTCCGAGCAGTGCCTGCCGGACGTCCGACACCTCGCTCAGCTGCGCCGCCCGCGGCGGATACTCGGGCGCGCTGCCCTCTCCGCGCAGGGCGGCCCGGTCGAGCACCCCGCAGCCTCTGCTTCCCGCTTCCCCCAGTCCCCGTGCCTCCGATCTCAGCTCCGGCGGCCCGGTGACCGCCAGATAGCTCCCTACGCCCTGGGCGAGCGCCTGGGCCTGCCAGGCCTCGCCCACGATGTCCCACGCAGCCCCACTCTGTGCCAGCGCGTGCCGGCCGGCCGCGATGAGCCGTACCGCATCCATATGCCGTCCCCCGTCCGCACGACATCCCGCCATCCTCACCACTACCCAGAGTGAGGGCAACGGGCCAGTAAAGCCAGGGGTATTCGGAAAATGTGGACACAAACGTGATTGTGGATGAGTCCATCACTCCGAAGAGTGACGATTCGGTGTCGATGGGCCCTGCACAGGGAAGCGGAGTTCGTTCCTCTCGATCTTCGCGGCGAGCGCATCCAGCACATCCACCCCGAGGACCTCACAGAACTGCAGCAGATACGCGAGTACGTCGGCCACCTCGTCGGCCACGCGATGGGCGGATTCCGGTTTCTCCATGACCTTCGCCGACTGCTCGGGGGTCAGCCACTGGAAGATCTCGACCAGTTCGGCCGCCTCCACGCTCAGCGCCACCGCCAGGTTCTTGGGGGTGTGGTACGGCTCCCAGCCGCGCGCCGCCGCGAACTGCGCAAGCCGGCGCTGCAGTCGGTCCAGCCGCTCGTCGGGCCGCCGGTCCGAGGACGTCAACGCCCGCGCCGGCTCGTGCGACTGGTGCGGCTCGGGCGGCTGGTGCGGCTCGGGCGGCTCCTGCGTCTCGTTCATGCCCCCAGGTCTACCACCGCGACGCCCGGCAGGTCCCGGGCGGCGGCCGCGGTCCCCTCCCCCACCGCCGCCACCAGCCTGATGTGACCGCGGCCGCAGGACAGCAGGGCCAGCCGCAGCAGTTCGGCGCTCTGCCGCCGGTCCAGGCCCCGGTCGAAGTCGTCGGCCAGCACCGTCAGGGCCTGCCGCGCGGAGAGCAGTTCGGCGGCCGGGTCCATGGCCAGCACCCCCGGCCCGGTGAGCAGGACCAGCGCCAGCGCGAGGAAGCGGAGTTCGCCCGCGCCCAGCCGGGCCAGTTCCGTGGCGGGCCGGTCGGGGCCGCGGTCCAGTACGGCCGCGACGGGGCCGCCGCCCGCGGGAGCCCGTACGTCCAGCCCCACGACGAGGCCCGCGCAGCCGGTACGGGCGGCCTGCGCCAGCAGCGCGTGCCGGGTTCCGCATTCGCTGCGGGTCCGGCGCAGCACGTCGGCCAGGTTCGCGCAGTCGCCCAGCAGCCGGCCCTCACCGGGCGGGACGGCCGCGCGCATGCGGTCCGGGCGGGGGTCGCAGGGGAACGCCGAGCGCAGGGCCACGACCACCTGTTCGGCGGCGGCCAGAACCTGGCGCTGGCCCGCGGTGGATCCGGCGACGCGGAGCGGGAGCAGCGCCGTGCCGAGCCGGTCGTCGGGCAGCGGGGCCCGGGTGAAGCCGCTGGCACCGCCGGTCAGCCAGGCGGCCTGGACCGAGCGCCGGCCGGGGTCGCGCAGGGCGGTGGCGAGCAGGATCTGCCCGTCCTGCGAGAGCCGTTCGCCGACGATCCGCAGGGTGGGCTCGGCCTGGACGGCGAGGTCGAGCCGGACCGGGCCGGCGGGACCGTCGACGGTGACCCCGAGGCGGAATCCGCGGCGCCGCTGCGCGTCGGGCACGGCCCGGTCGGGGATCCGGGCACACGGGTCCGCGAAGGCCTCCTCCAGCGCGGCTCCGGAACCCAGCCCGGCCAGGGCCTCGTAGGCCTCCAGGGCATGGGACTTGCCGCTGCCGCTCGGCCCGGCGAAGAGGGTGAGCGGGCCGAGCGGGAAGACGGCCGAGCGGTGCGGCCCGAAGGCGGAGAGCCTCAGCTCGGTGACCACGGGCCGCGGGTGCTGCCGCGCGGGCTCGTCAGCAGGGCCGGAGCCGCCGGGGCGGGCCTGCGCCGGCACGACCGGATCACCGACGGTCCCGGCCGGGACCGCGGGGCCGGGCGGAACCGGAGCCGCGGGCGGAACCAGGGCCGCGGGCGGAACCAGGGCCACGGCGGGAGCGGGCCGTAAGCCGGCCGCTGCGGCCGCGGGGGCGGGCGGTACGCCGTGAGGGGCGGGCGGGGCATGAGGGGCGGGCGGCGCGGAAGTGGCGGGCGGGGTCGGGGGCACCGCGGCGGGCTGACCGCCGGCCGGTCCGGCCTCGGGGGAATCGGTGCGGGTGTCGGCTAACGCGACGGCGGCGGCGGTGCGCCCCGCCGTCGCGTCCGAAGTGGCGTCCATGCGCGGGACGGTACGGCCCGCCGGACCCCCCGCGGCCCCGGCGAACCGTTCCCTCGCACGGACCTTCCTACGATCGGGGGACGGCCGCGGCCGCGATCCCCTCGACCTCGGTCCCCACCGGCGCGAGCAGGAAGACGTTCCGGTCGACCCGGTGCATCCCGCTGCCCAGGCCGAAGACCACACCGCTGCTGAAGTCGAGGATCCGCTTGGCCACTTCGCTGTCCGCGCCGGTGAGGTCGAGCAGCACCGGGATCTGCGCGATCAGGTACTCCGCCACCTCCCGCGCGTCCGCGAAGATCTGGACTCTGATCACCACGAAGCGCCGCTGCTCCGCCGCCGACGCCCCGGGCGCCGTCGGGATCGTGCGGTGGTCCACCCGGGAGGGCCATTCGTTGCGACTGCGCAGGGGGACCACCTGCGCGAGCCCCTCCCACTGTTCGTCGGTGACGTCGTACCTGCTCACCGGGCCGCCTCGGCCGTGCGCTTCATGTGCATCCCCCCATCCTCTCGCGTTTCACCCGTTCAGCCCAACAACGACACGAGCGTGCCGGGTACTCCTGGAGAGCCAAATGAGTTAGGTTAGGCATACCTAAGTCACCCGGACGATGGAGAGATCCGCATGCGCCTGTTCGGTGCCCCCGCCACCCCGGCCGCCCGGCCCACCGATGCCGAGCGGATCCGGTCGATCCTGACCGCCGCCCACTCCATGAACGTGGTCACCGACGGGCTGCGCTCCGAGGTCCGCCACCTCGACGGCAGCGACCCGATGGGGCGGCTGCACCTGCACCCGGCCGAGCCCGGCGGCGAGTCCGAGCACCGCCCGGCGATCCGGCTGGAGTTCACCGACGTCGCCCCCACGCCCGTACGGGACCGGGTGCGCGCCCGGGTCACCGTGCTGGGCCGCCTGCTCACCCCCTACACCGACCTCGCGGACGACTCCGGCGTCAACTCCACCTGCATGGAATTCGACCGGGCGATCCTGGAGACCTCCGAAGGCCGCTGGCACGTCGGCCTCGAGGAGCTGGACTCGGCCTGCCCCGACCCGCTGGCCCCGTACGAGGCGGGCATGCTCACGCACCTGCTCGACGACCACCACGACCTCGTCACCCTGCTGCTGCGCCTGGTCCAGCCGCTGCCCACCTCCACCGTGCTCCGCGCGCTGCCGGTCGCCATGGACCGGTACGGGATCACCCTGCGACTGGAGGAGCGGCGCGGCCACCGCGACGTACGGCTGCCCTTCCCCTCCCCCCTCGACGACGTCGAGCAGGCGGGTACGCAGATCCAGGCGCTCTTCAGTACGGCCCGCCGGAACTCGCACCGCAACACGCTGCCGGCCTGAACCGGCCCGGAATACCCGGCCGCGGCCCCGCGTTGGGGACGATCATGAAGGCCATCACATACAGCACATATGGAACTCCCGCCACCCTCACGCTCGTTGACGTACCGAAGCCGAAGGTCGGCCCGGGCGAGGTCCTCGTCCGCGTCAAGGCCGCCGGGGTCAACCCGGTGGACTGGAAGCTCGCCGCCGGATATCTCGACCCGATCCTCGAGGTCCGCCACCCGGTCATACCCGGCTGGGACGTGGCCGGAGTCGTCGAAGCGGTGGGCGAGGACACCTTCGACTACGCCGTCGGCGACGAGGTCTACGGCTATGTCCGCAAGGAGTGGGTCGAACTCGGCACGTACGCCGAGCTGGTGTCCGCCCCCGTCCGCACCCTCGCCCGCAAACCCCGAGGGCTGAGCTTCGAGCAGGCGGCGGGTATCCCGCTGGCCGGCCTCACCGCCTACCAGTCACTCACCCGCGCGGGCCTCAAGGCCGGGGAGAGCGTCGTCATCCACTCCGCGGCCGGCGGCACCGGATCCTTCGGTGTGCAGATCGCGGTCGCTCTCGGCCTGCGGGTCATCGGCACGGCGGGCGCGCACAACCACGACTACCTGCGCTCCCTCGGCGCCGAGCCCGTGCTGTACGGGGAGGGCCTGGCGGACCGGATCCGCGAGCTGGCGCCCGAGGGCGTCGACGCGGGGCTCGACTTCTACGGGGACGGCGTCATCGAGACGCTCCAGTCCCTGGTCAAGGAGCGCCACCGGGTGGTCTCCATCGCCGACTACGAGGCGGCCGCCAAGGGCGCCCACCAGCTGTGGGTGCGCCCCGACACCGCCGACCTCACCTTCCTGGCGGAACTGGCCGAGACGGGAAGGCTCACGGTCAACGTGGAGCACGCGCTGCCGCTCGCCGAGGCCGCCAGGGCCTGGGAGCTGAGCGCCGCGGGCCGCACCCGCGGCAAGATCGTCCTGACCGTCTGATCCGCCTCGCGGTGTTCGCGTGCGGCGGCCCCTCTCCCCGTGGGGCGCAAGCCCGTCCCGGCACCGGTGACGGGACGGCCGGTCCGCCGACGACCACGGGGACGTCGGCGGCGTATCCGGTCATGCGCTCTCCCGGGTGTGCCGGTTGACCGGCCGGGCGAGGCCGTAGTTCTCACGGAGGGTGGCGCCGGTGTACTCGGTGCGCAAGAGCCCGCGGCGCTGGAGGATCGGCACGACGTGGTCGACGAAGGCGGTCAGGCCCGTGGGCAGGACCGGCGCCATGATGTTGAACCCGTCGGCGGCTCCCTGGGTGAACCACTCCTCGAGCTGGTCGGCGATCTGCTCGGGGGTACCGGCGAAGACGCGGTGGCCGCGGCCGGCGCCGAGGCGGGCGATCAGCTCGCGCAGGGTGAGGCCGTCACGGCGGGCGAGCTCGGCGACGAGGGTGAAGCGGCTCTTGTTGCCGTTGATGTCGCGCTCCTCGGGCAGGTCCGGGAGCGGGCCGTCCAGGGGCAGGCCGGTGAGGTCCACGTTCAGCATCCCGGAGAGCTGGGCGAGCCCGTACTCCGGCACCTGGAGGTCGGTCAGCTGCTGCTCCAGGGCCTTCGCCTCGGCCTCGGTGGAGCCGATGACGGGCGCGATTCCGGGCAGGACGAGGAGGTCGCTCTCGGCGCGGCCGTACTTGGCGAGCCGGGCCTTGAGGTCCTTGTAGAAGGTCTGGCCGTCGGCGAGGGTCTGCTGGGCGGTGAAAACCGCCTCGGCGTACTGGGCGGCGAACTCCTTGCCGTCCTCGGAGGAACCGGCCTGCACGAGCAGCGGGTAGCCCTGGGGTGAGCGCGGGACGTTGAGCGGTCCGGCGACGCCGAAGTGCTCGCCGCGGTGGGCGGCGGGGTGCAGCTTGTCGGTGTCGGCGTAGATGCCGCGCTCCCTGTCGAGGACGATCGCGACGTCCTCCCAGCTGTCCCAGAGCTTGGTGGCGACGTCGAGGAACTCGCGGGCGCGCTCGTAGCGGACGTGGTGCTCCAGGTGCTCGTCCCGGTTGAAGTTGCGGGCCTCGTCTACGGTGCCGGAGGTGACGATGTTCCAGCCGGCGCGGCCGCCGCTGATGTGGTCGAGCGAGGCGAACTTGCGGGCCAGGTTGTAGGGCTCGTTGAAGGTGGTGGAGACGGTCGCGATGAGCCCGATGTGCTCGGTGACGGCGGCGATGGCGGAGAGCAGGGTCAGCGGCTCGAAACCGCCGAGGGCGTTGTGGCGGGCCTTGCCCCAGAGGGCGACCCCGTCGGCGAAGAAGATGGAGTCGAGCCGGCCGCGCTCGGCGGTGCGTGCCAGGTCCTGGAAGTACCGCAGGTCGGTGATCAGGTCGGGCCGGCTGTCGGGGTGGCGCCAGGCCGCGTCGTGGTGACCGGCGTTCATCAGGAAGGCGTTGAGGTGGAGGGTCCGCTTCGCGGTCATGGCTGTTCCTTGTGTTCGGTGGCGGTGCGGGAAGGGTTCGGGCTCGGGGCGCAGGTCAGGCGGGGACGCGCCAGGTGCTCAGGCGGCGTTCGACCGTGACCAGCAGCTGGTTGAAGGCCACGCCGATGGCGGAGATGGTGACGATGCCCGCGTACATCTGCGGGATCGCGAAGTTGTACTGCGAGGCGTTGATCAGGTAGCCGAGGCCCGCCTTGGCGCCGATCATCTCGGCGGCCACCAGGACGAGGATGGAGACCGCGCCGGCCAGCCGGATGCCGGTGAAGACGGCCGGCACGGAGGACGGCAGGATCACCTTCTGGAAGAGCCTCGGCGTGGACAGGTCCATCGAGCGGGCCAGTCCGACGAGGGTGGGGTCGGCGTTGCCCACCGCGCTGATGGTGTTCAGCAGGACCGGCCACACGCAGGCGTAGACGACGATCGAGACCTTCGAGGTCTCGCCGATGCCGAGCAGCAGCACGAAGACCGGCAGCAGGGCCAGCGCGGCGGTGTTGCGGAACACCTCCAGCAGCGGGCCGAGCAGCACGGCGACCGGCCGGTACCAGCCGATGAGCAGGCCGAGCGGGACGGCGATGGCGACGCGCTGGCGCATCCCGCCGGAGAGTTCGTGCGGATGCCGGTCCTCGAAGCCGGTGAGGCCGACGAGCTCCAGGAACTCCCGGGCCCTGGACTTGCGTGCGCGGCGCGGAACGCCGGTCGCCTCCAGGCCGAACTCGACGTTGCCGAGCGCGGTCCGCCAGGGCAGCAGGGCGTACTGCTGGAAGACGATGCCCCGGTCCAGGCCGGGACCGGTGATCGGTTTCCCGTCGAGCAGGATCCGCCCGGACGTCGGCCGGGACAGCCCGCCGAGCAGGTCCAGCAGGGTGGACTTGCCGCAGCCGCTGGGGCCGACGACCACCACGAACTCCCCCGCCTCGATCTCCAGGTCGATGCCGTCGAGCGCGGTGCACTGCTCCTTGTTCTTCTTGTCCTTGGTCGGGAAGGTCTTGGTCACTTCCTCGAACACGATCTTCGCCATGCGGGTCAGCCCTTCCCGAAGCCGTTGAACTCGTTCGTGTAGAGGTCGGCGGCCTTGAGCTGCCCCTGCTTGATGTCGCCGCGCTCGCCGAGCCAGTCCAGCCAGAGCTGGAACTCCTTGTCCTCGATCCGGCCGCCCTGTTCGGCGACTCCGTACGAGCGCCAGTACTGGAGGGTCGCGGTGTCCTCGTTGCGGCCGCGCTTCTTGACGATCCCGGTCTGCCGCGCGATGACCTCCTCGCGCGGGGTGGTGCGGGCCCACTCGATGGCCTTGGCCACGCCGGTCACGAAGGTCCGTACGGTGTCCGGGTTCTCCTTGATGAACCGGTCGGTCATGATGTAGGAGCCGGCGCTGAACTTGCCGAGCAGGTCGAAGTCGCTGAACAGCGGTCTGATCCCGCCGGCGGCCACGGCCTTGTCGCGCAGGACCCCGCCCAGCACGCCCACGTCGATCTGCTTCTGGCGCAGCACCTGGTCGGTGTTGACGGGCGGCACCACGAGCGACTCGACCTTGGACGAGTCCGCCTTGGCGAGGCCGTTGCGGCTCAGGTAGATGTCGAGGACGGCCTGCGCGTGCGCGCCCAGGGTGTTCATGCCGACCTTCTTGCCGAGCAGGTCCCGGGCGGAGCGGAGCGGGCTGTCCTCCAGGACGTAGTAGCCGCTGTACGACTGCTCGTCGACGCCGTAGTAGGAGATGACGGCCTTGATGGGGGCCTTGCTGGAGGCGAGCTTGACGATCGCGCCGTTGAAGGCACCGCCGAAGTGGGTCTGGCCGGTGGCGGCGGACTGGATGTCCTGCGGACCGCTGATGGTGTTGCCCACCCACTCCAGCTCGAGGTCGCCCAGGTGGCCGAGGTCGGCGGCGAGTTCCGGGAGCGTGACGGCGCCGACCGAGCCCTGGTACTTCAGGGTCTTGACCTGCCCGCCGGAACCGCCGCCGTTGGCGGTGGCCGTGCCGCAGCTCACCGCGGCCGCCGAGATGCCGAGCAGGGCGAGGAACTGGCGTCGGGAGGTGGTGGTCGAGGTGAAGGCTGCGGGCATGGCGGTTCTTCCTTGTCGGTACGGGTCGCGTGGTGGCAGCGGCGTTACGGGGTGGCGGTGAGGGCGGCGGCGGGCGCGGAGGTGGGACCGGGCACGGACACGGGCGTCGGCGCGGGCACGGGCGTCGGCGCGGAGCGCAGGGCCGCGGCGAACTCGTCGACGGCCTGGTAGAGGTCCAGTTCGGCCTCGGGCCGCAGCCGGTCGGGGCCGGATCCGCGCTCCACGGAGGAGTCCAGGACGAACCGGCCGGCGGTGACGTGCCGGGCGCCGAGGGCGGCGAGCACGGGGCGCAGGGCGTAGTCGATGGTCAGGACGTGGGCCAGGCTGCCGCCGGTGGCCAGCGGCAGAACGGTCTTGCCGTCGAGTCCGTCCTGCGGGAGCAGGTCGAGGAAGGCCTTGAGCAGCCCGGTGTACGAGGCCTTGTAGACCGGGGTCGCGATGACCAGGCCGTCGGCCTCGGCGACGGCCTCGAGCGCCCGGCGGATCTCGGGCTCACCGCGGCGGGCGGCGAGGAGGTCGGCGGCGGGGAGCTCGCGCACGGACAGGTGCGCGGTCTCGAAGCCGGAGTGGGACAGGCGGCGCAGCACGTGGTCGGCCACGACGGCGGTACGGGAGTGGGCGGAGGGGCTGCCGGTGATGGCGAGGAGGTGGGGCACGGGGGCTCCTTGGGAGTCGTACGGGGAGCGGGTGGGTCAGGCGGAGGCGGAGGCGCCGGACGCGATGCCGAAGGCCGGGTCCGGGACGGCCGCCGGGCTGATCAGGCGGGAGGGCTCGCCGTCGGGGCCGACCGGGACGTCGCCGTCGACGGTGACGCGGCGCAGGGTGCGCTCGTGGTCGTCGGAGTCGTCCACGCCGTAGTGCTGGGTGGCACGGGGTCTCACACGGAGCACCGTCGAACGCCGGTCAGGAACACTCCGCGCGAGCCACCCCGCAGCTCACCCCCAGGACGACGGTCACGGCGGAGAACCCGAAGAAGGAACCGAAGGAAACCTCCGGGAGCCCGCCGGAACGGGACCGCCCGGTGGGGCGTCGTCCTGCAGGGCACCCGTGGATCGTCAGCCCCGGGAGGGCCCCGGTGGGGCGCTGTCCCGGAGGTGTCCCGGGACGGGGCCGGCGGGGGTGAACCGGGCGGATCTCCCAGCGGCGGGTCCCCCGGAGGGCGCTTCGTGGGGCGCCCTCCGGGAGGGGGCCGCCGGGGCAGCACCCCTGCGGTGCCCCGGGGCGGGAGTGAAGCGGTCGGGCCGGGTCAGGGGTGGCCGGGGGCCGGACAGCGGCCCGGACACTCGCCCGGCTCGGTACAGCGGCCGGGGGTGTGGAGCCGCGGGGCGAGGACTTCGTTCGCGGACATGTCCCGGAGCGTGTCAGCGGCCCCGACCGGGGTCAACCCCCGCCCGCGGCCACCGAAAACGTATCGCGCCGGCCTCCGCGTCCACCCCGTACACCCCCTACGACCTGCTCTTTCCCCCGTACGCCGGCCTCCGCGCCACCCCACCCCGGCGGCCGAAAACCGTGGCCGGATTTCATGGCCCCGCAATGCGGACGCCACGCGTTCGCCGGGATCCGCCGGTTCCTCGCCGCGTACGACTCCGGGCACCCCCTCCTCGGCGCCGGCGCCGCCTTCGGGATCGAGGCAACCGTGCACCAGGGCGTACGTACCGGCTGCCGGGAGGCGACCGCGTCCGACACCGCGTCCGACACCGCGCTCGGCGCCGGGGCCGTGCGCCGGGGCATCGTGGCGGACCCGTCCGTCAACCTGCTGGTGGACGCGGCCGCCACCGGCGACCCGCGCGCCGACCGGCTGCTGCGCGAGCGTGCCCGCGCGGTGGGGCGGGCGGCGGCTCTTCTGTTGGGTGTCTTCAATCCGGCGGTCATGGTCGTGACCGAGCCGGCGAGCGTCCTGGACGAGGGATATCTGCGGGAGATCCGGGAAGCCGCGACGGAGCTCCCGCACGTGATGCGACGATCCCGAGCAGATCGTGGTGCCGCACGCGGGTCCTGCCGTACTCCCGGAGGCGGCGGCAACCGTGCTGCTCAGCCAGGTCTTCCAGGATCCCTTCGGCTTGGCCCGAGAGGGCGAGATCACACCCACCGGTATGGTGCCACCTGAGCGCCCTCCCCTACATTCGAGCCATGACGGTCCTGCCTGACGACGGGCTCTCCCTGGCCGCCGAGTTCCCTGACGCGACGCATGAGCAGTGGCAGCGCCTTGTAGAAGGCGTACTGCGCAAGTCGGGCAAGGAAGTCTCCGGCGAGGCCGCAGAAGATGCGTTGTCCACCCCTATCGAGGACGGGCTCACCACGCGCCCGCTCTACACCGCGCCGCCCGACGGGACGGCTCCCGACACCGGTTTCCCCGGCTTCGCCCCGTTCGTCCGCGGGGGCAGGCCGGAGGGCACCACCGCGAACGGCTGGGACGTGCGCCAGCGCCTCGCGGGCACCGATCCGGTACGGCTGAACGAGGCGGCCCTCGCCGATCTGGAGAACGGGGTCACCTCCCTCTGGCTCACGGTGGGCCGGGACGCTCTCCCGGTCGAGGGCCTCGCCCGGGCGCTGGAAGGGGTCTACCTGGACCTCGCCCCCGTCGCCCTGGACGCCGGAGCCCAATACGCCGAGGCCGCCCGCGCGTTGCTGGCCCTGTTCACCGAGCGCGCGGTGGCCCCCGAGGCCGCTCGGGCCTCGCTGGGCGCCGACCCGCTGGGCCACGAGGCCCGTACGGGTGAGGCCCTGGACGTGGCCGGCGCCGCCCTGCTGGCCCGGGAGGCCGCCGCCGGCTGGCCGGGGGTGCGCGCCCTGACCGTGGACGCGCTGCCGTACCACGAGGCCGGGGGCAGCTCCGCCGAGGAGCTGGGTCTGTCCCTGGCGACCGGTGTCGCCTACCTGCGCGCGCTCACGGCGGCCGGGCTGAGCGTCGAGGCGGCGCTCGGACAGCTGGAGTTCCGCTACGCCGCCACCGCGGACCAGTTCCTCACCATCGCCAAGCTGCGCGCCGCGCGCCGGCTGTGGGCCCGTATCGCCGAGGCCTCGGGGGCCCCGGAGGCGGGTGCCCAGCTCCAGCACGCGGTGACCTCGCCGGTGATGATGACCCGCCGCGACCCCTGGGTGAACATGCTGCGCACCACCGTGGCCTGCATGGCCGCGGGGGTGGGCGGCGCGGACTCGGTGACCGTGCTCCCCTTCGACAGCGAGCTGGGCCTGGCGGACGCCTTCGCGCGCCGGATCTCCCGCAACACCTCCACCATCCTGCTGGAGGAGTCGCACCTGGCCCGGGTGATCGACCCGGCCGGCGGCTCGTACTACGTCGAGCGCCTCACCGACGAACTCGCCCACGCCGCCTGGGATTTCTTCCAGACCCTGGAGAAGGCCGGCGGCCAGGCCGCCGCCCTGCGCTCCGGTCTGGTCGCCGAGCGGCTCGCCGCCACCTGGGCCGAGCGCTCCAAAAAGCTGGCGAAGCGCCGCGAGCCCATCACGGGCGTCAGCGAGTTCCCGCTGCTCTCGGAGAAGCCGGTCGTCCGCGAGCCCGCGCCCGCCGGACCCACCGGCGGACTGCCCCGCGTACGGCGCGACGAGGCGTACGAGGCGCTGCGCGCCCGCAGCGACGCGCACCTGGCGGCGACCGGGGCCCGGCCGCGGATCTTCCTCGCCGCACTGGGCCCGGCGGCCGCGCACACCGCGCGCGCCACCTTCGCCTCGAACCTGTTCCAGGCGGGCGGCATCGAACCGGTGCACGTTCCGGTGTCCGTGGATCCGGCGACGGCCGCCGCCGCCTACGCCGCGAGCGGCGCGGACGGCACGGCCGTTCTCTGCTCCAGCGACGTGCTGTACGAGGAGCAGGCCGCGGCGGTGTCCGAGGCGCTGCGCGCGGCGGGCGCCACGACCGTCTTCCTCGCCGGCCGGCCGGGCACCGCCGATGCTTCCGTGGACGAGTACGTCTTCGCCGGCTGTGACGCCGTCGCCGTGCTGTCCTCCGTACTCGACCGGATGGGAGTGCCGTCTTGAGCATCCCCGATTTCTCCGAGCTGGCGCTCGACCCCACCGCCGCCCGGGGGGTGTCCGAGGAGCAGTGGCGTTCCGCGGTGAAGGAGTCCACCGGCACCGCGGCCGCCGACCTGCTGTGGGAGACCCCCGAGGGCATCGGCGTCAAGCCGCTGTACACCGGGCGGGACCTGGAGGGCCTGGACTTCCTGCGGACCTACCCGGGCGTGGCACCGTACCTGCGCGGCCCGTACCCGACGATGTACGTCAACCAGCCCTGGACGATCCGGCAGTACGCCGGCTTCTCCACGGCCGAGGAGTCGAACGCCTTCTACCGGCGCAATCTGGCGTCCGGCCAGAAGGGCCTGTCGGTGGCCTTCGACCTGCCGACGCACCGCGGCTACGACAGCGACCACCCGCGCGTGACCGGCGACGTCGGCATGGCGGGCGTGGCGATCGACTCGATCTACGACATGCGGCAGCTGTTCGACGGGATCCCGCTGGACAAGATGTCGGTGTCGATGACGATGAACGGCGCGGTGCTGCCCGTCCTCGCCCTCTACATCGTGGCGGCGGAGGAGCAGGGCGTCTCCCCCGACAAGCTCGCCGGGACCATCCAGAACGACATCCTCAAGGAGTTCATGGTCCGCAACACCTACATCTACCCGCCCAAGCCCTCGATGCGGATCATCTCGGACATCTTCGCGTTCACCTCGCAGAAGATGCCGCGGTACAACTCGATCTCCATCTCCGGCTACCACATCCAGGAGGCCGGGGCCACGGCCGACCTGGAGCTGGCGTACACCCTCGCCGACGGCGTGGAGTACCTGCGGGCCGGGCAGGCCGTCGGGCTGGACGTGGACGCGTTCGCGCCGCGCCTGTCGTTCTTCTGGGCGATCGGCATGAACTTCTTCATGGAGGTCGCGAAGCTGCGCGCGGCCCGCCTGCTGTGGGCGCGCCTGGTCAAGCAGTTCGACCCGAAGAACGCCAAGTCGCTTTCGCTGCGCACGCATTCGCAGACCTCCGGCTGGTCGCTGACCGCGCAGGACGTCTTCAACAACGTGACGCGCACCTGTATCGAGGCGATGGCGGCGACCCAGGGGCACACCCAGTCGCTGCACACCAACGCCCTCGACGAGGCCCTCGCGCTGCCGACGGACTTCTCGGCGCGCATCGCCCGCAACACCCAGCTGCTGCTCCAGCAGGAGTCGGGCACCTGCCGGTCGATCGACCCGTGGGGTGGCAGCGCGTACGTCGAGAAGCTGACGTACGACCTGGCGCGCCGCGCCTGGCAGCACATCGAGGAGGTCGAGGCGGCCGGCGGCATGGCGCAGGCCATCGACGCGGGCATCCCGAAGCTGCGCGTGGAGGAGGCCGCGGCCCGTACGCAGGCGCGGATCGACTCGGGCCGGCAGCCGGTGATCGGCGTCAACAAGTACCGCGTGGAGAACGACGAGGCGATCGACGTCCTCAAGGTCGACAACTCCTCGGTGCGCTCGCAGCAGATCGCCAAGCTGCGGCGGCTGCGCGAGGAGCGCGACGAGGCGGTCACCCAGGACACCCTGCGGGCGCTGACGAACGCCGCCGAGCGCGGCGACGGCAACCTGCTGGCCCTGGCGGTGGACGCGGCGCGCGCCAAGGCCACCGTCGGTGAGATCTCGGACGCACTGGAGAAGGTGTACGGACGGCACTCGAGCCAGATCCGTACGATCGCGGGCGTGTACCGCAACGAAGCAGGCGAGTCCCCGTCCGTGGAGCGCACCCGTGCGCTCGTCGACCGGTTCGAGGAGGCGGAGGGCCGTCGTCCGCGCATCCTGGTCGCCAAGATGGGCCAGGACGGGCACGACCGCGGCCAGAAGGTGATCGCGACCGCCTTCGCCGACCTGGGCTTCGACGTGGACGTCGGCCCGCTGTTCCAGACCCCGGCGGAGGTGGCCCGCCAGGCCGTCGAGGCGGACGTCCACGTGGTGGGCGTGTCCTCGCTGGCCGCCGGCCACCTGACCCTCGTACCGGCGCTGCGCGAGCAGCTGGCGGAGGAGGGCCGCGAGGACATCATGATCGTCGTGGGTGGGGTGATCCCGCCCGCCGATGTCCCGACGCTGCTGGAGATGGGCGCGACGGCGGTCTTCCCGCCCGGCACGGTGATTCCGGACGCGGCCCACGACCTGGTGACGCGGCTGGCCGCGGACCTGGGCCACGAGCTGTAGGCCGGCCGCGATGGCGAGGATCGACATCGAGGCCTACGCGAAAGGGGTCCTCGACGGGAAGCGCGCGCTCATCGCGCGCGCGATCACCCTGGTCGAGTCCACCCTGCCCGCTCACCGGGTGCTGGCACAGGGCCTGTTGACGGAGCTGCTGCCGCACGCGGGCCGGGCCCGCCGGATCGGTATCAGCGGGGTGCCGGGGGTGGGCAAGTCCACCTTCATCGACGCCTTCGGCACGATGCTGACGGGGCTCGGCCACCGGGTGGCGGTGCTCGCGGTGGACCCGTCGTCGACGCGCACGGGCGGCTCCATCCTGGGTGACAAGACCCGGATGGAGCGGCTGTCGGTGGACCCGGCGGCGTTCGTGCGCCCGTCCCCCTCGGCGGGCACGCTGGGCGGGGTCGCCAAGGCCACCCGCGAGTCGATGATCGTGATGGAGGCGGCGGGCTACGACGTGGTCCTCGTCGAGACCGTCGGAGTGGGTCAGTCGGAGACCACGGTGGCGGGGATGGTCGACTCCTTCCTGCTGCTCTCCCTGGCCCGTACGGGCGACCAGTTGCAGGGCATCAAGAAGGGTGTCCTGGAACTGGCCGACGTCCTGGCGGTCAACAAGGCGGACGGCCCGCACGCGCGTGACGCGAAGGCCGCGGCCCGCGAACTGTCGGGCGCACTGCGCCTGATGCACCCGGTGGACGCGGCCTGGACCCCGCCGGTGCTGACGTGCAGCGCGCGGGAGTCGACGGGGCTGGACGAGGTGTGGAACCGCTTGGAGCAGCACCGCACCCTGCTGGAGGCGGGGGGCCGGCTGACGGCGAAGCGGGCGGCTCAGCAGGTGGAGTGGACCTGGTCGATGGTCCGCGACGAACTGCTGGAACGCCTGCGGGCGAACCCGGCGGTACGGGAACTGGCGCCGGCCCTGGAGTCCGCGGTCCGGGCGGGCACGGTGACGCCGACCTCTGCGGCGGACCGCATCCTGGCGGCGTTCGGGCACTGAGGAAGGGCCGGACGGCGCCCGCGCGGGCGCCGTCCGGTCGCGGACGGACCAAGCGCACGGTGGACGGCAGCAGCTCGGCGGCGCGCGGGCGGTCGCCCGGGGGGACCCGGTGCCTCACTCCGCGGAGAAGTCCCATGCTTCCCCCGTGTTCCACCTGTCCAGTCGGGGGAACACGGCGTCCAGCCGATCGATCGCCGTCGACATACACCTGTCCTCGCCATAGCCGATGAGGGTCAGGTCGGCGACGGAGGGCAGGGTGGCGGCGGGCGGAAGGAAGGCGAAGGACGCGGCGGACACCGTCAGGTGGTGGAGTGAGCGCAGCTCGCCGATCTCCCGCCAGTCGGCTTCCGAGGCCGGGCTGGAAGCCACGTTGAGCCCCAGATGAGTCAGCCCGGAGACCGCGCCGAGCCCCTTGAGCCCGGCGGCGGGAGCCATCGCTCCGCTCACCAGCAGCACGACCAGCGGGGCGCGCGTCGGCAGTGCCTGCGGCGACCAGGTCATCCCCGCGGGGCCGCTCAACGCGAGTTGTTCCAGCTCCCCCAGCCCGGCCACCACGTCCAGGCCGACGTCCGGCCGGACACTCCTGACGCCCAGCCGCCTGATCGGCAGACCGCCGAGGGCGCAGAGGTCGGTCAGTTCCGGGCAGTTGTCGAGGGCCAGCTGCTGCAGGGCGGACTGTCCTTTCAGGAAGTCCAGATCGGGCACCGTGGGGTGCGCGAGGATCAGCTCCGTGAGGCCGTGCCGGCCGGCGTACCCGGCCAGGGCCGGCAGCGACACCTCGGACCTGACGTCCAGACTGCTCGGCCGGGGCCGGAGACGTTCCAGTTGGCGCAGCTGCTCGTCCGAACGGATCGAGTACCTGAGGTCCAGCGGATCGAGCTTCGAGATCACGTCCTCGGCGTAGGCGGCGCATTCGAAGCGTGACCAGGCCCAGAGGAGCTGGGAACGGACTTCGATCGCGGGGTGCGTGGCGAACTGCGAGAGGAACCTGATCGCGGCGTCCGACTTGACGTGGGAAGCCGCGACCACCACCAGGACGGCGTCCGCGTGATCGAGGTTCTCCGGCCCCGGCAGAAGATCCAGGATGAGGGAGCCGACCTCCGCGAGCGCACGCGCCTGCCCCGGGCTCGACGGCGGAATGAGGGTGGCCGTACGTTCCTCGACGGCCGCCCGCGTATCGGGGTCGAGGGTCGTCGCGTGCTCCAGGCAGGCGGTGTGCGATGGGGCTCTCGCCGCCGGTGCGCAGGGCCTGTTTCACCAGCTTGGCGGCCAGTAACCGGAGATCGGCTTCCGTGAGGGAGCGCTTCTCGCCCGCGAAGGACACGTGGCCCGAGATGCGGATCGGCTTGTCGACGAGGCCGGCGCCGCCGCCCTCGGCGACGAACAGCTTCTTCGCCGAGCTGACCTTGACCGCGATGAGCCCGGCGGCGGCCGCACACGCTGCCACGGAGGGTTACGCCCCGACGAGCACCGGGCCGCCCGCGCCCAGCGCCTCGCGCAGGATGCGGGTCTGCTCCACCTTGTTGTCGGTGGCGAGCAGCGCGGACAGGACCGCGATACGGGCCTGACCGGCGCGCAGGGTGCCGGTCGGTACGGCTCCGGCGGCCACGAGGTCCACCGCGCCGCCGTGCGTGTAGATCTCGGTGACCGGTCCGGCCATGACCCGGGTGGTCAGCGCGACGAGCACGCCGCGGCCGACGGCGGCCCGGACGGCGTCCACGATCTCCGGGGTGGCATTGCCCGCGCCGGTCCCGACGAGGACGACACCGCGCGCGCCGGCCTCGACGGCGGCGTTCAGCAGGACGGCGTCGCCGTCGGCGTGGTGCACGACGACGTCCACGCGCGGCGGGAGCTCCGGCATCGCGGGCAGCGGGAGCGGCGCCGGGCGCTGGGGGGTGCGCAGGATGGTGACCTTGCCGAAGCCGATCTTCCCGAAGAGTTCCTTCGAGGGGTCGGCGAACGCGTCCAGTTCCACGGCCTGGGTCTTCACGGTGCCGCGGGCGGCGTGCACCCGTCCGGCGAAGGCGATCAGCACGCCGAGCCCGCGCGTGTTCGCGGCGGTGAGCAGGGCGTCGTAGAGGTTCCCCGGGCCGTCCCCGTCGGCGGTGCCCATGGGGCGCTGCGAGCCGGTGAAGACCACCGGGCGCGGGTCGTGGTGGTGGAGGTCGAGGAGGAAGGCCGACTCCTCCAGGGTGTCGGTGCCGTGCGTGACGACGATGCCGTCCACGCCGGGGTCGGCCAGCACCTCGTGCACGGTGCGCAGCAGGGTGAGCTGGTGTGCGGTGGTGAGCCGCGGGCTGTTCACGCTGAACAGGTCGACCAGTTCCACGCTGACGCCCTCGGGGAGCGGTGCGGTCGCGATCACCTCGTTCCCGTCGGCCTCCGCCGCGAAGCCGGAACCCTGCCAGCGGCTGGCTATCGTCCCGCCGGTGCTGATGACGACGATGCGTCCCATTGGCCGTGGCCACCCTTCACTCGTGTTCACTCGAGTCACTCGTGTCACTAGTACGTCGCTCGTACATATGTGCTCAAAGCAGCAATGATAGAGCGATCTACGCGCAATGTGATTGCGAATTCCACCAGGCCCGTTCATAATCGCCGGGTAATAATTGCGCCATGGACGCCATTGACCGAGATATCTTGCGTGAGCTCCAGGCCGACGGCCGCCTGAGCAACCAGGAGCTCGCCCAGCGGGTGGGACTGACCCCCTCCCCCTGCATGCGCCGGGTGCGGCAGCTGGAGCAGGACGGGGTGATCCAGGGCTACCGCGCCGTGATCTCCCCCGAGGCCGTGGACCGCGGGTTCGAGGTGCTCGTCTCGGTGGAGGTGCGCCGCGACCGGGAGGCGGTCGAGGCCTTCGAGGCGGCCCTCCAGGACATCCCCGACGTCATCGAGGCCTACCGCCTCTTCGGGAGCCCCGGCTGCCTGCTGCGGATCGCCGTCGCCGACCTGCGCGCCTACGAGCGCCTGTGGATCGAGAAGCTGACGGCCCTCACCGGCATCACCGAGGTCAATTCGCAGATCATCATGAAGCGCGTCAAGGAGACGACCGGCCTGCCCGTGGACCACTGACGGGCCGAACTACCGACCAGCAACAGGAAGCAGCACCTGATGAAACCCCTCGGCGCCGGTGATCCGATCCGGCTCGGCCCCTACCGCATCCTCGGCGTCCTCGGCGAAGGCGGCATGGGCAAGGTGTACTTCGGCCGGGAGGACAGCGGCTGCACCGCCGCCGTCAAGGTACTGCTGCCCGAACTCGCCCACGACCCGGACCTCGCCCGGCGCTTCCTGCGCGAGGCCCACACCGCGCAGGCCGTGGCCAGCGGCGGAGTCGCCCGCGTCCTGGCGGCGCACACCGAGGACAGCAGGCCCTGGATCGCCACCGAGTTCCTCTCCGGGCCCACCCTCGACGACGCCGTACGCCGGTACGGGCCCTTCGGCGCCGACGGCGTACGCGCGCTCGCCGCCTCGCTCGCCGCCACCCTTCGGGACATCCACGCCGCCGGGCTGGTCCACCGCGACCTGAAGCCGGCCAACATCGTGCTGACCTCGACGGGGCCGCGCGTCATCGACTTCGGCATCGCGCGCCCCGAGCACGGGCTGACCCTCACCACCACGGGCCAGGTGCCGGTCACCCCCGGGTACGGGGCCCCCGAGCAGGTGCTCGGCAGGCGGGTCGGACCCGCCGCGGACGTCTTCTCGCTCGGCGCGGTCCTCGCGTACGCGGCCACCGGACAGCGCACCTTCGACGGGACCCATGTGGCCGCCGTGCAGTACGAGGTGGTGCACGGGGAGCCCCGACTGGACTCCGTACCGGACGGGTTGCGGCAGCTGATCGCGCCCTGCCTCGCCAAGGACCCGGCGCAGCGCCCGACCCCCGACCTGGTCGCGGGCGCCTTCGCCCCGCCGCCGGGGGCCGACCGGATCTGGCGCACCGGAGCGCTGGCGCAGGACATCGAGCGGCGGGGGGCCGAGGCCGACCGGCACGCCACGGTCGTCGGACAGGGGTCCGGTGCCGGGAGCGGCCCGTCCCGCAGGCGACTGCTGCGCACCGCGCTGGCGGCAGGCGGTGTACTGGCCGCTTCGGGCGGGGCCACGGGCGCCTGGTGGTTGCTGCGCGAGGAACCGCGGACGATTCCCGCGGCCGGACTCGCCCGGAACGCGGAGCCGCTGTCGCTGACCGCCGGGGACCACGGCACGGCCCCGCGCGAGTTGTGGGGTCCGCTGCCCGTGGCCGCGAAGGCCGCGGACGGGCAGGTCACCACGCCGCTGCCGGTGCTCGACGTGGTCGTCTTCGCGGCCGCGGGCGGCGGCCTGGCGGCCCGTCTGACGACCGACGGCAAGGAGAAGTGGCGCCTGCCCGGCGTCCGTCCGGCCGCCGGCCTCGTCGCCCTGCCCGGCAACCGGTTCGCGACCGCGGGATCGGGCGGGGCGCTGCTCGGCTTCGAGGCCTCCACCAGCAGGCAGGAGTGGTCGGTCCAGGGCGCCGACACCGGCCGCATCCTGGCCGCGGACGATTCGGCGGTCTACCTGGTGACGCGCGGCGGGCAGTTGCGCGCCGTGGACACGGCCGCGCGCACGGTCCGTTGGACGGTGCCGCTTCCCGAGTACGCCGTGAAGGCCCCCGGTCCGCGCGCCGCGGCCGGCTCCGGCCGGCTCGTGGTCTTCGGCGCCGACGGCCATGTGATCGCCGTCGACACCGCTTCCGGCGCGACGGTCTGGAAGGCCGGCGACCAGGCGCGTTCCGCCCTCCAGCCGCTCGTCGTGAAGGACGTGGTCTACCTCGGCGGGCGCACCCTGGCGGCCCTGGACATCAGGACGGGCGCCGAGGTGCACAAGGAGATCAGGGCCACCGAGAGCCCGGAGCGGGGGACGGGCGGCTGGGGCGTACCGGCGCTCAGGGGGGACTACGTGTACGCCATGGACGGGACGGCGCTGTGCCAGATCAGCCGGGAGCGGGGCACGCACCTCCCGCAGGACCGCAGCGCGAAGGGGCCGCTGCCGCACACTCCCCCGGTCGTGCAGGGCCGTACGGTGTGGATCGTCCAGGGGGACGGGCAGGGGGTCTCCGCCCACTCCACCATCGACGGCGGCCGGTTCTGGACCTGGTCCGCCGCGTCGCGCGGGCCCTGGGGGATGTCCGGGGCCGGGAACCGCGTCTTCCTCGTCAACGACGGGAACCTCACGGCGATGCCCACCATCGACTGAGCCGCCATCTTCGGGTCGCGGCCCCGACCGCCCGACTGATCGCCCGACCGCCCGACCGACCGCCCGACCGACCGCCCGACCGACCGCCCGGTTCCACCCGGTTCCGCCGCCCCGGGCCGCAGCGCTTAGGCTCGGGGCCCGAGCAGCCGACCCGGGAGAGCCCGCGCATGGAACGCCTTCGCCAGGACGACCCGTCCCACATCGGGCCGTACGCGATCCTGGCGCGGCTCGACGCCGACTCCGCCGAACGCACCGTCCCCGAACGGCGCTACCTCGGGCGAACCCCCGACGGGCGGCGCACCGTCCTCGTCTGCGTGCCCCGCGTCGGCGCCGACCCGTCCCGGTGGGCGATCGAGGCGGAGGGCGCCCGTCGGCTCTCCGTGCCCCGGTTCCTCGGGATCGCGGAGGTGGGCGGCACGGCCGGGTTCCCCTGGTACGCGGCTCCGTACACGCCCGCGCTGCCGCTGCCGGCCGTACTCGCCGCGTACGGCGGCCCGCTGCCCGAGGACACCGTCCGCAGGCTCGGCGCCGCACTCGCGGAGGGGCTGACCGCCGCGCACGCCCAGGGGGTGACGCACGCCGGCCTGTCACCGGCCTCCGTGCTGGTCACCGCGGGCGGCCCGCTGCTGGCCTGCTTCGGCGCCGTGCGGGCCGCCGCTCCCGACGGAGTGCGGCGGACCGGGCTGCCCGGGCTCGATCCGGGGTGCCTGGCCGTGGAACAGGCGGTCGGCGGGCGGCCCGAGCCGCTCGGGGACGTCTTCGCGCTGGGCGCCGTACTGGCCTACGCGTCCACCGGTCACACCGTGCCCGAGCAGAGCGAACTGCCTCCGGGGCTGCGGAGGCTGGTCGGGTCCTGCCTGTCGTCCGATCCGGCGGTCCGCCCGCAGTCCGCGCGGGACGTACTGCGCGCGCTCGTGTCCCCCGGGGCGGCCCCGGCCGCGGCGCAGGAGGCGTACCCGGCGGCCGGCACGGTCCTCGACCACGCGGCGCCGCCGCTGCCGGGCCGGGTCGTCGCCGCGCTCGCCGCCCAGTCCGCCGCGCTGCTCGCCGCGGAACTCCCCTCCGCGCAACAGCCGTTCACCTCGGCCCAGAAGGTGCACTGAACCCGATGTCCGTCCCGGCCCCGAACCCCCCGCTCGCCCCACTCGCCCCGCTCGCCCCGCTGACACCCTTCACGCCCCTCACCCACGAAGATCCGCAGCACCTCGGCGGCTTCGGGCTGCTCGCCCGGCTCGGCAGCGGCGGTATGGGGACGGTCTACCTGGCCCGTTCGGCGGCGGGGCGGACGGTGGCGCTCAAGACCGTGCACGCCCGGATCGCCGCCGATGCCACGTTCCGCGCCCGGTTCCGGCTGGAGACGGACGCGGCCCGGGTCATCGGAGACCGGTACGGGGCCCGCGTCTTCGCCTCGGACGCCTCGGCCGCGACCCCCTGGCTGGCCACCGAGTACGTCATCGGGCCGCAGCTCGACGAGGCGGTCCGGCTCGCCGGTCCGCTCCCCGAGCCGTGCGTCCGCGCCCTGGGCGCCGACCTCGCCCTGGCGCTTGACCAGTTGCACCGCTCGGACGTGGTGCACCGGGACCTCAAGCCCTCCAACGTCATGGTCACGGCCGCCGGGCCCAAGGTCATCGACTTCGGTATCGCGCGCGCCCTCGGCGACGAACGGCTCACCCGCACCGGCACGGCGGCGGGCACGCCCGCCTATATGTCGCCCGAGCAGGCCGCCGGCCTCGAACACTCCCCGGCCGGCGATGTGTTCGCGCTGGCCGGCGTGCTGGCCTTCGCGGCGTCGGGGCACGGCCCCTTCGGCGCGGGGCAGGCCGCGGACCTGCTGTACCGGGTGCGGTACGCGGAGCCCGACCTGAGCGGCGTACCGGCGGAGCTGGCCACCGTACTCGCCCGCTGCCTGGACAAGGACCCTGCGCGGCGGCCCACGACGACCGGGCTGGCCGCACTGCTCTCGCCCGGCGGCGGGCCCTTCGCGGACGGGTTGCCGCAGCCGGTGCTCGCGGACATCGCGCGGCGCGCCGCGGCCGTGTGGCAGGAACCGCCGCTCCGGCTGCCGGCGCCGTCCGGTCAGGCGGCCACCGTCGTCGACGGCGGCAGCGGCGCCGGCGACGGTATGTCGCGCCGCAGGGTGCTCGCGGTCGGTGGCGGGGCGGCCGCCGGAGTGGCGCTCGCGGCCGGGGGCGGGCTGTGGGCCTGGCTCGGCGGCCGGGACAAGGGCTGGGGAGAGGACGGAGCGGGGAAGTCCGGGCAGCCCGCCGCCCTGCAGCCGCCGCCCGAAGCGCTGTGGCGGTCCGACATGGCGCGGCCCCTGGTGGGCGGTGAGCCGATGCGGGTGGGCGGCGCGCTCGTCATGCCCGCCGGGACCTGGAGCGTCGCCGTCTCCCCGCAGGACGGCAAGCACCTGACCGGCTTCATGGGGTACGAGCACGGCTGGCGCACCGCCACCGACGGCGCGGTCCTGTACGGGCTCAGGAAGCCGGACGCCGCGGACAAGGCCCTCGCGGTGGCGCCCTTGTCCCTGGAGAACGGCCGTGAGCAGGCACCGCTGGTGCAACTGCCCGCCTTCGACGGTACGCACGTCCTCAACCAGCTCTTGGAGGTGGCCGGGGACACCGTGCTCCTGTGCGCCAAGGCGGCCGGGAGCGATCAGTGGTCGGTGGTGGCCGCCCACCTGAAGTCCGGCAAGGAGCTGTGGCGGCGGCCGACGGCGGCCCCGTCCGCGGACGCGGTGAGGCTGCAGCACCCGCCACAGGTACGGGCCGTGGCGGTACGCGGCGGGGTGTTGCTGTGGCAGCGGGCGGAACAGGGCGACGCCCTGCGGCTGTCCCTGCACGACGCCGAGAGCGGTGCGGAGCGCTGGACCGTGTCGCTGTCCTCGCTGGGCGCCACCCCGTACCGGCCGGCCACGGACGACGAGCACGTCTACGTCGGCGCGGAGACCCTCCAGGCGCTGCGGCTCACGGACGGGACGGTGGCCTGGTCCTTCGGGAAGGACCGCGACGTGGGCAAGGTGATCGCCCAGCGCCGGTACGGGCTTCCGGCGGTCCGGGACGGGGTCGTCCACGCCGTGGAGGGCACCCGCGGCATCGTCGCCGTCGACGCCCGCAGCGGATCGCTGCGCTGGGCGGAGGCCGCACCGGAGGGGACGGACCCGAACCGGGAGATCACCCCCGTGGTGACCGCGACCCACGTCTACAGCATGGACGCCGCCGGCCTGCGGGCCGTCGACTCCCGCTCCCACCGCGCGGTATGGCGCTACGCGACGGACGCCTACCTGCTGGCGGCGGACCCGGACGGCAAGCAGCTCTACGCCCGCGAGCGGAGCCGGCTGATCGTCCTGGCGACGCCGTAGCGCCCCGGGCAGCGGGAAAGCCCGTACGCCGACGGCTCGTGGCCGTCGGCGTACGGGCTTCCTGTCGGCGGAACATCAGCCCGGGATGTGGGCCTCCTGCTCCTGGCGCCGCTGGGCGGGCAGGACCGGGTTGCCGGTCGTACGGTTGAGCTTCTCGCCCTCGACGTCCATGTTCGGCAGCAGTCGGTCGAGCCAGCGGGGCAGCCACCAGGCCGACCGGCCGAGCAGGGCGAACAGGGCGGGCACCAGGGCCATGCGGACGATGAAGGCGTCGAACAGGATGGCGATCGCGAGGCTGAAGCCGACCATCTTGACGAAGACGTTGACCTCCATGATGAAGCCGGAGAAGACGCTGACCATGATGATCGCGGCGGCGCCGACCACCCGTCCGCCGTAGCGGAACCCGGTGACCACCGCTTCGTCGGGCCCGGCACCGTGGACGTAGGCCTCCCGCATCCGGGTCACGAGGAAGACCTCGTAGTCCATGGCGAGACCGAAGACCACACCGATCATGAAGATCGGCAGGGTGCTCATGATCGGGCCGGGCTGGTCGATACCGAAGACGTCCGCGAGCCAGCCCCACTGGAAGACCGCCACGACCGCTCCGAGAGCGGCGCTCACGGAGAGCAGGAAGCCGAGGGCGGCCTTGAGCGGGACGAGCAGCGAGCGGAAGACGAGCACCAGCAGGACGAAGGCGAGGCCGACCACCAGGCCCAGGTACGGCAGCATCGCGTCGTCGAGGGTCTGGGAGAAGTCGATGAACAGCGCGGTCTGACCGGTCACCAGGATCTCGGCGCCGTTGGCGGCCCCGAGGCCGCCGGCGGTGCCACGGATCTTCCCGACCAGTTCCTCGGTCTCGTGCTCGGCCGGGCCGGTCTTCGGGATGAGGGTGAGGACCGCGGTGTCGCCCTTGTCGTTGGGCGTGGCGGGGGTCACCGCGGCGACGCCCTCGACCTTGCCGAGTTCCTTGCCCACCGTGGCGGCGGCGGTCGCCGCGTCCTTGGCCTGGACGGTGACCATCAGCGGTCCGTTGAACCCGGCCCCGAAGGACTCGGAGAGCATGTCGTAGGCCTTGCGCTGCGTGGTGTCCGGCGCCATGGTGCCCTCGCCCGGCAGGCCGAGCTGGAGAGAGGCGGCGGGCACCGCGACCACGCCGAGGCCGACGACGCCGAGGAGCAGGACGGCCAGGGGGCGGCGGACGACGAAGGTCGCCCAGCGGGTGCCCAGGTTCGGCTTGTTGCGCGCGGCCCGCTTGTCGGCCTTGCGCTGCTGACGCTCGGTGAGCGGCTTGCCGTAGTACTTCTTGCGCTCCCTGCGGGGCATGACCTTGATCGGCGCGAAGCCGAGGAGGGCCGGGACGAGGGTGATCGCGATGAGTACGGAGACGGCGACCGTGCCGGCGGCGGCGAGACCCATCTTGGTGAGCATCGGGATGTTCACCACGCTGAGGCCGGCGAGGGCCACGATGACGGTCAGTCCGGCGAAGACCACGGCGGATCCGGCCGTGCCGACAGCCCGTCCCGCGGCGTCCTGGCGCTCCTGGCCCTCGGCCAGTTCGGAGCGGTAGCGGGAGACGATGAACAGGGCGTAGTCGATGCCGACCGCGAGGCCGATCATCAGCGCGAGGGTGGAGGTCGTACTGGACAGGCCGAGGGTGCTGCCGAGTGCGGTGATGGCCGCGCCGCCGATGGCGACGCCCATGATGGCCGTCAGCAGGGGCATGCCCGCGGCGATCATCGAGCCGAAGGTGAGGACCAGGACGATGGCGGAGACCAGGATGCCGATGCCCTCGGCGCCGCCGCCGGGCGCGCCGTCCACCTTGACGGCGTCGCCGCCGGCCTCGACGACCAGCCCGGTGGTCCGGGCGTCCTCGAGTGCCTGGTCGAGGCCCTTGTGCGCCTCGTCGGTCACCTTGAGGGCGGACACCTTGTAAGTGGCCACGGCATACGCCGTGGTGCCGTCCTGACTGAGGGCGTTGGTCTTGAAGGGGTCGGAGGCGGACACGACGTCCGGCGCCTTGGCGAGCGCCCCGATGAGGGTTTCGACCTTGGCCTTCTCGGCGGGATCGGAGAGCTTGGCACCGGCCGGCGCCCGGACGACCACGCGGGCGGTCGCACCGTCCACGCTCATGGCCGGGAACTTCTCCTTCAGCAGGTCGAAGGCCTTCTGCGACTCCGTGCCGGGCATCGAGAACGTGTCGGTGGGCGGAGGCGGAGCGGTGGAGGCGGCGAAGCCGACCCCGACGAGGACGGCGAGCCACAGCAGTGACACCAGGCCTCGTCGCCGGAAGGCGAGACGGCCCACTTTGTAAAGGAAGGTGGCCATAGGACAAGAACTCCTGTGTGAATCGGTACAGAACGAGCGGGTGATCCGGGTCAGAGCGGCCGGTCAGGACGACCGGCGGTCGGCAGTGGGGACGGTGGGCGTCTCACCCCCGCCAGCGCGGGCGGCGCCGCCGAGGTCCGTGACGCCATGATGGCACATTCATGGCGCCACTGTCGCGCCACAACCGCGCCAGAATGCCGAGCAGGCCGAAAATCGCTGCCTGCCCGACGGAGGGGGAGGCACCCGGGCGGAGGTGCGAGCAGTCGTCCGATCGGGGTGCCCACCATGGCAAACGGTTCCGAAATCAGCTGCGCAGAGCCGCCCTTGTGGGCGCACGACAGGCAACCGCCACCGCGCACGGCACCCGGTACGTTCTCGCCACCCGCACCGGCGCCATGGCGGCGTCCGTGACGCCATCGTGGCGCCACTGGTGATAAGCAGCCGCTCCCGGCCGACGCGCTCACGGGAGCACCTCCTCCTCGTCGAGGTCCGGCACGATCACCGTGCCGACCCCCTCGTCGGTGAACATCTCCAGGAGGATCGCGTGCGGCACCCGTCCGTCGATCACCCGCGCCGTACCGACGCCGCCCCGCACCGCGTGCAGGCAGCCGGTCATCTTGGGGACCATCCCGTCGGCCAGCTCCGGCAGCAGCTTCTCCAGTTCGCGGGCCGTGAGCCGGCCGATGACCTCGTCACTCAGCGGCCAACCCGCATACAGGCCCTCGACGTCGGTGAGCATGACCAGCGCCTGGGCCCGCAGCGCGGTGGCCAGCGCCGCGGCCGCGGTATCGGCGTTGACGTTGTAGACATGCCCGTCCTCGGCGCTGCGGGCGATGGAGGAGACCACCGGAATACGGCCGTCCGCAAGCAGCCCCTCGATCGCACCGGTGTTCACCCGGGTGATGTCGCCGACCCTGCCGATGTCCACCGGCTCCCCGTCGATCCACGGCACGTGCCGGACCGCGGTCAGGGTGTCGGCGTCCTCACCGGTCATACCGACGGCGAGGGGGCCGTACGCGTTGATCAACCCGACCAGGTCGCGCTGCACCTGTCCGGCCAGCACCATCCGCACCACGTCCATGGCGCGGGACGATGTGACCCTCAGGCCCGCCTTGAACTCGCTGGCCAGGCCCCGCCGTTCCAGCTCCGCGCCGATCTGCGGGCCGCCGCCGTGGACGACCACGGGCTTCAGCCCGGCGTAGCGCAGGAAGACGACGTCGCGGGCGAAGGCGGCCGTGAGTCCGTCGTCGACCATGGCGTGGCCGCCCAGCTTGATGACGACGGTCCGGTCCTGGTGGCGGGTCAGCCACGGCAGCGCGTCGCCCAGGGACTGGGCCTTGGCCATCGCGGGATGGTGACGGATCGTCATGAGAACCTCGCGCGCAAGGTGAAGAGAACGCCGGCCGCGCTGGTGACGCTCATCGGCACAACTCCTTCTGTGGAGGACTCCGGACTCCCCGGGGACGCGAAAGGGCCGCGGACGGGGCCGCGGACGCCCGTTCAGCATGAGGTGCGGGAAGGCGCGAGCGGAAGCCCATTCCTGCGAACTCCGTGCAGAACGCAGGAGATTCAGGGCAGTGTGTTACCGCCGTCCCGTCAACAGGACGGCGGGGGAGGTACATCGACGTCCGGTGGAGCGCGTCATCCGCACATCGGTCTCCACGGGGCGCCCGAAAGATGCCATGATCGGGCACGGCGGTCTCGCCAACTCCATCCCCACTAATGGATGACGATCCGGTTCCCGTCCGGAAATCGGATCGTGAACGGCTTGAATTGGAGTGGATTCATGAGCAGCAACCCGTTCGACGACGCTGACGGCCGGTTCTACGTCTTGGTGAACGACGAGGAGCAGCACTCGCTGTGGCCGTCGTTCGCCGAGATTCCCACCGGCTGGCGCATCGTATTCGGCGAGGAAAGCCGCCAGCAGTGCCTGGAACACGTCGAGGCCAACTGGACCGACCTGCGGCCGAAGAGCCTGCGCGACGCGATGGCCGCGGACCCGGTTCCCGCCGGCGCCGCGTGAGGTGAGTGCGGCATTCCCGTGAGGTGAATGCGGCATTCCGCGCAATGACCGAAGAAGGCCGAAGGGTGGGCCCCGGTGCTGTTCGTCCAGCACCGGGGCCCACCCTTCGGCCGTGACCGGGGGAAGCCGGGTCAGGCCCGGCCGGCGGTGGCGCCCGCCACCTCGACCGACCGCGCCCCGCCGAGCTCCCGTTCGGCCCTGCGCAGCACGATGGAGTCGGCGATCTCTCCGCTGCGCACGGCGATGTTCGACAGCAGGGACGAGGACAGGCCGTGGGTGTGCTCGGTGCCTCCCTGGAGGTAGACGCCGCAGGACAGCCCGGACGCGCTGACGAGCCGGTAGTCGCGCTCCACCCGGGGCCGGCCGGCTTCGTCGCGCAGGAACTCGGCGTCGAAGTCGCCGAGCAGGCGTGCCGGGTCCATCCCCTCGTAGCCGGTGGCGAAGACGAGCGCGTCGACGTCGAGCTCCTGCGGCTCGTTGTCGAGCATGGCGTTCAGCGTCAGCCGCGTCTCGTTGCCGACCCGGACGACATCGGCCACCCGCGTGAGGTTGAGGAAGTGCAGCCGCTTGGTCCCCCGCACCTCGTCGTCGTACGAGCGCTGGTGCAGATCACGGATCACCTCGTCGTCGACCACCGAGTAGTTGGTGTTCTTGTGGTAGTGCCAGAACGCCTCCCGCGCCTGATCCGTCCCGAAGTAGTACTCGTCCACCGCGGCCGGGTCGAACACCTGGTTCGCGAAGGGCGTGTCGTCCGCGACGGAGTACCCGTAGGACGGGAGGATCGCCGACACCCGCGCGTGCGGGAGCATGTCGTACAGGAACCGGGTGATCTCGGCCGCGCTCTGGCCGGCCCCGACCACCGCCACGCTCTTGAGCTCGTGCGGGTCCAGGCCGCGGAACCGCTCCAGGAACTCGGAGCTGTGCCACACCCGCTCGTCTCGGGCCACGCCCGCCGGCATGCGCGGGACCAGCCCGGTCGAGACGGCCACGTTGCGCGCCCTGACCCGGCGGACACCGCCCGAGGCCTCGCGGACCTCGAGCTGCAGGTACTCGGCGGCTCCGGATCCGGCGTCCTGCGCGGGCCGGATCGCGGTGACCTCGGAGCCGTAGGAGACCTGGTCGCCGACGCTCGACGCCGCCCATTCCAGATACTGGTGGAATTCCTGACGCGTCGGGAAGAAGTCCTGGTTGTTGACGAACTGCACCAGTCGGCCCGCCGCGTGCAGATACGATACGAAACTGAACCGGGACACCGGATTGCGGAAGGTGGCCAGGTCCTTCAGGAACGAAATCTGCATGGTCGTCGAAGGCAGCAGCATGTTGCGGTGCCAGCCGAACGAGGCCTGCCGCTCGAAGAATGCAGCCTTGACCGGGCGCTCCGGAACATTGGCCCGGTGCTCTTCCAGTGCGATCGCGAGCGACAGGTTGGACGGGCCGAAGCCGATGCCGACCACGTCGTATATCTCGTGCTCATGCGTACCCGTTGTACCCATAGACAATTCTCCCGCTAGCGTCTTGGAATCTCGACCGGTGATCCGGGAGACCTTTATTCAGTATTGCGCCGCAGAACGTCCCGGCGCCAACCTGAAGACGTCGGTAAGGCAATCCGGGCGACCCCGGTGCGGGCCGAATACCGAATACCGGTGTCCGGCCGACAGGACAGCGCTATGGTCGGTCCGGATTCCTATGTCTTCGCGCCTCGCGCTGACCGAAAGGGTGAATTCTGGATGTTCGTCCCCAGTAATTACCGCGAACCGGACCGTTCGTGGATGACCGATCTGATACGAGATAATCCGCTGGCTCTGGCCATCATCAACGGGACCACGGAGGGCGGCCCGTTCGCGACTCATCTGCCGGTCATCGCGGACCCGCGGGCCGATGGCGAATGGACCCCCGACCTGTCCGGCGGAAAACTGCTCGGCCATATGAACAGGGCCAATCCGCAGTGGGCCGCGATCGAGAACGGCAGCGTCATCCTGCTGACCTTCACCGGCCCGCATTCCTATGTCTCGCCGACGGTGTACAAGAAGTCGCCGGCCGCCCCGACATGGAATTTCACCTCCGTGCACGTGCGCGGAGTGGTGGAGAAGATCGACTCCGTCGAGGAGACCATGGGCGTGGTGCAGGCCACCGTGGCGGCCTTCGAGGGCTCGAAGTTCGGCACCGGCTGGGACATGAGCGAGTCGATCGGCTACTTCCGGCAGATCGTGCCCGCCGTCGGCGCCTTCCGGGTCACGGTGTCCGGGGCCGAGGGCATGTTCAAGCTCAGCCAGGAGCAGCCCGACGAGGTCCGCGGCCGCGTACTGGACTCGTTCACCGGGAGCGGGTGCACCCGGCAGCGCGACACGGCCGACCTCATGCGCCAGCTGCCCGTCTGATCCAGCGGACAGCGGGTGGCGCCCGACGGCTTGCAGGGCCCCCCTCCCGGGGGAGTGCGGCCCCTGCAAGCCCGACGGCTGCGGGGTCAGGCCTCGATGGCCAGCCGCTGCCCGGCGCCGGCCGGCGTCCACGACCCTTTGATCCCCTCCGGCTCGCCCTCGGCCGCCCGCGGCGGCGCGCCTTCCGCCGCCGCGTCACGGTGCTCCAGCTCCTCCAGCCGCTCCAGCTCGGCCAGAGCCTGCTTGGCCGCGCTGTCCAGGGTCACCAGCACCCAGCGCTCGAAGTCGACCCCCGCCTGCTCCGCCGCCTTGTGCCACCACTGGAGCCGACTGCCCGGCACCTCCAGCCGGCGCGTCGGCTCGGCGGGCAGCCTGACCTGGGCCTCGTCCTCGCGCGCGGCGCGGATGGCGCTGCGCAGCTGCTTGGTGGTCCACTTCCGCTGCTCGGCGCGGTCCAGCCACGATTCCTGCTCGTCGTGCGGCAGCGAGGCCAGCTCGGCGTGGTGCTGGAAGCTGAGGGCGCCCCGCCGGCGGCTGAAGTCGAACCGCCGGGAGACCCAGGCGTAGTTGCGCAGGGTCTGGTACTGGAGTCCGGCGGCGCGGATCCCGCGCTGGTAGCGGTCGGTGTAGTGGTCCTTGCCGTATACGAGCCAGTCGCCGAGCCACCACGAGGAGGAATCGACGATTCCGGAGAGCTGGCGCCCGGCCTTCTCCCAGTCGTCGAAGGACATCCCGGCGGGCATCTGCAGGCCCACCTTCGTGGTCAGCACCTGGCCGCGGCGCGGATCCTCGCCCATGGGCCTGCGCTGCCGCGGCGCCAGGTCGGGAGCCGTACGGATCTGCCCGATTCCCGATCCCTCGATGTCGCCGGCCTGCATCGCCATCATGCCTCCATGTGAAGGGGTCCCCAGAACAGGTGTGGAGGCTCGCACCCCGTGCTAAAGGCAGGCCAAAGCGGCCCGGGCGGCGCCGCGCACCGCTGCCGCGGCCGCGGGCCGTCCCGTCGACGGGACACCTCCGCCGGGGTCGTCGAACAACTGAACAGCCACCGACCGTTGTCAGTGCCTTTCTGTTCTCCGCCTCCCGGGCGGGAGGTATGTTCATTCTCGGCCAGAGTTTCTTCGCTGCGGCACATCAGAATTCTCGAATCGCCGCCGACTCGGCTTGTTCACCAGGCAGTCAGAGGTAAATCGGGGACACCGATCCTTTCTGTTTCCCGCACACCCGCAGCACACCGCATCCCCTTCGGCCGATTCGTTATTCGATTCAGCGCGAACGGGAGGTCCGGAATGCTGACCGCCGAACACAACGGGGAGGACACGCATGAAGCACCGCAGCGCCGGCCCGCTGGGCCCGCTTCCGGAGTTCCTCGGTCAGCACATGGCCGCGGAGGGACACGTTCCGGACGGCATCGACGTCGTCCCGTTCTTCACGCCGGCCGGCGACAAGATGTGGCTGGTGTGCGACTACGCGCTCGCGCGCCGGGTCCTGACCGACAAGCGGTTCAGCCGCGCCGAGGCCGTCACCGCCCACGCCCCGAAGCTCAACGACGCCCAGCCCGTGCCGAATTCCATGATGAGCATGGACGGGGCCGAGCACTCGCGGCTGCGACGCGTCGTGACCAAGGCGTTCACCACCGGCAGGACCACGGCGATGGCCCCGGCAATCGAGCGGCTCGCCGACCGGCACCTGGACGCGCTCGCCGCGGCCGGGCCGGGCACGGACCTGATCGAAGGGCTCGCCGCGCCGCTGCCGCTGGCCGTCCTGTGCTCGCTGCTGGGCGTCCCGTCCGAGGACAGCACCCGGTTCCGCGACTGGGTCGAGGTGCTGTTCGACATCTCCGCCAGCAGCCCGCAGGAGAAGGCCCGGCGCCGCCTCGAACTCATCGACTACATGGCCGACTTGATCGACGCCAAGCGCCGGCGGCCCGAGGACGACCTGCTCACCTCCATGATCGCGGCGCACGAGCAGGGCGAGCTGTCCATGGGCGAACTGCTCACCATGGGTCTCACCCTGCTGATGGCCGGCTACGAGACGGTCGTCGGGCAGCTGGGCCTGTCCCTGCACGCCCTGCTGTCCGACCCCGCCGCGTACGAGGACCTGCGCGACCGGCCCGAGGAGCTGGCGCCCACGGTCGAGGAGCTGCTGCGGCTGACCCCGTCCACCCCCATCAGCTTCCCGCGTGTCGCGGTGGAGCCGGTGCCCCTCGGAAGCGTCACGGTCCAGGCCGGGGAAGGCGTGATCGTCTCCCTGCTGCACGGGAACCGGGACGGCAGGACGTTCACGGACCCGGAGGGGCTCGACCCACAGGGGCACGACGCCGCGCACCTGACGTTCGGTCACGGGGTGCACCGCTGTCTCGGCGCGCCGCTGGCCCGCCTCCAGGTGCGGATCGTGCTGGAGCGCCTGGTACGGCGGTTCCCCACCCTGCGGCTGGCCTCCGGCCCCGAGGCGGTGGTCTGGAAGGACGGCCTCGGTACCCGCGGGCTGTCCCGGCTGCTGGTGGAGTGGTAGCGGCTCCGCGCAGGCCGGTCGTACAGGCGGGTCGCCTCCCGGGTGTTCCGGGCGTCCCCCATGAAGTGCTGCTTCCTGGAACACCTTTGGACTTGGAGTGAGGATCCGCATGTCTGTCGAGACCACCCGCCGCGATGCCGAGCCCGTCGCCGTCATCGGGCTGTCCTGCCGCTTCCCGGACGCGCGCGCCGAAGGTGCCGAGGGTGCCGGCGGCTTCGACGCGGGCTTCTTCGGCATCGCGCCGGAAGCAGCCGTGTCGCTGGGCGCGCCCCGGCGGCTCCTGCTCGAACTGGGCTGGGAGGCACTGGAGCAGGCCGGCATCGTGCCGGCCGCACTGCGCGGGGGCGACACGGGAGTCTTCCTCGGCGCGGACGGCCCGGACGGCCCGGACGGCCCGGACGGCCCGGACGGCCCGGACGGCCCGGACGGCGCCGTCGGCGCGGACCAGTCGGAGGATGTCGACCTGGCCGACGGGGTCCGCTCCGTACTGGGTCTGAGCGGTCCCGGCCGGACCGTGACCGACGGCCCGGCGTCCGCTCTCGAGGCCGTGCACCTGGCAGCCGAGAGCCTGCGCGCCGGCGAGAGCCGGATCGCGCTCGCGGGCGGGGCCGGGTCCGAGGCCGGAGGAGTCCCCGTCGCCGGGGCCGTTCTCGTACTCAAGACCCTGGCGCGGGCCCTGGCCGACGGCGACCGTGTGCGCGGTGTACTGCCCGGCGCCGGGCCGTCGGCGGAGCGGCCCGAGGCCGGTACGGTGGGACTCACCGAACTCACCGAACTCACCGGACTCGCCGGGCTGGTCGCGGCCCTGGACTCCCCCGCCCCACCGCCCGCCGGGGACGCCGCGGGTCCGCAGGATCGTTCCGGCGCCCCGGCCGCCTTCCGCGCCGGCACGCTCCCCTGGGTGCTCTCCGGGCACACCGCCCCGGCCGAACGCGCACAGGCGGAGCGGCTCCTCGCCCACCTCACGTCCCACGCCGAACACGCCGAGCACGCCGAACGCCCGCGCCCCGCCGACATCGGCCGTTCCCTGGCCGTGTCGCGCACCGCCTTCGCCCACCGCTCGGTCCTGCTGGCCGCCACCGAGGCGGAGTTCACCGAGCAGCTCACCGCCCTCGCCGAGGGCCGCCGCGGCCCCGCCCGCATCAGCGGCACGGCCTCGCCCCGCGACCGGGCCGTCTTCGTCTTCCCCGGCCACGGCTCGCAGTGGGCCGGCATGACCGCCGACCTGCTCGACACCTCCGACGTCTTCCTCGCCTCCGTCCGGGCCACCGCCGGGGCGCTGGCACCCTACGTCGACTGGTCGCTGGAGGACGTCCTGCGCGAGGTGCCCGGCGCGCCCGCGCTGGACCGCATCGACGTCATCCAGCCGGCCCTGTTCGCGACCTCGCTCGGTCTCGCCGCCCTCTGGCGCTCCTTCGGCATCGAACCCGCCGCCGTGGTCGGTCACAGCATCGGCGAGCTCGCCGCGGCCGTTGTCGCGGGCGGGCTGAGCCCGCAGGACGGCGCGCGGGCGAGCGCGCTGTGGGGCAGGGCTCAGGCCCGGCTCGCGGGCCGGGGTTCGATGCTCTCGGTCCTGCTGCCCCTCGAGGATGTCCGGACCCGCCTGTCGGCGTGGGAGGGGAAGCTGTCCGTCGCCGGGATCAACGGGCCGCGGTCGATCGCCGTGGCCGGCGACCTGGACGCCGTCGAACGCCTCCACGAGGAGCTGACCGCCGAAGGGGTGCGGGCCCGGCGGGTCGCCATCGACTACGCGCCGCACTGCGCCCACATGGACGAGATCCACAAGGAACTGCTGACCGTCCTCGCCCCGCTGCGCCCCCGGAAGGGAAACATTCCCTTCTACTCCGGGCTGACGGGCGACCTGCTGGACACCCGCTCTCTGGACGCCTCGTACTGGTTCCGCAGCCTGCGCGAGCCCGTGCTGTTCGAGAGCGGGATCCGCTGCCTCGCCGACCACGACCTCTTCATCGAGATCAGCCCCCACCCGGTGATGACCCTGCCCGTCGAGCAGACCCTGGAGACCACCGACTCCACGGCCCTCGTGGTCGGTTCGCTACGGCGCGGCGCCGACGGGCCGCACCGGTTCCTGTCCTGCGTGGCAGAGGCCTACGCCCACGGCGCCCCGGTGGACTGGACCCCCGTCTTCCCGGCCGACGCCGCGCTCGTCGACCTGCCGACGTACGCCTTCCGCCACGACGCACCCGAGGCCGCCGAGGCCGCCGACCCCTTCGCCGCCGGCGGCGACCCGGAGCGTACAGCCGGGTTCCTGATGGACCTGGTGCGCTCCGAGGTGGCCCTCGTCCTCGGCCGCGGCACGGGCGCCGACATCGACCCCGCCCGCTCCTTCACGGACCTCGGGCTCGACTCGGCGACCGCCGTGGAGCTGCGCAACCGGCTGGTCGCCGCCACCGGCCTGAAGCTGCCGACCACCCTGCTGTTCGACCGGCCCACCCCCGAGAGGCTCGTGGCCCGGCTCGCCGAGCTGTCGGGCGTCGTCGCCGCGCACGAGCCCGTCTCCCGCGCCCTCGCCCGCCGGGTCGCGAGCTCCGACGAGCCCATCGCGATCGTCTCCATGGCCTGCCGTTTCCCGGGCGGCGTGGCCTCCCCGGAGGACCTGTGGCAGCTGCTCGTGGAGGAGCGGGACGCCGTCTCCGAGTTCCCCGGCAACCGCGGCTGGGCGCTGGAGACCCTCTTCAACGGCGACCCCGACCGCGCGGGCACCTCGTACACCCGGCAGGGCGGGTTCCTGCACGACGTCGACCGGTTCGACGCCGAGTTCTTCGGGATCAGCCCGCGCGAGGCCACGGCCATGGACCCGCAGCAGCGCATGGTGCTCGAAACCGTGTGGGAGGCCGTGGAGCGGGCCGGGATCGATCCCGCCGCCCTGCGCGGCAGCGGCACCGGTGTGTACGTCGGCGCCATGGCGCAGGACTACGGCCCCCGCCTCCACGAGGCGGGCGAGGGCGTCGGCGGGTACCTGCTGACCGGCACCTACACCAGCGTGGTCTCCGGCCGCGCCTCCTACACCCTGGGCCTGGAGGGCCCCGCCGTCACCGTCGACACCGCCTGCTCGGCCTCCTTGGTGGCCCTGCACACCGCGGCGCAGGCGCTGCGGGCCGGCGAGTGCGAGCTGGCTCTCGCCGGCGGTGTGACGGTGATGGCGAGCCCCGGCATGTTCGTGGAGTTCAGCCGCCAGCGCGGTCTGTCCGTGGACGGGCGCTGCAAGTCCTTCGCGGAGGCGGCCGACGGCACGGGCTGGGGCGAGGGCGTCGGCATGCTGCTCCTGGAGCGGCTCTCCGACGCGCGGCGGGGCGGTCACGAGGTGCTCGCCGTCATCCGCGGATCGGCCATCAACCAGGACGGTGCGAGCAACGGACTCAGCGCCCCCAACGGCCCTTCGCAGGAACGGGTGATCCGGGAGGCGCTGGCCGCCTCCGGGCTGTCGGCCGCGGACGTGGACGCCGTCGAGGCGCACGGTACGGGCACCCGGCTCGGCGACCCCATCGAGGCGCAGGCCCTGCTGGCCACCTACGGTCGGGGCCGCGAGGCCGACCGGCCGCTGTACCTGGGCTCGCTCAAGTCCAACATCGGGCACACCCAGGCCGCGGCGGGCGCCGGCGGTGTCATCAAGATGGTCATGGCGATCCGCAACGGCCTGCTGCCCCGCACCCTGCACGTGGACACCCCGACCTCGCACGTGGACTGGTCGAGCGGCGCGGTCTCGCTGCTGACCGAGGCCACTGCGTGGCCCGAGACCGACCGGCCCCGCCGGGCCGGTGTGTCCTCCTTCGGTGTCAGCGGCACCAACGCCCACCTGATCCTGGAGCAGGCGTCCGCTGCGGAGGGCCATGAGGCTCAAGAGGTACTGGAGGGGTCGGACGGCACACCGGCTGACCGCACACCGGCGGACGGAGCCGGCGCCGCCTCCACCGCCTTCGTCCTCTCCGCCAAGAGCGACCGGGCACTGCGGGCCCAGGCCGGCAGGCTCCTGGACCGCCTCCGGGCCGACCCCGGCGTCCGGCTCGCGGACATCGGCCACTCCCTCGCGCTCGGCCGCGCCCACTTCGACCGGCGGGCCGCCGTCGTCGCCGACGACCTCGCCGGTCTGGAGCAGGGCCTGCGCGCGCTGGTCGACGGCGCCACCGACCGCGGCCTGGTCACCGGGCAGAGCCGGCCCGCCGCCCGCCCCGTCTTCGTCTTCCCCGGTCAGGGCGCGCAGTGGGTGGGCATGGCGGCCGGGCTGCTGGAGTCCTCCCCCGTGTTCGCCCGCCGGATGGCCGAGTGCGCGGCGGCCCTGGAGCCGCTGGTGGACTGGTCGCTCCTCGATGTCGTACGCGGTGCGGACGGGGCCCCCGGCTTCGAGCGCGTGGACGTCGTACAGCCCGTCCTGTGGTCCGTGATGGTGTCCCTGGCCGAGGTCTGGCGCTCGCTGGGCGTGGAACCGGCCGCCGTGATCGGTCACTCCCAGGGCGAGATCGCCGCGGCCTGCGTGGCCGGCGTGCTCAGCGTCGAGGACGCGGCCCGGGTGGTGGCGCTGCGCAGCCGCGCCCTGACCGTGCTGTCGGGCCGGGGCGGCATGATGTCGGTGGCCGAGCCCGCCGCATGGGTACGGGAGCGGATCGGGGCCTGGCGGGGCCGGATCTCCGTCGCCGCGGTCAACGGCCCTGCGCAGACCGTGGTGTCCGGTGACCCGGACGCGCTCCGCGAGTTCCTCGCCCGGTGCAAGGACGGAGGGTCGCGGGCCCGCCTCGTCGACGTCGACTACGCCTCCCACTCCGCGCATGTCGAGGAGATCGAGGGCGAGTTGGCGCGGCTCCTCGACGGCGTCGAGGCACGCTCGGGCGATGTTCCGGTCTACTCCTCGCTGACCGGAGCGCTGCTGCCCGACGCGAAGGTGATGGGCGCCGGGTACTGGTACCAGAACCTGCGCGAGACCGTGCAGTTCGAGTCAGCGGTCGGCGAACTGCTCGCGGCCGGTCACCACACCTTCATCGAGGTCAGCCCGCATCCGGTGCTCACCATCGGCGTGCAGGCCGCACTCGACGAGGCCGGTATGCGGGGCACCGCGCTGGGCACCCTGCGCCGCGACGAGGACGAGGCGAACCGGCTGCTGCTCTCGCTCGGCGAGGCGCACTGCCACGGCATCGGCGTCGACTGGTCCGCCGTGTTCGACGGCAGGGGCGCCCGCAGGGTCCCGCTGCCGACGTACGCCTTCCAGCGGACGCGGTTCTGGCTCGACACCCCGGTCACCGCGGAGGACCCGTCCGGCCTGGGGCTCGCCCCGGCCGAACACCCGCTGCTCGGCGCGATGACCAGCCTCGCCGGTGGCGAGGGCGTGCTGTTCACCGGTCGCGTCTCCCGGCGCAGCCACCCCTGGGTCGTCGACCACGCCGTCGTCGGTACGGTCCTGCTGCCCGGCACCGCTCTCGTCGACATGGCCGTCGCGGCGGGCGGGCGCTTCGGCCACGACCGGCTCCAGGAGCTGGTCCTGCAGGCGCCGCTGATCGTCCCCGAGGACGGCGCGATTCACCTCCAAGTGACCCTGGGGGCCGAGGAGTCGGACACCCGTACCGTCACCGTCCACTCCCGCCTCGAGGGCGGCGCGGACGAGGAGTGGACCCTGCACGCCTCGGGCCTGCTGACCGCAGGTGAGGAGCCGGCGCCCGCCGCCACCGCAGCCTGGCCGCCGCACGGCGCGCGGCCCGTTGCCCTGGACGACGCCTACGACCGCCTCGCGGAGCGCGGATACGAGTACGGGCCGGTCTTCCAGGGCCTGGGCCGGGTCTGGACGACCGGCACGGGGCCCCTGGCCGAGCGCTTCGCGGAGGTCTCCCTCCCGCAGGAGCAACACGCCGACGCCGCGGCCTTCGCCCTGCACCCGGCGCTCCTCGACGCCGCCCTGCACGCGATGCTCGTCGGTGACGGCACCGCGCTGACCATCCCGTTCTCCTTCAACGGGGTCACGCTGCACGCCACCGGTGCGACGACGC
Source organism: Streptomyces sp. NPDC097617 (assembly GCF_044761485.1). NCBI lineage: Bacteria > Bacillati > Actinomycetota > Actinomycetes > Kitasatosporales > Streptomycetaceae > Streptomyces > Streptomyces sp. NPDC097617. The sequence continues at coordinate 140,465 of NZ_JBIWCL010000026.1, forward strand.
TGCGGGTGCACGTGATCCCCTCCGACGCCGACAGTGCCTCGCTGACGGCCACGGACCCGGCCGGCCGGCCCGTCGTCACCATCGACTCCATCACGCTGCGCCCGGCCGGGGACCTGCGGGCCCACGGTGCGAGCAAGCAGAGGGGCGGTCTGCACCGGATGGGCTGGAAGCCGCTCCCGCCGAGTACGCAGAGCACGACCGGGCTCTGGGCGGTACTGGGCGGCGACCCGCACGGGCTGGCCGCGGCCGTCTCCGGGGACGCGTACGCCGATGTCACCGAGCTGCGGACCGCGCTGGGTGACGGCGCCCAACTACCGTCCTTCATCGGTCTGTCGCAGGAGATCACCGAGGTGCACGCGGCGGTCCAGGACACCCTGGCCACCCTCCAGCAGCTCCTGGCCGACCCCGCCCTCGACTCCACCCGGATCGTCGTCCTCACCCGGGGCGCCACCGCCCTCACCACCGACGAGGACATCCTCGACCTGCCCGCCGCCGCCCTCACCGGCCTCGTCCGCACCGC
>NZ_JBIWCL010000027.1:0-115656 GCF_044761485.1 Streptomyces sp. NPDC097617
ACGCCTCGAAGAACCTCGCCTTCAACACCTCAAAATCCACGATCCCCGCAACTCCCTGAATCCAGGGTGTTGCGGGGATCGTTAGAACCCGCCGTTCGGTGCGGGGGCTTCGTCGTGCCGGGGGCGGTGCGGGCCGTACGGGCCCCGCGGCTGCTCAGCCGGTGTTGCGCAGGCCCGCGGCGACGCCGTTGACCGTGAGCAGCAGGGCGCGGGCGAGCAGCGGGTCGGCTTCCTCGCCCCGGGCCGCGGCCGCGCGCTGGCGGGCCAGCAGGGAGACCTGGAGGTAGGAGATCGGGTCCAGGTAGGCGTCGCGCACGGCGAAGGTCTGCTGGAGCACCGGGTTCGAGCCGAGGAGCTCCTCGGCTCCGGTGATGCGCAGGACCTCGCGGACGGTGAGCTCGTGCTCGGCCTCGATCCGGGCGAAGACGTGCTTGAGGTGCTCGGGCACGAGGGTGTCGACGTAGTGCCGGGCGATCCGCAGGTCGGTCTTGGCCAGCGTCATCTCGACGTTGGACAGGAAGTTGCGGAAGAAGTGCCAGCGTCCGCCCATCTCGGTGAGGACGTCCTCCTGGCCCGCCTCGCGCAGGGCCTTGAGGCCGGAGCCGACCCCGTACCAGCCGGGGACGATCTGGCGGGACTGGGTCCAGCCGAAGACCCAGGGGATGGCGCGCAGGCCGTCGAGACCGGCGCCGGAGTCCGGGCGGCGCGAGGGCCGGGAGCCCAGGTGCAGGTCGGCGAGCTGGTCGACGGGGGTCGCGGCGAAGAAGTACGAGGGCAGGTCGGGGTCCTCGACGAGCTCGCGGTACGCGGCGTGCGCGGCGTCGGAGACCACGTCCATGGCCGCGTCCCAGCGGGAGAGGGACTCGTCGGACTGGCGGGGCGCGGTGTGCAGGGCGGAGGCCTGCAGGGTGGCCGCGACGGTCAGTTCGAGGTTCTCCCGGGCCAGCGAGGGGACGAGGTACTTGTCGGAGATGACCTCGCCCTGCTCGGTGACCTTGATCTCGCCCTCCAGGGTGCCCCAGGGCTGGGCGAGGATCGCGTCGTGCGAGGGGCCGCCGCCGCGGCCGACGGTGCCGCCGCGGCCGTGGAAGAGGCGCAGGCGCACGCCGTAGCGGTGGGCGACGTCGCGCAGCCGGCGCTGGGCGCGGTGGATCTCCCACTGGGAGGTGGTGATGCCGCCGAACTTGGAGGAGTCCGAGTAGCCGAGCATGACCTCCTGGACGTCACCGCGCAGGGAGACCAGGCGCCGGTAGGAGGGGTCGGCGAGCATCTCGTCGAGGATGACGTCGGCGGCGCGCAGCTCGTCGGTGGTCTCCAGGAGCGGGACGATGCCGATCTTGGCCCAGCCGCTGTGGAGGTCGATCAGGCCGGCCTCGCGGGCGAGGACGGCGGCGGCGAACACGTCGTCGGCGCCCTGGCACATCGAGATGATGTACGACTCGATGACCTCGGGGCCGAACTTCTCGAAGGCGTCCTTGACGGCGCCGAAGACACCGAGGGTCTTGGCGCCGGCGGCGTCGAGCGGGGCCGGGGTGGGGGCCAGCGGACGGCGGGAGCGCAGCTCCTTGGCGAGGAGCTTCTGCCGGTAGTCGCGCGGCATGTCCGCGTAGCGCCAGGACTCCTCGCCGAGCCGGTCGAAGAGCTGGCCGAGCGCGTGGTGGTGGGCGTCCGCGTGCTCGCGCACGTCCATCGTGGCGAGCTGGAGGCCGAAGGCGGCCAGCGTGCGGATGGTGCGGTCCATGCGGCCGTCGGCGAAGAGCGCGCCGCGGTGCTCGCGCAGGGAGGTCTGGATGAGGGTGAGGTCGGTGAGCAGCTCGGCGGTGCCGAGGTAGTCGCGGCCCTCCTCGTGGGCGGTGCCCTTGGCGAGGCGCTCGCGGGTGTTGAGGAGCTTCTGCCGGATACAGGTGGCCTTGAGGCGGTACGGCTCCTCGGCGTTCAGCCGCTTGTAGCGCGGGCTGATCTCGGGGAGGCGCTCCAGGTCGGCCTGGAGGGAGGCGAGGAGTTCCTCGGTGGCCCCGGTGTAGCGGATGGAGTTGGAGAGGAGTCCGCGCAGGAAGTCGATCAGTTCCATGGCGTCGGTGATGCCGTGCTCGTGCTGGAGGATCAGCACGTCGCGGGTGACCTCGGGGGTGACGTTGGGGTTGCCGTCGCGGTCGCCGCCGATCCAGGTGCCGAAGGTCAGCGGGCGGGTGCCGGGCGGGATCTCGACGCCGACGCGCTGGAGCTCGGCGGCGAGGTCCTCCAGTACGTCGCCGACGGCGCCGGCGTGCAGCTCGTCGAGGTAGTAGATGGCGTTGCGGGCCTCGTCGGCGGGCTCGGGGCGCACGACGCGCAGCTCGTCGGTCTGCCAGACGAGGTCGATGTTCTCGGCGAGGCGCAGGTCGTGGCGGCGGCGGTCGCCGGCGCCGGTGACGGGCTCCTCCAGCAGGGTGGCGATGCGGCGCAGCTTGTTGAGGACGCTGCGGCGGGCCGCCTCGGTGGGGTGCGCGGTGAAGACCGGGCGGACGTTGAGGTTCTTGACCGTCTCGCGCAGGTGTTCGGGGTCGGCGTCCTTCAGCATGTCCGCGGTGCGGGCGAGGAGCCCGCCCTCGGCGGCGCGGTGGGCGCGCAGTTCCTTGCCGCGGTGCACCTGCTCGGTGACGTTGGCGAGGTGGAAGTAGGTGGAGAAGGCGCGTACGAGCTTGGCGGCGGTCTCCAGGTCCGTGTCGCCGAGCAGGGCGGCGGCGGCCTCGCCGTCGGTGCGGGTGAGGGCGCGGACGCGTTCGACGAGGTCGAGGAGGTCCTGGCCCTCCTGGCGGACGAGGGTCTCCCCGAGGAGGTCGCCGAGGCGGCGGATGTCCGCGCGCAGTTCCGCGTTGGCGGTGTCGGCCGGGGTGACGGGGGCCTGGCCCTGGGGGGCCTGGTCAGCACTGCTCACAGGTGCGGCTCCTTGCAGTGTTCGAGCGCTACTGGGCGGTGGGCTCCCGGCGACGTGCGGCGACCCTCCCCGGACTCGGTCCGGGCGGGTCTCCGCTCCTGATGCGCAGCTCGGGCTGCCCGTGCGGACCGCGCTGTCCGACGGGACCAGGATAGGTGTCCGATCCGTGTGCCTGGGCAAACGTCTCACCAGGCGGCGCGTGAACAGCTCGCGCGCGCTCCGTCTCCCGGCGCCGCCCCTCTTGCCTCGGGAACCGGCTGCGCCATACTTACGTTGCCGTAGGTTACGGGTCCGTAGGGTCCGTAACCAGGGAGCCTGCCGACTTCTCTCACCCCCCAGGGGACACCCATGACCACCAGTCCCGATCTGATCGAGGGTGCGTCCGCGCCCTCCGAGACATCTACGCCGTCCGCGACCCTCGGCGGCGAGAACAAGCGGTCCATCGAGCAGATCGCTCTGCTGCTGTTCATCACCGTTCCCTTCGTGGCCCTGCTGGCGACGGTCCCGCTGGCCTGGGGCTGGGGGGTGAGCTGGCTCGACCTGGGCCTGATGGTCTTCATGTACTTCCTGGCCTGCCACGGGATCACCATCGGTTTCCACCGCTACTTCACGCACGGTTCCTTCAAGGCGAAGCGGCCGCTGCGGATCGCGCTCGCCGTGATGGGGTCGATGGCGGTGGAGGGGCCGCTGGTGCGCTGGGTGGCGGACCACCGCAAGCACCACAAGTTCTCCGACCACGAGGGCGACCCGCATTCGCCGTGGCGGTTCGGGGAGACGCTGCCGGCCCTGATGAAGGGGCTGTGGTGGGCGCACATCGGCTGGCTCTTCGACGAGGAGCAGACCGATCAGCAGAAGTACGCCCCCGACCTGATCAAGGACCCGGCGATCCGCCGGATCTCGCGGGACTTCATCTTCTGGACGATCTTCTCGCTGGCGATCCCGCCGCTGGTGGGCGGCCTGGTGACGATGTCCTGGTGGGGTGCGTTCACGGCGTTCTTCTGGGGCTCCCTGGTCCGGGTCGCACTGCTGCACCACGTGACCTGGTCGATCAACTCCATCTGCCACGCGGTGGGCAAGCGGCCGTTCAAGTCCCGGGACCGCAGCGGCAACGTCTGGTGGCTCGCGGTGCTCTCCTGCGGCGAGTCCTGGCACAACCTGCACCACGCCGAACCGACCTCGGCGCGGCACGGTGTGCTCCGCGGCCAGATCGACTCCAGCGCGCGGCTGATCCGCTGGTTCGAACAGCTGGGCTGGGCAACGGACGTGCGCTGGCCGTCCGCGGCCCGCATCGACGCCCGGCGCAGGGAAAACGAGTCGAACGCGGCATGATGGGGGGCGTGGCGATCGACGGCAGTAATTCCAGCAGCGACAAGCCCAAGCGCGGCCGCCGGGTCCGGATGACGGGCGCGGAGCGGCGCCAGCAACTGCTGGACATCGGCCGGACGCTGTTCGCGGAGAAGGGCTTCGAAGGCACCTCGGTGGAGGAGATCGCGGCGAAGGCCGGGGTGTCCAAGCCGGTGGTGTACGAGCACTTCGGAGGCAAGGAGGGCCTGTACGCGGTCGTCGTGGACCGCGAGATGCGCCAGCTGCTGGACGGGGTGACCGGAGCGCTGACGGCCGGGCACCCGCGGGAGCTGCTGGAGCAGGCCGCCTTCGCGCTCCTCGACTACATCGAGTCCTACACGGACGGCTTCCGGATCCTCGTGAGGGACTCCCCGGTCGCCCAGTCCACCGGCACCTTCGCCTCGCTGATCAGCGACATCGCCACGCAGGTCGAGGACATCCTCGGTCTGGAGTTCAAGGCGCGGGGCTTCGACCCCAAGCTGGCCCCGCTGTACGCACAGGCGCTGGTCGGAATGGTGGCACTGACCGGGCAGTGGTGGCTGGACGTGCGCAAGCCCAGGAAGGCGGAGGTCGCGGCGCACCTGGTGAATCTGGCCTGGCACGGGCTGGACAAGCTGGAGTCGAAGCCGCAGCTGGTGGGCCGGCGCAAGAACTGAGCCCCGCACACGGAGCAGCACGGACGGAGCAGCACGACGGCGCTCCGTCACCGGAGATCCGGTGACGGAGCGCCGTCGTGTCGTGCCGCCTACGCGCAGGGTTCCAGCGCCGCCGGGTCGGGGCGGTGCCGCTCCAGGAATTCGAGCCGGTTGCCGACGGGGTCCTCCGAGTAGAAGCGGCGGTGGCCCGGCAGGTTGTCGTCCCAGACGACCTTGGCCCCCCGCTCCCGCAGTCTGCTCGCGTACGCCTCGATGTCGGTCACCCGCAGCCCCGGGTGGGCCTTGGTGGCGGGCCGGAAGTCCTCCTCCACGCCGAGGTGCAGCTGGACGGGCCCGGCGGCGAACCAGCAGCCCCCGCGGGCGGCGAGGACGGGCGGCTTGGGGATCTCGGTCATGCCGAGGACGTCCGTGTAGTACGCGCGGAGCCGGTCCTCCGAGTCCGGCGGAGCGGCGAGTTGCACATGGTCGACTGCGGTGAGCACGGTCATGCCTCCTTGCGGGCTACGGCGAAGATGCGGCGGAACGGGAAGACGGTGCCGCGCGGGCCGGTCGGATAGGCGGGGCGCAGCCGGTCGCGGTATTCGGTGAGGAAAGCGTCCACGGCCTCGCGGTCGTCGCCGAGGGCGGTGAGGACGGGTCGCAGCGCGGTGCCCTTGACCCAGTCGAGTACGGGGTCGGGGCCCTGGAGCAGCTGGTGGTAGGTGGTCTCCCAGATGTCGGCGGAGCAGCCGAGCTCGGTGAACCGGGCGAGGTATTCGGCGGGTTCGAGGAGATGGATGTAGCGGGCGCCGTGACCGGCGAGCCGGGCCCGCCAGCGCGGGGTGTCGCACTGCTCCGCGAGCAGGGCGTGGCTGGGGGCGGTGAAGTTGCCGGGGATCTGGAAGGCGAAGGTGCCGCCGGGGCGCAGCCCGTTGATCCAGGCGCCGAAGGAGCCGGGGTGGCCGGGGACCCACTGGAGGGCGGCGTTGGAGACGATCAGGTCGTAGGGCTCCTCGGGCAGCCAGGTGGCGAGGTCGCCGTGACGGAAGTCGAGGCTGCCGCCGCCGGGGGTGGGCCCGGCGTACTCCTCCTTCGCGCGGTGGAGCATCTCCCGGGAGAGGTCGAAGCCCGTGATGCGGGCCTCGGGCCAGCGGTCGGCGAGGAGGGTGGTGACGTTGCCGGGGCCGCAGCCGAGGTCGGCGATGCGGGCGGGGCCGAGGGGGAGTTCGGGTATGCGGGTGAGCAGGTCGAGGAAGGGCCGTGTGCGGTGGCCCGAGTGCCGGAGGTACTGCTGGGGATCCCAGGTCGGGGCGGATGGCGCGGTGGACGTGGGGGTCCCGGCGCGCGCGGTATCGGAATACATGTTCGAGCCTCCCTGCTGGCGGGGCGATCGGAAGCGGAATCCGTTCCGGCCCCCTCCATGCCCCATGCTCGCGGCAATTATATCTCGATGTCAAGATACTCGTAATCGAGATACTTGGTATGAAGAGACTTCACATCGACAGACCCCTTACACTGATCGGCATGGAGGACGAGGTCGACCGACTGGTGGCGGCATGGCGGCGGGAGCGCCCTGACCTCGACGTGGAACCGCTCGAGGTACTGAGCCGCGTCAGCAGGCTCGCACGCCATCTCGACCGCGCCCGCAGGCTGGCCTTCTCCGAGCACGGCCTGGAGCCGTGGGAGTTCGACGTCCTGACATCATTGCGGCGCGCCGGCGCGCCCTATCAGCTCTCTCCCGGCCAGTTGCTGACCCAGACCCTGGTCACCTCCGGCACCATGACCAACCGCATCGACCGGCTCGCCAAGAAGGGCCTCGTCGAGCGGCTCCCGGACCCCAGCGACCGCCGGGGGGTCCTGGTGCGGCTCACTCCCGAGGGACGGGACCGTGCCGACCAGGCCCTCGCCGGGCTGCTGGCCCAGGAGCGGGCGATCCTGGCCCAGCTCTCGCAGAACCAGCGCGGCGATCTCGCCGGGCTGCTACGCCAGTTGACCGCTCCGTTCGACAACATCCCCGGCTAGGTCCGCCGGCCGCACACCGGCCCGCCGGGCCAGGGCCACCGCGGCCAGCGTGGAGTGCACCCCGAGCTTGCCCAGCACGTTCTGCATGTGTGTGCGGACCGTGTGCGGGGACAGGAACAGCCGCGCCGCCACGTCCTTGCGGCCCAGCCCCGCCACCATGCAGCGCAGCACCTCGCGCTCGCGCGGGGTCAGCGACTCCACCAGCCGCTCGCTGTCCGTACGGTGCTTGCGCGCCGCGGTCAGCTCCCGGAGCACCCCGGTGAGCAGGGCGGGCGGCAGATGAGTCTCCTCGCGCAGGACCCCGCGGATGACGGCCAGGAGCCGGGAGAGCGAGCAGTCCTTCGCCACCCAGCCCGAGGCTCCCGCCTGGAGCGCGAGGGCGGCCCGGCGGGGGTCGTCGCGCTCGGCGAGCACGACCGTGCGGACCCCGGCGTGGGTCACCCGCACCCCTGCGACCAGCGCGATCCCGTCCGAGCCGGGCGGCGGCGCCCCGGAGCCCGACTCCCGCTGAGCGGGTAGGGCCCCCGGGGCCGCGCCGAGATCGGCGTCGACCAGCAGGACGTCGAAGCGACGGCCCTCGGCCGCCGCGCGTTCGAGGCAGCGCAGCGCGGCGGGGCCGCTGCCGGCCGCGGACACGTCCACGTCCGGCTCGGCCGCGAGCGCGGCTGCGAGCGATTCGGCGAAGATGCGGTGATCGTCGACGACGAGAACCCGGATACGAACCACAAAACCCCCAAGGGTAGGGGAACGGACGACGGCGGGTACGGCGCCCGGACCGGGTGATCCGCAGCTGCCCCGGCCGCCGCCGTGACACTTCTGCATTACCCCGGACCGGACGACGTACCCGACTTGTCTCGACCCCTGAATCAACACCGGCCCCCACCGGTGTCACGCATCAGCGTAGGCCCGGGGGCGTCCGGCGGTTGGCCGAATAGCAGAAGTTTTCCCAGGGATTTTCCGGGGCGGGCGCTGCGAACCGGCTTTGTGGTGGCTTGAAATCGACTGTTCCGAAGGTCCTGATGGCGGCTTCGGTACCGGCGTGTGCCGCGGGCAGTTGCACGGGGGGCATTTCACCCGGCGTGTGCACGCCGGGCGCCCGCGCGCGGCGCCCGCCCGCAGCGCACGGCCGACACGCACACGCCCCCCGCACCGATCGGGGTGCGGGGGGCGCGCAGGACGTGCGGGACCGGACGGGGACCAGGGGTTCCGGGGTCCGGAAGGCTCAGGAAGTGTGCGTGCGCGCGAAGTTCCACGCGTCCGAGATGATGCCGGTGAGGTCGGATCGGCTGGGCGTCCAGCCGAGCCGCTCGTGGGCCGTGGCCGCGGAGGCGACGAGCATCGCGGGGTCGCCCGCCCGGCGCGGCGCGACCACCTCGGGAATGTCCCGGCCGGTGACCTTGCGGACGGTCTCGACGACCTCGCGGACCGAGAACCCGTTGCCGTTGCCCAGGTTGCAGATCAGGTGCTCCCCACCGGTGGCGGCCCGCAGGGCGGCCAGGTGGGCCTCCGCCAGGTCGGCGACGTGGATGTAGTCGCGTACGCAGGTGCCGTCCGGGGTCGGGTAGTCCTCGCCGAACACCGAGATCGACTCCCGCTCGCCCAGGGCGACCTGGAGGACCAGCGGGATCAGGTGCGTCTCGGGGGTGTGCCGCTCGCCGAACTCCCCGTATGCCCCGGCCACGTTGAAGTAGCGCAGGGACACCGCGGCCAGGCCGTGCGCCACGCACTCCCCCGCGATCATGTGGTCGACGGCCAGCTTCGAGGCGCCGTACGGGTTGGTCGGCGCGGTCACCGAGGCCTCCGTCAGCAGGCCCTCCGTCGGCTCGCCGTAGGTGGCGGCGGTGGAGGAGAACACCAGCTTGCGCACGCCCGCCCCGCGCATGGCGGCCAGCAGGGCCAGCGTCCCGCCGACGTTGTTCTCCCAGTACTTGCCCGGGTTCACCACGGACTCGCCGACCTGCGAGGAGGCCGCGAAGTGCAGCACCGCCTCGTAGGAGGAGTCCACGTAGCGGGCGGCGTCCTGGATCCGGCCCTCGATGAACGTGGCGCCCGCCGGGACCCCTACGCGAAAGCCCGTGCTCAGGTCGTCGAGGACGGTCACCTCGTGGCCGGCCTCCAGGAGGTGGGCCGCGACCACGCTGCCGACGTATCCGGCGCCACCGGTTACCAGGTACTTGCTCACTCGCCTACTGCCTCTCGCGGGGGAGCACGCGCGGGTGCGTGCACGTGCTTGAGGACTGGCTTACCCGATTCCGCGCCCATGGGGAAATCGGCGGCCGGTCCGCGCCCGGGCGTCAGCCGCGCGCGGCGGCGGACGGCGCCGCGGGCAGCGCCGCGGGCAGCGCCCGGTCCAGCAAGCCGGTGCGGGCGGCCAGTGCGGCCGCCTCCAGCCTCGAGCCCACGCCCAGCTTCATCAGCACCCGCTGCACATGCGTACGGGCGGTGCTCGGGGCGATCTCCATGCCCGCGGCGATCAGCCGGGTGTCCTCGCCCTCGGCGACCCGGACGAGCACCTCCACCTCGCGCGGGGTGAGCAGCCGCAGCAGCCGGCTGCCCTCGTCGTCGGGCTGGGCGGCCGGGTTCAGGAGCTCCGCGAAGGCCCCCTGCAACAGCTGCGGGGCGATCGCCACCTCCCCCGCCCTGGCCTTGGCCAGCGCCCGCTCCACGCCCTCGATGCGCTCGTCGTGGCGTACGTACCCCGAGGCGCCGGCGGCGAAGGCGGCCGCGATCCCGCGCGGGCTGGGTACCGGGCCCAGGACGACCACGGCGATCTGCGGACGCTCCCGCTTGATGCGGACGACCGGCTCGAAGACCCCGGGCTCGGCGGGGGTGGCGGTGCCGAGGAGGCAGACCTCCGGGGCACGGCTGATGACCAGCTCCGCGGCGCCCGCGGCCGGGGCGGCCGCGGCCAGTACCCGGTGGCCGCGCAGCTTCAGGGCAGAGGCGAGTGCCTCGGCCAGCAGCCGGTGCTCGTCGACCACCACGACCCGTACGCCCATTGAGGAACCACCCCCCACCCTTCTGACCCGGCAAGCTACACGCTTGTTCGACGGTAGGAGGGGGATACCGCGCAGAAGCCCCCGATCGGTGCGGACCGTTCGGGGGCTTTCGGCGGTGTGCGTCAGCTCGCGCTGAAGGACACGAAGAGGTACTCCGGGTCGGCCTTGTCCGAGTACGGCTTGCTGACCGTCGTACGCGAGATGAACAGCTTTCCGCCGTGGTAGCGGTACTCGGAGTACTCGGGCGAGAACGCGCTCTCGGCGCGCTGGCTCGCCTTGTCCTCCGGGTTCTCCATGAGCAGGGTTTCCTTCATCGTCTTGCTGTCGATGCTGACGATCTGACCGCCCTTGTCGTACGGGGGGTTCTTGTACGCGATGATGTTCGACCCGTCCATGCGCAGCGGGAACATCGTGTACCGCTCGCCCGCGTCGGCGCGGTCGGTGGTCTGCTTGCCGGTCTCCAGGTCGAAGGAGAGCAGCTCGTTGGTGCGGCCGCCGGCCGCCTGGCCCTGGTGCTCGTAGGACGGCAGGTAGAGCTTGCCGTTGCCGACCACCATGTTGACGCACTTCTCGACGTCCAGTCCGCACTTGCCGGCGAAGTCTCCGGAGGCGAGCGGGATACGGGCCTTCAGCTCGCCCTTGGGGTCGATGACGAAGAGGTCGCTGACGCCCGTGGCGTTCTTCGCGGTCTTGCCGACGTCGGCAGCCACGATCAGGGGCTTGGTGGAGACGATGGACGCGTCCTCGATGCCCTGGGAGAGCTTGTACGAGGCGGTGGGCGCACCGCTGGTCGGGTCGAGGAGCTGTCCGTACAGGGTGTAGTTGGGGCTCTGGCCGCACTTGCGGATGGCGGCGAGGGCCTCGCCGCCGGCGTAGCCGACGTCACGGCAGGATTCGCCGTCGACCTTGGGCAGCCACAGGGACTTGCCGTCGGCGAGGTTCCAGGCGGTGCCGCCCGCGGAGATGCCGGCCGCGGCGACGGTCTTGCCGCTGAGGGTGACCGTGTTCAGGGAGACGGGCTTGTCGCCGCCGGTGGCGCTCTTGGCGTTGCCGGACCAGACGAGCTTGCCGCTCTCCAGGTCGATGACACCGACCTCGGTGCACTGCGGGTACTTGTTCTCGGGCGTGGCCGCGGTGGCCTTGAACAGGACCGCCGTCTTGTTCTCGCTGACGTGCTTGGTCGCGCCGCAGAGCTCGCCGGGGAGGGGAAGCTCCCACTTCTTGCCGCCGTCGACGAGGTTGTAGCCGACGACCTTCGAGAGATCCGACTTGACGTAGGTGGAGTCGGTCAGCCAGGAGCCGGCGACGGTGGCGACGTCCGGCGGAACCGGGCTCGGCAGGTTCAGCAGCGCCTTCGACTTCGGGTTGCCGGGCACCTTCTCGGTGCCGGGCACGAGGTCCTGGGGCTTGTCGTTGCCCGGGGAGGCGGTGGGGCCGCCGTCCGCCCTGTCGTCCGCGCCGCTGTCGCCGGAGGTGTACCAGAGGCCGCCGCCGACGATGAGGACGATGGCCAGCAGGGCCGCGCCGACGATCATCAGCTGGGTGCGCTTGTCGTTGCCGCCGCCCGCGGCCGGGGACTGGGCCGGGGGCGCGGGTACGGGCGGCGCGCCGAACGGGGGCGGGGTGCCGGGCTGCTGCGGGTAGCCGTAGCCGGGGCCCGCCTGCGGGTAGCCGTACGCGGGCTGCGCGCTCGGCGGCTGCTGCGGGGGCCCGGCCTGCGGAGCGGCGGCCGGTCCGGGCGGCGGTACGGGCGCGCCGAACCCGCCCGGCGGGGGGTCCTGCGGCGCTCCGAAGCCGCCGGACGGCGGCTGGCTGGGGGGCGGCGGGGTACTCATCGGTTGCTCATGCCTCTCGGTGGGCGGCTGCTTGGACGCGTTCTCACTTGCCGAAGACCATCAGGAGCTTCTCGTCCTGGCCCTGGGCCCGCAGGTGGGTGGAGGAGATGAAGAACCGTCCGTCCACGTAGTCCAGCTTCGGGGTGTGGAAGGTGCTCTCGATCGGGGCGGCGGGGCCCGAGGGGTGGCGCAGGAGCGCGGTGGGCGTGCCGCCCGCGGCCGGGATCGAGACGACCTCGCCGCCCTGGTCGGACTCGGCCTTGCGGTAGGCGATCAGCTGCCCGTTCACGGCTTTGAGCGGGGTCAGGGTGCGCTTGTCGCCGGCCGGGGTGCGCCACTTGTCCTTGCCGGTGGCCAGGTCGAAGGCGACGATCTCGTTGGCCGCGCCGGCGGCCGCCGCGGTGGGCAGGTAGAGGGTGTTGCCGTCGACGGCGGCGGAGGGGCAGGTCGCCAGGGACCGGAAGAGGCCGGTGTCGCCGCAGCCGACGGCGAAGCTGCCCTCGCCGGCGAGGGTGACGGTCTGCTTCCCGTCGGGTCCCAGGACCACGATGGAGCGCTGCTTCGTCTGCTCGTTGCCGATGTCGATGACGGTCGGGTTCACCGAGTAGATGCTGGTGACCTTGAACTTCGCGGGGAGCCGGAAGGCCCAGGCCTTCGCTCCGGTGACGGGGTCGATGCCGTGGACCTCGGCGGAGGACTCCTCGTCGGAGCAGGTGGCGAGGGCGATCATCCTGCCGTTGCCGGCCTCGTAGGAGTCCGGGTTGCAGCCCTCGCCCCGGGGGCTCGCGAAGAGCTTGTCACCGTTGCTGATCTTGAAGGCGCTGGCGGTTCCGCCACGACTGACGGTGACCGTGTCGCCGATCATGGACAGGGTGGGGCTGGTGAAGATGTCGAAGAGCCCCTCCTTGGGCACCTCCTTCGACCAGACCTCCTTGCCCGTCTTGAGGTCGACGACGCGCAGCTGGGTGCAGGTGGCGTTCTCGCCCTCGCTGTCGCGGTACATGACGACCGTCCGGCCCTCGGCCGTGGTCTGCGGGGCGACGGAGCAGATCAGGGCAGGGAAGGGGAGAGTCCACTTCTCCTTGCCGTCGGTGACCGAGTAGCCGGTGAGGTTCTTCCAGACGGTCTTGACGACGGTGTCGCCGACGACCCACTGGCCGGCCGAGTCGACGCCCATGCCGGGGCCGTCGATCTTGGCGGTCTTGAGCCAGAGGGCCTTGTCCTCGCCCTGCTTGCGGCCGGAGTTGAGGTCCGTCCGCTCGGCGCCACCGTCCCCGTTGCCGTTGCCCTTGTCCACGGAGGAGGAGCCGGACGGCTTGGCGTCGGTGGACTCCTGCGCGATCGGCTTGCCGTCCTTGTCGTCGCCGGAGAACGCGACGTAGCCGACGCCGGCCAGGACCAGGACGGCGGCCACCGAGGCCGCGATCAGGACGGCCGCCTTCTTCTTCGGCGGCGTACCGGGGCCGCCGGGCGGGGGCGGCGGGTGGCCGGGGCCCGCGTGCTGCTGCTGCACGGTGGGCGGCTGCGGCGGGTACCCGGGCTGCTGCGCGTACGGGTTCTCGCCCTGCGGCGGGAACCCGTAGCCCTGCTGCGGCGGGCCGGGCAGGTGTCCGTAACCGGAAGGTGTCGGTGGCTGGTTCGGCGGCTGGGGCGGCTCGGTCATCAGCGCACGCTTTCGGCATAGGTGGGGGTGGGGAGGATGACCTTTCTATCACTGACAGCGCTCATACATCGGGCCGGTCCGCCCCCTGTTCCCAAGGGAGGACCGGCCCGTGACGCCGCCGTTATCCGGCCAGTTGACCCGCGGAACGGGTCGGTACGGGACTGATCGCCCCGCCCCCGCTCAGGCCTCCTCGGCCAGCTCCAGCCAGCGCATCTCCAAATCGTCGCGGTCCGCGAGGAGTTCGCGGAGGTCCGCGTCCAGCTTGGCCACCTTGTCGTAGTCGGTGGAGTTCTCGGCGATCTGGGCGTGCAGGTTGCCCTCTCGGTCGGACAGCTTGTTCAGCTGCCGCTCGATCTTCTGCAGCTCCTTCTTCGCGGCACGCGAGTCCCCCGAGGCGGTGGACTTCGCGGCGGTGGAGGCCTGGGCGGGCGCCGGGGCGGCCGCCTCGATCATCCGCCGCCTGCGCTCCAGGTACTCGTCCAGACCCCGCGGCAGCATCCGCAGGCTGGCGTCGCCGAGCAGCGCCATCACCGTGTCGGTGGTGCGCTCGATGAAGAAGCGGTCGTGGGAGATCACGATCATCGACCCGGGCCAGCCGTCGAGGAGGTCCTCCAGCTGGGTCAGGGTCTCGATGTCGAGGTCGTTGGTGGGCTCGTCGAGGAAGAGGACGTTGGGCTCGTCCATCAGCAGGCGCAGGATCTGCAGGCGGCGCCGCTCACCACCGGAGAGGTCGCCGACCGGCGTCCACTGCTTCTCCTTGGTGAAGCCGAACTGCTCGCAGAGCTGGCCCGCCGTCATCTCGCGGCCCTTGCCGAGGTCGACCCGGTCGCGCACCCGCTGGACGGCCTCCAGGACGCGCAGGGACGGGTCGAGCTCGCCGACCTCCTGCGAGAGGTAGGCCAGCTTGACGGTCTTGCCGACGATGACCTTTCCGGCGGCGGGCTGGATCTCGCCCTGGGTGCGGGCGGCCTCGGCCAGGGCGCGCAGCAGGGAGGTCTTGCCGGCGCCGTTGACGCCGACGAGGCCGACGCGGTCGCCGGGGCCCAGATGCCAGGTGAGGTGCTTGAGCAGCTCCTTGGGCCCGGCGTGCACGCTGACGTCCTCGAGGTCGAAGACGGTCTTGCCCAGGCGCGCGTTGGCGAACTTCATCAGCTCGGACGTGTCGCGCGGCGGCGGCACGTCGGCGATCAGCTCGTTGGCCGCCTCGATGCGGTAGCGGGGCTTGGAGGTCCGGGCGGGGGCGCCGCGGCGCAGCCAGGCCAGCTCCTTGCGCATCAGGTTCTGGCGCTTGGACTCCTCGGTGGCGGCGATCCGGTCGCGCTCGGCGCGGGCGAAGACGTAGTCGCTGTAGCCGCCCTCGTACTCGTGCACGTCTCCGCGCTGCACGTCCCACATGCGGGTGCAGACCTGGTCGAGGAACCAGCGGTCGTGGGTGACGCAGACGAGCGCGGAGCGGCGCTCCTGAAGGTGCTTGGCCAGCCAGGAGATGCCCTCGACGTCGAGGTGGTTGGTGGGCTCGTCGAGGATCAGGAGGTCCTGGTCGGCGATGAGCAGCTGGGCGAGGGCGATCCGGCGGCGCTCGCCACCGGAGAGCGGGCCGATGACGGTGTCGAGGCCCTGGCCGAAGCCGGGCAGGTCGAGGCCGCCGAAGAGTCCGGTCAGCACGTCGCGGATCTTGGCGTTGCCGGCCCACTCGTGGTCGGCCATGTCGCCGATGATCTCGTGGCGGACGGTGGCCGAGGGGTCGAGCGAGTCGTGCTGGGTGAGGACGCCCATGCGCAGGCCGCCAAGCTGGGTGACCCGGCCGGTGTCGGGCTCCTCCAGCTTGGCGAGCATGCGGATGAGGGTGGTCTTCCCGTCGCCGTTGCGGCCGACGACGCCGATCCGGTCCCCCTCGGACACGCCGAGGGAGATGCCGTCCAGCAGGGTACGTGTGCCGTACACCTTGCTGACTGCCTCGACATTGACCAGATTGACGGCCATCAGACGCGCTCCAGGGAAAGGGTGTGGATCAGCCCCCCAGCCTAACCCTCCGGGCCGGGGCGGACCGTTCCACGAGATACCAGCCGCCCAGCGCCATCGCGATCGCGGCCGGCGCGGTGACGGGCAGGGCGATCAGCGTGGCACTGTGCCCGTCGAGCAGACCGCCGAGCCCGGTCATGGACAGGCCCAGGATGCCGAGCAGGCACAGGGTGATCCCGACGGCGGCCAGCGGCCCGCCGGTGCGCCGGGCCGGGGCGGGAACAGTCGGCCGGGGCGCCTCGAAACGGCGGAACAGCGCGACGAGCACGCCCGTGACCACGGCCGCGGCCAGCACTCGTACCGGGGCCTGCGCCCACCAGGCGGCCGTCGCGGGGGCCGGCAGGCCGAGGCCGAGGGCGAGCTGGATCCCGTACACGGCGAGCATGGCGGTGAGGTGCCACAGGAAGGCGGTCATGGCGAGGCCGTTGGCCGCGACGACCCCGCGCCAGACACGCGGGCGGCCCAGCCAGGCGGTGGCGGGCCGGGACAGCAGCTGGACGGCGCCGACGAGCCACAGGCCGTGGCACAGGAGAGCCAGGGTGGGCGGGGCCATGTTGGACACCTTCTCGCCGGGCATCCCCACCATGGACAGCGGGTACGGGCCGTACGCCACCAGCAGCGCGGCAGAGGCGAGACCCGCGGCGGCGAGGACGGCGGGCCGGCGGATCCGGCCGTCGGCGCGCAGGAAGCCGAGCTGGTGGACGGCGAGCCAGACGAAGGCGAAGTTCAGGAACTCCACGTACGGGACCCCGAGCGCGAAGCGCAGTACATCGACCAGCGCGGCCGCCCCGGCCGGCGCGGCGAAGGCCCCCCAGCCGTAACGCTCGTGCAGCTTCAGCAGCGGCGGGGTGAAGGCGACCATGGCCAGGTAGATCCCGATGAACCACAACGGCTGGGTGACCAGCCGCAGCGCGGCCCCCGTCAGCGGACCGCCGCCGCGGCCGGCGAGCTGCACGGCGAGCGCGAGCAGCGCCCACACCAGGACGAAGACGAGGGTGGGGCGCAGCAGCCGCTGGAGCCGGGCCCGCAGGAAGACGGCGTAGACGGGGCCGTCGGTGCGGCGGGCGAGGGAACGGTAGGACAGGGCGTGCGAGAACCCGCCGACGAAAAAGAAGACGGGCATGATCTGCAACCCCCAGGTGAGCACTTGGAGGGCGGGCACGAGGGCGAGCAGATTCCCTATCCCGTCGGCGCTGACGGCGGCCATCAGCCAGTGCCCGGCGATGACGGTGCCGAGCGAGGCGACGCGCAGCAGGTCGACGTACCGGTCGCGGTCGGCGGGCGTCGCGTCGGCGAGGGCCCGTGCGGTGGCTGTCATGACCCCACGGTCGCCCTCGCGGGCCGTCCCCCGACAGGGCGCGGATACTCAACTCCCGCCTGAGTACTGCCCGGGGCTCCGCCGCGCTGTTCCAGCCCCGCCGGCGTTTGAGGCGCGGGGGTCCGGGGGCAGCGCCCCCGGCAACCGGCCCGCAGGGTCAGGACGGCAGGACCGTCGCACCCGGAGCCGGGCTGGACGCCACGTGAGTGGCTCGGCAGGTGCCGGAGGCCTCGAGCGCGGCCGCGACCTTGGCGGCGGATTCCTCGTCCGCGACCAGGAACGCCGTCGTCGGCCCCGAGCCGGAGACCAGCGCGGCCAGCGCACCACCCTCCACGCCCGCGGCCAACGTCCGCGCCAGCGGCGGCCGCAGCGACAGCGCCGCCGCCTGGAGGTCATTGGCCAGCGCCGCGCCCAGGGCGTTGGCGTCGCCCGACGCGAGGGCCGCCAGGAGCACCGGCGAGGCCACCGGCACCGGGATCCGCGTACCCTCCGCCTCGGCCAGCCGGTCGAACTCGCGGAACACCGCCGGCGTGGACAGCCCCCCGTCGGCCACCGCGAAGACCCAGTGGAACGCCCCGGCTTCCACCGGGGTCAGCAGCTCGCCCCGGCCGGTGCCGAGCGCGGCCCCGCCGACCAGACTGAAGGGGACGTCGCTGCCGAGCTCCGCGCAGAGGCCGAGGAGTTCGGCGCGCGGGGTGTCCAGGCCCCACAAGGCGTCGCAGGCCAGCAGGGCGGCCGCCCCGTCCGCGCTGCCGCCCGCCATGCCGCCCGCAACCGGGATGCTCTTCGCGATGTGGAGGTGGACGGCGGGTTCGATGCCGGACCGGGCCGCGAGGATCTCGGCGGCGCGCGCCGCGAGGTTGGTGCGGTCCAGCGGGACCTTGTCTGCGTCCGGACCCTCGCAGGTGACGGTCAGGGTGTCGGCCGGGGTGGCCGTCACCTCGTCGAACAGCGACACGGCGAGGAAGACGTTGGCCAGGTCGTGGAAGCCGTCGGGGCGGGCCGCGCCCACCGCGAGCTGCACGTTGACCTTGGCGGGGACCCGTACGGTCACGGCCGCCCGGAGCGCGCTCACAGTGCGGGCCTCTCCGCCGCGGGCTTGTGCTCGGCGATCGCCGCGAACTCCTCGACCGTCAGGGACTCCCCGCGGGCCTGCGGCGAGACACCGGCGGCGACCAGCGCGGCCTCCGCGCCCGCCGCCGATCCGGCCCAGCCGGCCAGCGCGGCGCGCAGCGTCTTGCGGCGCTGGGCGAAAGCGGCGTCCACGACCGCGAAGACCTCCGCCTTGGTCGCGGTCGTCCTGATCGGCTCGGTGCGGCGCACCAGCGAGACGAGACCGGAGTCGACGTTCGGGGCGGGCCAGAAGACCTTGCGGCCGATGGCACCGGCGCGCTTGACGTGCGCGTACCAGTTGGCCTTGACCGAGGGCACCCCGTAGACCTTGTTGCCCGGCTCGGCGGCCAGCCGGTCGGCGACCTCCGCCTGCACCATCACGAGCGTGCGCTCGATGGTCGGGAAGCGGTCGAGCATGGTCAGCAGGACGGGGACGGCCACGTTGTAGGGCAGGTTCGCGACGAGGGCGGTCGGCGGCGGGCCGGGCAGTTCGGTCACGAGCATCGCGTCGGAGTGGACCAGCGCGAAGCGGTCCTTCCTCGCGGGCATCCGCGCCTCGATGGTGGCGGGCAGCGCGGCGGCCAGGATGTCGTCGATCTCGACGGCGACGACCCGGTCCGCGGCCTCCAGCAGCGCGAGCGTCAGCGAGCCGAGCCCGGGGCCGACCTCGACGACGACGTCGTCCGGGCGGACCTCAGCGGTGCGCACGATCCGGCGCACCGTGTTGGCGTCGATGACGAAGTTCTGCCCCTTCTGCTTCGTCGGGCGTACGCCGAGGGCGGCGGCCAGCTCCCTGATGTCGGCCGGGCCGAGGAGGGCGTCGGACACGGAAGGAGGGGTGTTCTCGGGGTTCTCGGGCTGCTGCTCTGCGGTGCTCACCGGTAAAGCGTCTCAGATCGGCGTGCTCGCTACGACGTGAGCCTGCGGCCGCAGTGCGGCCACGGGCTCGCCCCCCGCTGCACGTAGAGCTTCTTCGCCCGGTACGTCTGTTCCGTGCCCGAGGCGTTCTGCGGGCGTCCGCTGCCGCCGAGGCCCTGCCAGGTGCGGACGTCGAACTGGTAGAGGCCGCCGTAGGTGCCCGAGGCGTCGGTGGCGGAGGGACGGCCGCCGGATTCGCACTGGGCCAGGGCCGCCCAGTTGAGGCCGTCGGCGCCGGTGACGGAGCTCGGCAGGGCCCTGGTGCCGACCTTGACGAGCTGGCTGACCGGTTCGCGGACGACCTCGTCGGCGATGGGCCGCGGCTTCTGCCGGACCCCGTTGACGGTGCGCAGGCTGTACGTGACCCTGCGCGCCCCGGGTCGGCCGGCGCGCTCGACGACCTCGGTGCCGGAGAACAGCTCGGGGTCCTTGACCTTCTCGGTCTCGAACGGGATGCGCTCCTCGCGGACCTCGCGGGTGCCGGTGATGCGCAGCACCGTGACGGTCTGGCCGTCGCGGGGGAAGTCGGTGGGGGGCACGGAGGTGGTGTCCTGGCCGTGGAGGGTGATGCCGGCCTGGTCGAGGGCCTCCTGGACGGTGGCGGCGTTGGTGCGGATGGTGCGTTCGCGGCCGTCGGCCATGAAGGTGACGCTGCGTTCGGTGCGGACGCTGAGGGCCAGCCCGGCGCGCGGGACGGGGGCGGTGCGGGGGGCGGAGAGGTAGGCGCCCTCGGCGCGGATGCCGAACTGGTGCAGCGCGCCCTCGACGGTGCGGGCGGTGGTCCACACCTGGCGCTGCTGCCCGTCGAGGGTCAGGCGCAGGGGGCGGCCGTAGCGGACGACGACCTCCTCGCCGTCTTCGAGGGGTGCGCGGGCGGCGGGGGCGACGAGGTCGTGGGGGCCGACGCCGAGTCCTTCGGCGGCGAGCAGTTCGCCGATGTCGTCGGCGAAGGTGTGCAGGGTGCGCGGGACTCCGTCCACGGTGAGCCGTACCGATTTGTCGGCGGCCACGAACGCCGTGGTGCCGCCCGCGAGGAAGGCGACGACGAGGGCCTGCGGCACGATCCGCCGCCAGTTCGTGCCGATGGGCCGGTCGGGCAGGCCGCGGCCCCGGGCGCGGCGGCGGCCGGTCCCCGCGCCCTGGCCCGGCACCACGGGTGCCACGGGTGCCACGGGTGCCACGGCCAGGGTGTCGGCCGGCGCCGTGGCGGGGCCCGCCGGGTTCGCGGCCCGGCGGCGGCCCGACCCGGGCGCTGCGGGGGCCGCGGGCGCCACGGGCGCCACGGGCGCCACGGGCGCCGCGGGCGCCGCGGCCAGGGTGTCGGCCTCCGCCAGCTCGGCCGGTGACAGGGCGGCCCGGCGGCGGCGCCCGCCGCGCGGGACGGGGACCGCGGGCCGGGGGTCCCACGGGGCGGGGACGGGATCGCCCGAACCTGCCGGCCAGGCCAAGGGCTGGGCCTCGTACGCCTCGGGGACGGGACCGCCACGGCGGTGACTGCCCTGCGTATCGCTCACGACGCTCGCTCCACTGGTGATCCGGCACCCTCTGAGTGCGGGCACGGCACCCTAGCGGAGGAGCCGTCACGCTCCAAAGCCGTACGGCTACACAGCGTGTCGGGGCGGGCGGGGCGTCAGTAGTCGAAGGCGCGGGCCGTGTTGGCCGCCAGCGCGGTGGCCATCGCGTCCTCGTCGATACCGCGGACCGCGGCCATCGCCCGGACCGTCAGCGGAATGAGGTACGGCGCATTGGGCCGTCCGCGGTACGGCGCCGGGGTCAGGTACGGCGCGTCCGTCTCGACGAGCACCAGCTCCTGCGGGGCCACGGCCAGCGCCTCACGCAGCGCGCCCGCGTTCTTGAAGGTGACGGTCCCGGCGAAGGACATGTAGTACCCGGCGGCCGCGCACTCGCGGGCCATCTCGGCGTCCCCGGAGTAGCAGTGGAAGACGGTCCGTTCGGGGGCGCCCTCCTCCCGCAGGACGCGCAGCACGTCCGCGTGGGCGTCCCGGTCGTGGATGACCAGGGCCTTGCCCTGCCGCTTGGCGATCTCGATGTGCGCGCGGAAGGACCGCTCCTGCGCGGCCATGCCCTCCGGACCCGTGCGGAAGTAGTCCAGGCCGGTCTCGCCGACCGCCTTGACGTGGTCGAGCGCGGCCAGCGCCTCGATCTCGGCGAGGGCCTCGTCCAGCGCGGACTCGCCGCCGCCCGCCCGGGCGCCCTGGCGCGACCAGTTGTCCGGATCCCCGTGGACGATGCGCGGGGCTTCGTTCGGGTGGAGGGCGACGGCCGCGTGGACGTTCGCATGGGCGGCCGCGGTCTCGGCGGCCCACCGGGAGCCCTTCACGTCGCAGCCGACCTGGACGACGGTGGTCACGCCCACCGAGGCGGCCTTCGCAAGGCCCTCCTCGACAGTGCCGGACTGCATGTCGAGGTGGGTGTGCGAGTCCGCGACCGCCACCCGAAGGGGCTCGGGCAGCGGCGGCGGTGCGTCCTTGGCCTGCGTCTGCGTCTTCTCCACGCGTGTGCTCATACGGCCGATCCTATGACCGGCGGAAGAACCCCTTCAGGCGGGAGAGCAGGCCCCCGCGCTCCCCGGCCGGCTCGAGGGCCACGGGCCCGGGGGCGGCGGGCGAGCGGGGCGCCCTGCGCTGCTTCGGCGGCCGGGGGACGTTCACCCCGGCCGGTACCGGTCCGGCGATCCCGGGGGCGATCTGGTGGTGGTAGAGGTGGTCGATCATGCCCATCACCGAGGAGACCTGGCCGGCGCGCATGATCCGTACGACGTGTCCGCCGCAGTTCAGGCAGGTCGGGTTGGACAGCGGCGAGGGCACCCGCTCGCCATCGGCCTTGTACATGATGAACGGCTCGCCCTTGGCGTCGACGTGGTGCTCGATCGCGTACGCCTGCTCCCAGCCGTAGCCGCATTTCATGCACGCGAAGGAGTAGGCCTCGTGCACGGTGTGCACGTCGGTGGCGGACACAGCGACAGGGACTGCGGCGGGGACGGGTACCGGGGTGTCTGCGATCTCACTCATGCCAGCTCCTCTTGTTCCACTGGTGCCATTGCCAGTGGACGCCTCTACGGGCGGGAGCGCATCAGGCCCTGTCTACTGTTGGACGGCCCTTGGGCGACTCATTTCGAAAGTGCCCGGTGCGCGGTCTGAGCTTTGCCTTTCAGGCAAGCTCTTTACCTGCCTGCGGCACCTTTTGTGCCGCGTTCTTTGCCGCCACGACCGCGTCGAACACCTCGCGCTTGGGTACGCCCGCCTCGGCGGCGACCGCCGCGATGGCCTCCTTGCGCCGCTCGCCGGCCTCCTCGCGCACCCGCACCCGGCGCACCAGCTCCTCGGCGTCCACGTCGCCGGGCGCGGCCGCCGGAGCGCCCTCGACCACGACCGTGATCTCCCCGCGCACGCCCTCGGCGGCCCAGGCGGCGAGCTCGCCGAGCCCGCCGCGCTTGACCTCCTCGTACGTCTTGGTCAGCTCGCGGCACACCGCGGCCCGCCGGTCGGCCCCGAAGACCTCGGCCATGGCGGCCAGGGTGTCGTCGAGCCGGTGCGGGGCCTCGAAGTAGACGAGCGTGCGCCGCTCGCCCTCGACCTCGCGCAGCCTGCTCAGGCGCTCCCCCGCCTTGCGCGGCAGGAACCCCTCGAAGCAGAACCGGTCCACGGGCAGCCCCGACATGGCGAGCGCGGTGAGCACCGCGGACGGCCCGGGGACGGCGGTGACCCTGATGTCCTTCTCCACGGCGGCGGCGACCAGCCGGTAGCCGGGGTCGGACACCGAGGGCATGCCGGCGTCGGTGACCAGCAGGACGCGCGCGCCGCCGACCAGGGCCTCGACCAGCTCGGGGGTGCGCGCCGACTCGTTGCCCTCGAAGTACGACAGGACGCGCCCGGTGGTGTGCACGCCCAGCCCCTGGGTCAGCCGGCGCAGCCGCCGGGTGTCCTCGGCGGCGATCACGTCGGCCCGCTCCAGCTCGGCCGCCAGACGCGGCGGGGCGTCCGTCAGGTCGCCGATGGGGGTGCCGGCGAGCACGAGCGTGCCCATCGGGCCTTCGGCCGTGGCGGCGGTTCGGGTGGGCTCGGTACCGCGGGGCTGGTCAGTCGTCACCCGCCCATCCTCTCAGCCCGGTGCCCCGACGCCCCCCGCCACTGGTGGCGCACACAGATCTCTTCCCTACGATGTGCCGGTGACCAGTACCGCGACGCCGCCGCCCAGCCCCGCGGGGGCCCCGCCCGCCTCCCCGGTGGGACGCGAAGACGATCCGTCCACCTGGCTGCGCCGGTTGCGCGGCTTCGGCTACGCGCCGCCCGCCGGCCCGGCCGCGTGCGCGGACGTGCGTACCCGGCTGGTGCCCCCGTACGCCAGGCCGTCCAAGCAGCTGTGGATGAGCTTCGGGCTGGTGCCCGAGGTGTGGGGGACCTGGCAGCGGATCGTCTCGTGGGCGGGGCCGGCGCTGGTGGCGCTGGTCGCCGGGGTGCTGCGGTTCGTGCACCTGGGCAGCCCGAAGGCGGTGATATTCGACGAGACGTACTACGCCAAGGACGCCTGGGCCACGATCAAGCAGGGCTACGAGGCGAGCTGGCCCAAGGACATCGACAAGTCGATCCTCGCCAACCCGGCCGGGGTCGCCCTCCCGACGGATCCGGGCTACGTCGTGCACCCGCCCGTCGGCAAATGGGTGATCGGGCTCGGCGAGTGGATGTTCGGCTTCACCCCCTTCGGCTGGCGGTTCATGACCGCCGTGCTCGGCACCCTGTCGGTACTGATGCTGTGCCGGATCGGACGGCGGCTGTTCCGCTCGACCTTCCTCGGCTGTCTGGCGGGCGCGCTGCTCGCGGTGGACGGCCTGCACCTGGTGATGAGCCGCACGGCGCTGCTGGACCTGGTGCTGATGTTCTTCGTGCTGGCCGCATTCGGGGCGCTGCTCATCGACCGCGACCGGGCCAGAGCCCGGCTCGCGGACGCGCTGCCGGTGGACGAGGAGGGCCGCACCCGGCCCGACGCGAAGATCGCCGAGACGCTGCGGCTGGGCTGGCGGCCGTACCGGATCCTCGCCGGCGTCTGCCTGGGTCTGGCGGCGGGCACGAAGTGGAACGGCTTCGTCGTCCTCGCCTTCTTCGGCGTCCTCACCGTCCTGTGGGACGCCGCCGCGCGCCGCACGGCGGGCGCGGGTGCTCCGTACGCCTCGATGCTGCGCCGCGACGCGCTGCCCGCCTTCGTCTCCACCGTCCCGGTCGCGATCGTCACGTACCTGGCCTCGTGGTCGGGCTGGATCCTCAGCCCGGACAACGGCAAGGGCGGCTATCTGCGCGACTGGGCGGCCAAGAACGACCAGGCCGGCTCGCTCGGCTTCCTGCCGGAGTGGCTGCGCAGCCTGTGGCATTACGAGACCGAGGTCTACAACTTCCACGTCGGCCTGACCTCGGGGCACACCTACGAGTCCAACCCGTGGAGCTGGCTGGTCCTGGGCCGTCCCGTCTCCTACTTCTACGAGTCCCCCGAGCCCGGCACCGACGGCTGCCCGGCGACGGAGGCGGGCAAGTGCGCCCGCGAGGTGCTGGCCCTCGGCACCCCGCTGTTGTGGTGGGCGGGCTGCTTCGCGCTGCTGTACGTGCTGTGGCGGTGGTTCTTCCGCCGCGACTGGCGGGCGGGCGCGATCGCGTGCGCGCTGACGGCGGGTCTGCTGCCCTGGTTCAACTACCAGGAGCGGACGATCTTCTACTTCTACGCGGTGGTCTTCGTCCCGTACCTGTGCCTGGCGGTGGCGATGATGATCGGCGCCCTGCTGGGCCCGGCCGGCTCCAGCGAGCGCCGACGGGCGCTGGGCGCGATCGGCGCGGGCGTGCTGGTCCTGCTGATCGCGTGGAACTTCATCTACTTCTGGCCGATCTACACGGGCCAGACCCTCCCGATGGACTCCTGGCGCGGCCGCATGTGGCTGGACACCTGGGTCTAGCGGAGCGGAGCGGGCGAGGGCACAGGCCCCGATGGCTGCCGGGCGGCGTCGGGGCCCTTGTCGTTGCCGCTAGCGGGACGCCTCGCAGGCCGAGGACGCGACGTCCTTGGAGGCTCCGACCGCGACCAGGCTGGCGTTGCAGCTGGTCAGGTTGCCGATCTGCCCCTGGTAGCAGGCCTCCGCGGCGCCGTCCGTGGCCTTCGGGGCGTGCTTGGCGACGTACTGCTCGCAGGCCTTCACGTCCGCGTGGGCGGAGGGGGCGGCGACGGCGACGCCGCCGAGGGCGAGCGCCAGTCCTGCGAGGATGCTGGGGATTCGAGCCGACGGACGCATACGGACGCACCTGCTCTCTCGGTCGGTCGCGCGGTCAGGGGATGCGCCGGACCGCGGGCGGGGGCGGCGGCGCGGAGCGGGCACTCCGGGGGGCGACCGGCTCGGGGGCATCGGTCACCCTCGCCCTTCCGACGCTAGAACACGACGCCGGTGCACGCATTTTCGCCCCGCCCGCCAGGCCGAAGGGGGCGGCCGGTACCGAACGAGCTTCGCTCAGATGTTCCGGTCCGGTAACAACCCGCATACGGGAACGCAGCGCAGCGTAAAGTCCGAACCAAGGGTTCTTTGAACACGTTCAGAGAACCGTCGGTTCATGGGGGAAGGTACACAGGTGAACGGGGCTGCGAAAGGTGCCATCGTCGGCGGGGTGTTCCTCGCGATGCTCGGCGGCGCGGGGTACGGGGTGTATGCGCTCGTCGGGGACGACGGCGGTACGGACGGCAAGGACGGCGAGACCACCGCCGAGGCCGGCAGCGGGCCGGTCAGCGAGAAGGACACGGCGAAGACCGCCAAGGCCTTCCTGGCCGCATGGGCGGCCGGGGACGGGCGGGTGGCGGCCGACCTGACCAACAACGCCGCGGCCGCGCAGGCCGCGGTCGGGGACTTCAGGACCAGGGCGTACGTGTCCAAGGCGGTGATCACCCCCGGTACGCCGAACGGCACTACCGTGCCCTTCAAGGTCGAGGCGGAGATCACCTACGAGGGCACCACCAAGCCGCTGGCCTACGACTCCCAACTGACCGTGGTCCGCGGGCTCACCAGCGGAAAGCCGCTGGTCGACTGGCAGCCCTCGGTGATCCACCCGCAGCTCCAGAAGGACGAGACGCTGCGCGCGGGCGCCCCGGCGAACCCGCCGGTCAAGGCGGTCGACCGCAACGGCGAGGAGCTGACCGCGCAGAAGTACCCCTCGCTGCGCCAGGTCCTCGAAGAGCTGCGCCAGACCTACGGCGGCAAGGCCGGCGGCAAGGCCGGCGCCGAGGTGTGGATCGAGCCGGCCGCCAAGGAGGCGCCCAAGCGGACCCTGCTGACCCTGGTCGAGGGCGAGCCGAGCACCCTCAAAACGTATCTGGACGCGAAGGTTCAGGCGGCGGCCGAACAGGCGGTCTCCAAGTTCCCGGAGGCCTCGGTGGTCGCCGTCCAGCCGAGCAACGGACATGTCCTGGCCGTCGCGAACAACCGCAAGGACGGCTTCAACGCGGCGATGCGGGGCAAACGGGCCCCCGGCTCCACGATGAAGATCGTGACGGCGGCGATGCTGCTGGACCGTGGTCTGGTCGCCGCCGACAAGCCCGCCGAATGCACCAAGGAAGCGGTCTGGGGCGGCCGCACCTTCCACAACCTGAAGAACTTCGACGCGCCGGGCGCCACCTTCGCGACCAGCTTCGCCCGGTCCTGCAACACCGCCTTCATCAAGCCGATCGACGGCGTGCGCGACGACGCGGCACTGTCCAAGGAGGCCACGGAGGTCTTCGGCATCGACCTGGACTGGAAGACGGGGATCCCGTCCTCCGACGGAAAGGTTCCGGTGGCGACCGGCGCGGAGGAGGCCGCCGGGTACATCGGCCAGGGAAAGATCACGATGAACCCGCTGAACGTCGCCTCCATCACCGCGACCGCCCGCACCGGCGTCTTCCGCCAGCCGCTGCTGGTCTCGCCGGAGCTCGACGGCCGGACGGTCGCCACGGCGAAGCGCAAAATGAAGTCCTCGGTACAGCAGCAGCTGGTCGGCATGATGAAGCTGACGGCGACCAGCGGTACCGCGAGCGAGGCCATGTCCTCGGTCGGCGGCTCGGACAAGGGCGCGAAGACCGGCTCGGCGGAGGTCGGCGGCGCCGGGGACAGCCCGGACAGCTGGTTCACCGGCTTCAGCGGCGACGTGGCCGCGGCCGCGATGGTCGAGGGCGGCGGCCACGGCGGCGAGGCGGCGGGCCCGATCGTCGCCCAGGTGCTGAACGCGGGCTGACCGAGGGCGGCGACGCGCACGGCCCGCGCCGGAACGGGTCGCGTCGCCGTCAGAGGGCTGACCGCAGCGCCCGGACCAGGGCCTGCGCCCGCGGGTCCGCGGTGACCGACTTGGCCAGGGCGTTGGTGACGTAGCCGAAGCCGATACCCGCCTCCGGGTCCGCGAAGGCCAGGGACCCGCCGCGGCCGGGGTGGCCGAAGGAGGCCGGCGAGAGCAGCGGCGAGGCCGGTCCGTGCAGCATGTAGCCGGCGCCGAAGCGGGTGTTCACGACCAGCACCCGGTCCGGCCCGGCGGAGTGCTCCCGGGCGGCGAGCTCGGTGGTGGCCGGGGTGAAGATCCGTGCGCCGTCCTCGACGACGCCGATCGTGGCCCCGTAGAAGCGGGCCAGGGCGCGGGCCGTCCCGATACCGTTCGAGGCGGGGAGCTCGGAGGCCCGGTAGGCGGCGGCGTTCTCGTCGGGCAGCGGGTGGATGGCGGCGAAGGCCCGGCGGGTGAGGGACTGCGGATCGGCGTAGGCCTCGGAGACGTTGCGCCGCGGCCGCGTGCGCAGCATGCCCGCGCTCTCGGGCGGCTCGACCGGGGCCACCCGGCCCACCCGGTGGCCCTCGGTCTCCGGAAGGCCGATCCAGAAGTCCAGGCCCAGCGGCTCGGCGATCTCCTCCGCCAGGACGGAGCCCAGGGTGCGGCCGGTGGCCCGCAGCACCAGCTCGGAGAGCAGCCAGCTGTAGGTCTGCGCGTGGTAGCCGTGCCCGGTGCCCGGCTCCCAGAAGGGCCGCTGCGCGGCGACCGCGCGCGCTCCGGACACCCCGTCGGCGGCCTCGGCGGCGGTCAGCCCCCGGTCCAGCGCCGGTATGCCCGCGCGGTGCGCGAGCACGTCGCGGACCAGGATCCGCTCCTTGCCGCCCTCCTTGAACTCCGGCCAGTACGAGCCCACGGGCGCGTCCAGGTCCAGCAGTCCGCGCTGGTGCAGCAGCAGCGGCACGGCCGCGGCCACGCCCTTGGTGGCGGACCGGACGATCTGCGCGGTGTCCTCGGCCCACGGCTCGGCGCCCCCCGCGTCCCGCGTGCCGCCCCACAGGTCGACGACCTTGCGGCCGTCCCGGTAGACGGCCACGGCCGCGCCCCGGTCCCCGAGCACCTCGAAGTTGCGTACGAACGCGTCCCGGACGGGCTCGAAGCCCGCCGCCACCACACCCTGCATGTCCACGATCGGTCCAACAACCTCCGACCGGCGCTTATGCCACCGGCCCCCGTGCCACCGGCGCCGCGACCGAGCGGGGGTCGAAGCCGAAGGGGAGCTCCAGCCGGTGGGCCCGCATCAGCTTCTCGTCGCACAGCAGCTCCTGCGTGCGGCCGTCCGCCGCGATGACCCCCTCGCTGAGGATCACCGAGCGCGGGCACAGTTCCAGCGCGTACGGCAGGTCGTGCGTCACCATCAGCACGGTCACGTCGAGCGAGCGCAGGATGTCCGCGAGCTCGCGGCGCGAGGCCGGGTCCAGATTGGACGAGGGTTCGTCCAGGACCAGGATCTCGGGCCGCATGGCCAGGACGGTCGCCACCGCGACGCGGCGGCGCTGGCCGAAGGACAGGTGGTGCGGCGGCCGGTCGGCGAAGTCGGCCATGCCGACCTGGTCCAGGGCCGCGCGGACCCGCTCGTCCAGCTCCGCGCCGCGCATTCCGGCGGCGGCCGGGCCGAAGGCCACGTCCTCGCGGACGGTCGGCATGAACAGCTGGTCATCGGGGTCCTGGAAGACGATCCCGACCCGGCGGCGGATCTCGGCGAGGTTCCGCTTCTCCACCGGGAGCCCGGCCACGGCCACGGTGCCGACCCCGCCGGTGAGGATCCCGTTGAGGTGCAGCACCAGGGTGGTCTTGCCGGCGCCGTTGGGTCCGAGGAGGGCGACCCGCTCGCCCCGCCCGACGGCCAGGTCCACCCCGAAGAGGGCCTGGTGTCCGTCCGGGTAGGCGTAGGCGAGGCCGGACACCTGGAGGGAGGGGGCCAAGGCGGCGGAGGCGGCGGAGGCGGAAGGAGGAGTCACAGCGTCCATCCCATCAGACAGACGGCGAACGCCGTCACCGGGAGCACGGCCGCGTACGCCCACTGGGCGCGGGTGGCCACGACCTCGTCGATCACCGGCATGGAACCGGCGTAGCCGCGGCTGACCATCGCGAGGTAGACCCGCTCGCCGCGTTCGTAGGAGCGGATGAACAGCGCCCCGGCGGTCTTGGCCAGCACCCCCCAGTGCCGGATGCCGCTCGCCTCGAATCCGCGCGAGCGGCGGGCGATGGACATCCGGCGCAGCTCGTCGCTGATCACATCGCCGTAGCGGATCATGAAGGAGGCGATCTGCACGAGCAGCGGCGGCAGCTTCAGCCGTTGCAGGCCCAGCAGCAGGGAGCGCAGCTCCGTGGTCGAGGCGAGCAGGACGGAGGCGGCCACGCCGAGGGTTCCCTTGGCGAGGACGTTCCAGGCGCCCCAGAGGCCCGAGACGCTCAGCGACATGCCGAGCACCTGCACCCGCTCGCCCTCGGCCACGAAGGGCATGAGCACGGCGAAGGCCACGAACGGGACCTCGATCAGCAGCCGCCGCAGCAGGAAGCCGGCCGGGATCCGGGCCGCGGCCGCCACAGCCGCGAGGAGGACGGCGTACAGGCCGAAGGCCCACACCGCCTCGCGCGGTGTGGACACGACGACCACGACGAAGGCCAGGGTCGCGGCGAGCTTGCAGTGCGGGGGCAGGCTGTGGACCGGCGAGTCGCCCTGTCGGTAGAGCTTGTGGGCGTGGCCGGCTCCCATGTCAGCCTGCCGAGACGGAGGTGGCGGTGGCGGTCAGGTCCTCGGTCCGGCGGCGGCGCACGGCCCAGAAGATCCCGGTACCGGCGACGACGGTCACGCCGACGCCGATGACCCCGGCGAGACCGCCGGACAGGCGGGCGTCGTCGACGTCCTTGACGCCGTAGTCGGCGAGCGGGGAGCCCGCGGCGGCGTGGTCCTCGACCTTCTCGTCGATGCCCTCGTCCGCGGCGACCTTCTCCAGGCCGTCGGGGTCGGCGGAGGCGTAGAAGGAGACGAAACCGGCGAGCACGAGGGCGGTGACCAGGCCGGTCACCCACACCTTCTTCGTCGAACCGGCGCCGGCACGGGCAGCGGTGGCCGCGGGCACGGCGGCCGCGGCCGGTGCGTCGACCAGTGCGCCGTCGACGCGCAGCTTCAGCGGCGCGGTCAGCCCGCGGGCCCCGTGCACCAGGTCGGGGCGTACGGCGATCACGGCGCCCACGGTCGCCGCGGTGATGGCGGCCTCGCCGATGCCGATGAGCACGTGCACGCCGACCATGGCGGTGAGCACCTTGCCCAGCGGCACGTCGGTGGTGCCGCCAACGGCGTAGACGGCGGTGAAGGCGACGGCCGCCGCGGGCACCGAGAGCAGGGCGCCGACGAAGGCGGCCACGGTCACGGAGCGGCGGGTGGGCGGCAGGATCCCGAGCAGCCCGCGGAAGATCGCGTAGGCGACGACGACGGTGACGACGCCCATGACGGTGACGTTCACACCGAGGGCGGTCAGGCCGCCGTCGGCGAAGAGGATGCCCTGCATGAGCAGGACGACGGACACGCACAGCACGCCGGTGTAGGGGCCGACGAGTATCGCGGCGAGCGCTCCGCCCAGGAGGTGGCCGCTGGTGCCCGCGGCGACCGGGAAGTTCAGCATCTGGACGGCGAAGATGAAGGCGGCGACGAGACCGGCGAGCGGGGCGGTCCGCTCGTCGAGTTCGCGGCGGGCGCCGCGGAGGCTGACGGCCACAGCGGCGGCGGCCACCGCTCCGGCGGCCACCGACACGGGTGCGTTGATGAATCCGTCGGGCACATGCATGGAAGGGCTCCGCTTCTTACTCAGTCTTTAGCTGTTCAACCATAGTGCCCAGTTGCAAATCGTTGGCAAGAGCGGACGCATCACAAATAGAAGCGCGCGCTTTCGTGGGAATGTGCGAGTCTGGACAGGACAAACGGACGCAAATATTGCGATTTCGAGGAGTCTTGTCGATGTCAGCCACCGCCGAGAATCCACCAGCCACCGCCGGCGCCGTCGAGGAGCGGGTCCGTGCCCGTGTGATCACGGACGATCCCCTCTACCGGACCATCCCGGTCGCCCTGCGCTTCACCGCGGCCGAACCGCTGGCCGTGCGGATCGTCTTCCCGGCGGGTCTGTCCCCCGAGGCAACCGACAACGAGTGGGTTTTCCCCCGCGCCCTCCTGGAAGCGGGCCTCCAGGCCCCGACCGGGACCGGGGACGTACGGGTCTGGCCCTGCGGCCGCGTCCAGGCGGTCGTCGAGTTCCACTCCCCCGAGGGCGTCGCCGTGGTGCAGTTCGACATCGCCGCACTGCGCCGGTTCCTGCGGCGTACGTACGCCCCCACGGCGCCGACCGCTCCGGCCGCGCCCGTCGCGCCGGCCGCGGCCGCGGCCGCCACCACCCGTTAGGCGCAGACGGGCCCGGCCCCGTACCACCCGATGATCGGGCGGTACGGGGCCGGGCTGTCCTGTGGGCCCGTACGGGCCGTCAGGTTCAGGCGTTGACCAGCTCGCGGTCCTTGTCCGGGCCCTCCGGGGAATCCGCGGACTTCTCCAGGTGCTTGCGCAGGCTCTCGCCCTCCACGTCCACGTTCGGCAGCAGCCGGTCCAGCCACTTCGGCAGCCACCAGGCCTTGTGTCCGAGCAGTGCGAGCACCGCCGGGACGATGGCCATGCGGACCACGAAGGCATCGAAGAAGACGGCGACGGCCAGACCGAAGCCGATCATCTTGACCATCTGCTCGCTGGCCCCGATGAAGCCCGCGAACACCGCGATCATGATGACGGCGGCGGCCACGACGACCCGCGCGCTGTACCGGAAACCGGTGACCACGGCCTGACCCGGGCGCTCGCCGTGGACGTACGCCTCACGCATGCGGGTGACGAGGAAGACCTCGTAGTCCATGGCCAGGCCGAAGACGACACCCACCATGAAGATCGGCATCATCGACATGATCGGACCGGTCTGCTCCACCCCGAAGACCGAGCCGAGCCAGCCCCACTGGAAGACCGCGACGACGGCGCCGAGGGCGGCGACGACCGAGAGCAGGAAGCCGAGGGCCGCCTTGAGCGGGACCAGGATCGAGCGGAAGACGAGCATCAGCAGCAGGAAGGCGAGACCCACGACGAGCGCCAGGTAGGGCAGCAGCGCGTCGTTCATCTTCTGTGAGAAGTCGATGTTCATCGCGGTGGCGCCGGTGACGAGGACGTCGTCACCGCTGCCGTCGCGGATCTCGTGGACCAGTTCCTCGGTGTGCGTGGAGGACGGGCGGTCCTTCGGGATGACGGTGATCACCGCGGCGTCGCCGGCCTCGTTGAGGGTCGGCGGGGTGACCGCGACGACCCCGTCCAGGCCCTTGATCCGGTCGGCGGTGGAGTCGGCGAGGGCCTTGTCACCGTCCACGACCACCATCAGCGGGCCGTTGAAGCCCGGACCGAAGCCGTCGGACAGCAGGTCGTACGCCTGGCGCTGGGTTGTGGAGACCGGCTGGGCGCCGTCGTCCGGCAGGCCCATCTCCAGCTTGGTCGCCGGGATGGCGATGATGCCGAGGCCGATCACACCGGCCAGCAGCACCACGACGGGGCGGCGCAGGACGAAGCGGGCCCAGCGGGTGCCGCCGTTGGGCTTCTTCTGCCCGTCGGCGCCGACCGGCTTGCCCTTGCCGAACAGGCGGCTCTTCTGACCCGCGGGCAGCACCTTCCTGCCCGCGAAGGCGAGGATGGCCGGGACCAGGGTCAGCGCGACGAGCACGGCGATGACCACGGTGCCCGCGGCCGCGAAGCCCATCTTGGTCAGCATCGGGATGTTGACGACGGCCAGGCCCACCAGGGCGATGACCACGGTCAGACCGGCGAAGACGACGGCGGAGCCGGCGGTGCCGACGGCGCGGCCCGCGGCCTCGTCGCGCTCACGGCCCTCGGCGAGCTCCGCGCGGTAGCGGGAGACGATGAAGAGGGCGTAGTCGATGCCGACCGCGAGGCCGATCATCGTCGCGAGGGTGGCGGTGGTGTTGCCGAGGTCCAGCACGTTGGCCAGCGCCGTGATCGAGGAGACGCCGATGCCCACGCCGATCAGCGCGGTCAGCAGCGGCAGCCCGGCCGCGATCAGCGAGCCGAAGGTGATGACGAGGACGATCGCGGCAACCGCGATGCCGATGATCTCGCCGGAGCCGGTCTCGGGGGCCGCCATCAGCGCGTCACCACCGATCTGGACGTTCAGGCCCGCGGCCTTGGCGCCCTCGCCCGAGTCCTTGAGCGCGTCGCGGGTGGGGTCCTTCAACTCCATGCCGCTGACGTTGTACTTGGCGCTGATGTAGGCGGTGGAGCCGTCCTGGCTCACGGCCTGGGCCTCGTACGGGTCGGCGACGGAGGAGATCTCGGCCGCGCCCGGTCCGGTCTTCAGACCCGAGACGATCTTCTGGACCTCGGCCTTGGGGCCGGGGTCGGTGACCTTGGCGCCCTCGGGGGCCTTGATGACGATGCGGGCGGTGGCGCCGTCGGCGGCCATGCCCGGGAAGCGCTTGTCCAGCAGGTCGAAGGCCTTCTGGGCCTCCGTACCGGGTATCGAGAACGAGCCGGAGGTGGGCGCGCTCGCCGAGGCCGCACCGAAGCCGGCGGCGAACAGCAGCGCCACCCAGAGGAGGGCGACGAGGCCGCGGCGCCGGAAGGCGCCCCTGCCGAGTCGGTAGAGGAAGGTAGCCACGTCGGTGGTTCTCCCGTTCAGGTCGTGGGATGGATCCGGATCGGATCAGGGCGTGAAGAGCCGGCCCGACGACGAGAGCGGCGTGTCAGGAGCAGCGCGGAGGCAGTGCGGGGACGGGGAGGTTCGGGGATCAGACGCCGAGGGCGGGGAAGACCACGGCGTCGATGAAGTCACCGAGGAAGGCCCGGTCCACCGGGCGGTCCTCGATCAGCGGGAGCGCGATGAACGCCCCGATGAGCATGTGCGGTACGAAGTCGAGCGCAGGACAGTCCGGGCGGATCTCGCCCCGGTCCACCGCACGCCGCAGCATCGCCTGGAGACCGTTGATCTCCGGGTCGACCAGCAGGTCGCGCAGGGCCTTGTGCAGCTCCGGGCTCTCGTGCACGGCATGGGCCAGACCCCGCATCAGTGCGGTGTCCTTGGCCATCTGCGCGTCGTCGGAGTGCTCGACCATGCGCGCGAAGTCCCCGCGCAGGGTGCCCGTGTCGATCTCGCGCAGCGAGACCGGCTGCGTGCACCGCAGGGCCTTGGCGACCAGTTCCGGCTTGCTCCCCCACTGGCGGTAGAGCGTGGCCTTGCTGGACTTCGTACGGGCGGCGACCGCGTCCATGGTCAGCGCCTCGTAGCCGACGTCACGCAGGAGGTCGAGGACCGCCTCGTGCAGTTCGGCCTGCCGTTCGGGGGTGATCCGGCTGCGCCGAGCCGCCATCGCCTCGGTCATCTCCGCCTCCCGCCCGATCGAAACTGTTCCGTACGCTTAAGACCATACCCCCACTCCTAGCGAAACGAAACCGTTCCGTTTCGCTTGACGGGGTGGCATGGATCACCTGTACGAGTTGCCAGGGCCCCCTCGCGCGGAAAGCATTGGGGGGTGAGTCACGACGTCGCGTACCTCCGGTTCCCGCACCTGCACGACGACCTTCTCTGCTTCGCCACCGAGGACGACCTCTGGGTCGCCCCGCTGGTCCCCGACGGACAGACGCCCGGACGGGCCTGGCGCATCACCGTCGACCGGACCCGGGTCGGCCACCCGCGCTTCTCCCCCGACGGCAAGCACATCGCCTTCACCAGCTGGCGCAGCCTCGACCCCGAGATCCACCTCGCCCCGGTCGACGGCGGCCCCGCCCGCCAGCTCACCTACTGGGGCGCCCTCGACACCCGCGCCTGCGGCTGGACCCCGCCCGACGAGGACGGCCGCAGCGACATCCTGGCCGTGTCCTCGCACAGCCAGCCCTTCTCCTACTTCGCCTGGGCCTACACCCTCCCGACCGACGGCAGTCCCGGCGGCCGCCTTCCGTGGGGTCCCGTCTCCGACATCCAGGTGCGGGAGACCGAGGAGGGCGAGCGGCACTCCCTGCTGCTCACCGGCAAGCCCCCGCACGAGCCCGCCGCGTGGAAGCGCTACCGCGGCGGCGCCACCGGGCGGCTGTGGCTGCACGGGCAGCGACTGCTGGAGGACATCGAGGGCCACCTCGACTCCCCGATGTTCGTGGGCGGCCGGATCGCCTTCCTCTCCGACCACGAGGGCATCGGCAACCTGTACTCCTGTCTGCCCGACGGCACCGATCTGCGCCGCCACACCGATCACGGGGAGTTCTACGCCCGGCACGCCTCCAGCGACGGCTCGCGCGTCGTCTACCAGTGCGCCGGCGACCTCTGGCTCGTCGACTCCCTGGACCGCGGCGCCGTCCCGCGCCGCCTCGACGTCCGCCTCGCCGGCCCGCGCGCGGGCCGGCGTACGTACCAGGTGCCCGCCGCCAGCCATGTCGACTCGCTCTCCGTGGACGCCACCGGGCGGGCCAGCGCCGTCGTCGTGCGCGGCAGCCTGTACTGGCTGACCCACCGCGACGGCCCGGCCCGGACCATCGCCGACACCCCGGGCGTACGGGTGCGGCTGCCGGAGATGCTCGGCAGCGGCGGGCAGGTCGCCTACATCACCGACGCCGAGGGCGAGGACGCGATCGAGATCGCCTACCTTCCTCGGGCCTCCGGCGAGCGGGCGCCCCGACGGCTGGCCTCGGGCCAGCTGGGGCGGGTCACCGAACTGCTGTCGGACCCGGACGGCGAGCGGCTCGCCATCGCCTCCAACGACGGCCGGCTGCTGCTCATCGACGCCACCGAGGAGTCCAACGGCGAGGTCACCGAGCTGATCGCGTCCATCAACGGCCCCGTCACCGACCTGGCCTTCTCCCCCGACGGGGCCTGGCTGACCTGGTCGCACCCGGGCATCGGGCGTTCGCTGCGGCAGATCAAGATGGCCCGGATCTCCGGCCCCGGCTCCCGGGTCATCGTGGACGTCACCAACGGCCGCTTCGAGGACGAGAACCCGGTCTTCACCCGGGACGGGCGCTACCTGGCCTTCCTGTCGTGGCGCGGCTTCGACCCGGTCTACGACGTGCACACCGGTGACCTCTCCTTCCCGCTGGGCTGCCGCCCGTACCTGGTGCCGCTGTCCTCCGCGACCCCCTCCCCCTTCGCGCTCTCCGCCGAGGGGCGGCCCGCGGCCGGCGGACTGGACCTGGCGGAGGGCGACTCGGGCGAGGGCGACGGCGCCGTGACCGTGGAGGTGGAGGGACTGGAGAGCCGGGTCACCCCCTTCCCGGTGGCCGCGTCCAAGTACTCGGCCCTGTACCCGGTGCACGGCGGCGGGCTGGTGTGGCTGCGCTGGCCGATCTCGGGCGCGCTCGGCGAGACCTTCGCCAACCCGGCCGACATCAGCGGCAAGCCGACACTGGAGCACTTCGACCTCACCAAGGCCCGCAAGAGCGAACTGGCCTCGGGACTGGACTGGTTCGCGGTCAGCGGCGACGGCACCCGGCTCGTGATCAACGACGACGGCGACCTGCGCGCGGTCCCGGCGACCGAGTCCGGCGACAGCGACTCGACCGTCTACCTGGACCTGCGGCGCATCCTGCACGAGGTGGACCCGGCGGCCGAGTGGCGCCAGGCCTACGAGGAGGCCGGGCGGATCATCCGCGCGTACTTCTGGGAGCCGAAGATGTGCGGGATCGACTGGGACGGGGTGCTGGGTCAGTACCGCTCCCTGGTCGAACGGGTCGCCTCCCCCGACGAGTTCGCCGACCTGCTGCGCGAGGTCCTCGGCGAACTCGGCACCTCGCACGCCTACGTCTCCCCCGCACGCCGCAACGAGGGCCCCCCGCACTACCAGCGCGCGATCGGCCTGCTCGGTGCCAACCTCTTCCCCCGGGAGGGGGAATGGGTGGTCAGCCGGATCCTGCCCGGCGAGTCCTCCGACTCCAAGGCCCGCTCCCCGCTGGCCGGCACCGGCATCCGGGAGGGCGCGGTGCTCACCCATGTCGACGGGCGGGCGGTGGACCCGGTCGCCGGGCCCTATCCGCTGCTCGCGGCGGCGGGCGGGACCACCGTGGAGCTGACCTTCCAGCCGGCGGCGGGCGAGGGCCGGGCCCGCCGGGTCGCCATCGTGCCCCTCATCGACGAGCGGCCGCTGCGCTACCAGGACTGGGTGTCCAAGCGGCGCGAGGCGGTCCGGGAGATCAGCGGCGGCCGGTGCGGCTACCTCCACATCCCCGACATGGGCGGCTCGGGCTGGGCACAGTTCAACCGCGACCTGCGGATGGAGATGTCCCGGCCCGCGCTGATCGTGGACGTACGCGGCAACGCGGGCGGGCACATCAGCGAGTTGGTGGTGGAGAAGCTGACCCGCTCCATTCTCGGCTGGGACCTGACCCGCAACGCCCAGCCGGTCTCGTACGCCTCCAACGCGCCCCGCGGACCGATCGTGGCGCTGGCCGACGAGGCGACCTCCTCGGACGGGGACATGATCACCGCGGCGTTCAAACTGCTGGGCCTGGGCCCGGTGGTGGGGCAGCGCACCTGGGGCGGGGTGGTCGGCATGACCGGCCGCCACACCCTCGGGGACGGCACGGTGATCACGGTCCCGATGAATGCCGCCTGGTTCCCGGAGTACGGCTGGTCGGTGGAGAACCACGGCGTGGAGCCGGACCTCTCGATCCTGCGGACCCCGCTCGACTGGGCGGAGGGGCGCCACGCGCAACTGGACGACGCCGTGCACCTGGCACTGGAACTGCTGGAACAGGACCCGGCCGCGGTGTCGCCGGGCTACACGGACGTGCCGGACCGGCGTCGTCCGAAGCTGCCGCCGAGGGAGTGAGCGGGGCGCACGCGGGAGGGGCGCACGCGGGAGGGGCGCGATCCCCGGGACAGCGGGATCGCGCCCCTCGGCGCTGCATGCGGGCCCGTGACCGCCGGGCCGGGGTCCGGCCGTCAGGTCCGGTCGTCGAGCTCGTCGCTGATGTCGTCGAACGACCGCTGCGGCGAGTCCTTCGGCTGCGGGGCGCGCGCGGACCTCTCGTCCTGCGCGCCCTTGCCGGGCTGCCGCGCCTGCCGCGCCTTCTCCTCGAGCTCCTGCGCCTTGTCCTGGAACTGGTCCTTGATACCCATGCTGTTCACTCCATGA
Organism: Streptomyces sp. NPDC097617; assembly: GCF_044761485.1. Taxonomy (NCBI): domain Bacteria; kingdom Bacillati; phylum Actinomycetota; class Actinomycetes; order Kitasatosporales; family Streptomycetaceae; genus Streptomyces; species Streptomyces sp. NPDC097617. The sequence goes on from NZ_JBIWCL010000027.1 coordinate 38,271, forward strand.
GGGGTGTCGGTGGTGGGGCCTCGACCAGACTTGCATGAGCGGACATAGCGCGCATTTCGATCAGTGACTCTGTGTGCGCTCCTTCTCGTCGGCGGCCCCGCCGGCCCCGACGAGCCCCTTGGACACACTGCCCAGACGCGGCTCGAAGCGCTTCATCTCGCGCTGCCCGACCGTCGCGATCATGCCGGGCAGGTAGCCGCGCACGCCCTGCATGCCGCGCAGCCACCACTGCGCGTACACGTGCGGCGAGCGCCGCTCGATGCCCGCGACGATCCGGTCGACGGCCGGCCCCAGCGGGTACGTGCGGTTCGAAGGCCACGGCAGCCTCTGGCGCAACTCCCTCATGACCTCGTCCTGATCGGCGCCGCGCACCATGTCCGTGTCGGTCCAGGAGAGGTAACCGACGCCCACCTTCACCCCCTTGTACCCGACCTCCGCGCGCAAGCAGTGCGCGAAGGCCTCGACCCCGGACTTGGAGGCGCAGTAGGCGGTCATCATCGGCGCCGGGGTGATCGCGGCGAGCGAGGCGATCTGGAGGAAGTAGCCGCGGCTCTCCATCAGTACGGGCAGGAAGGCGCGGGCGGTGACGGCCCCGCCGATCAGGTTGACCTCGATCACCCGGCGCCAGGCCTGCGGATCCGATTCGGCGAACGGCCCGCCGGCGGCCACGCCCGCATTGGCGACGACGATGTCCACCTTGCCGAAGCGCTGTTTGACCTCCTCGGCGACCCGGGCCATGGCCTCGTGGTCGGTGACGTCGGCGTACCAGTGGTCGCTGTCGGTGTGCAGCCTCTCGGAGACCTCCTTGAGGGCCTCCGGCTCCAGCCCGACGAGGGCGATCTTCGCCCCACGGGCCGACAGCTTGCGCGCGAGCAGCTCGCCGACTCCCCGGGCGGCGCCGGTGACGACGGCGACCTGGCCTTCCAGACTCCTGCGAGCGCTCACGGCGTCTTCTCCTTCTCGGTGGTGTCGAGCCCGGTGTCGTTGGCGTCGGTGGCGTCGAGGTACAGCTCGGTCAGCTCGCGCAGGGCGGCCGTGACGGCCTCGGGGGCCTCGACCGGGGTCATGTGCCCCATGCCGGTGAGCTCGGTCAGGCCCACGCAGTTCGGCAGTGCGGCAGCGAGCCCGCGGGCGTGCACGATCGGCGTGAGCCGGTCGGCGGTGCCGCCGATGACGGCGGTGGGCACGGCGAGGCGGGCCACGTCCGCGTCCAGGTCCAGCCCGGCCAGCACCTGGGACCACGCGTGGCGCACCCCGGTGGGGCAGGCGTGGACGATACGGGCGCACGCCTCGACCTTGTCCGGCGCGGAACCGGGGCCCATGGTGGCGTACTTCAGGACCTTCCGGGCGACCGGCGTGACCGGCCCGAGGGGGGCGCGGGAGCCGAGAACCGCGCCGGTGATACGGGTCCGGGCGCGCCCGGCGCGCACCGGCAGCACCTGCGCCTCGGCGACCAGCCGGGAGCTGCCGGTACTGCACAGCAGCGCGGCCGCGGTGTGCTCGGCGAACTCCGGCCGGGCCGCCGCCGCCATGATCGTCATACCGCCCATGGAGTGCCCGGCGACGACCGCGCGCTCCCCGGGGGCGAGGGTGGCCGCCAGGACAGCCACCAGGTCGTCGGCGAGGGCGGTGGTGCTGTGCGTCCGGGCGGCGGGGCTGCGCCCGTGCCCGCGCTGGTCGTAGGCGACGACCCGGTGGGTGGCCGCCAGGGCCCGGATCTGCGCGGCCCAGAAGGCGGTGGAACAGGTCCAGCCGTGGGCCAGCACCACGGTCGGCGCGCCCCGCTCCCCGTGGACCTCGACGTGCAGCCGGGCCCCGTCGGCGGAGACGGCGACGAGCTCGCGCCGCGGGGCGGGCGGGGCGTAGGGACCGGAGACGACGTGCCCCGGCCGGCTCACGCGGCACCCTCGGCGGCCTCGGCCGAACCGAGTCCGGCCTCGCCGGCATGCGAGGCGCGGGGGTCCGGGGGCAGCGCCCCCGGCGACGGCGCCACGGCGACGGCCGGGACGGCACCCGCGGCGACGGCCGGGAGCCGCTCGCGGTCCGGAGCCCGCACGACCTCGTACTCCGCCAGATCGACACTGCGCGTCTCCCGGCGGAACTCCCCTGTCGTCCCCGGCCAGACCGTCGTATTGCGGCCCTGCGCATCGAGGTACCAGCTGGTGCAGCCGCCGGTGTTCCACACCGTCCGCTCCATCCGGGCCTGGACCCGGCGGTTCCACTGGTGCACGGCGGAGGGGCGCGCGGCCAGCGCGACCTTCCCGCCCAGCACGCCGAGCTGGCGCAGGTAGTCGGCCATGTAGTTCAGCTGCGACTCGATCATGAGGATCATGGAGCTGTTGCCGAGCCCGGTGTTCGGACCGATGATCGTCATCCAGTTGGGGAAGCCGGCCGCGGTCGCCCCGCGCAGCGACTGCATCCCGTCCTTCCACTCGTCCGCGAGGGTCCTGCCCTCCGCGCCCACCACCCGGTCGGCGATCGGCATGTCCGTGACGTGGAAACCCGTACCGAAGATGATCGCGTCGACCTCGGTCTCGGTCCCGTCGGCCGCGACCAGGACCGAGCCCCGGATCTCCTTCAGCCCGGAGGCGACCAGGTCCACATTGGGCCGTGCCAGCGCCGGGTAGTACTCGCTGGAGAGCAGGATGCGCTTGCAGCCGATCCGGTAGGAGGGCGTCAGCCGGGCGCGCAGTGCCGGGTCCTTGATCGACCGGGCCATGTTGGCCTTCGCGAGCGCTTCGATGAGTCCGAGCTGGTTCGGCCGCTTGGTGAAGGCGCTGACCTGGAGTTCCCGGATGCCCCACAGCAGTCCGCGGCGCGCGGCGCGGGTGAAGGGCAGCTGCCGGTGCAGCCAGCGCTCCACCGCGGAGATCGCCCGGTCGGTACGGGGCATCACCCACGGCGGGGTCCGCTGGAAGAGGGTCAGGCGCTCCACGTCGGGGGCGATGGCGGGCACGATCTGGATCGCGGAGGCGCCCGTACCGATCATGGCGACGCGCCGGCCGGCGAGGTCGTAGTCGTGTTCCCAGCGCGCGGAGTGGAAGACCTTGCCGGGGAAGCCGGACAGTCCCGGCACCTCCGGCAGCTTCGGCTCGGACAGCGGACCGGTCGCCGAGACCACCACGTCTGCGGTCAGCTCGCCCTGCGCCGTCTCGATCTCCCAGCGCAGCTCGGCGGCGTCCCAGCGCATCATCAGCACCTCGGAGTCGAGCCGGATGTGCCGGCGCAGCCCGAAGGTGTCCGCGACGTGCTCCAGGTACTCCCGGATGGCGGGCTGCCCGGAGAAGGTCCGCGGCCAGTCCGGATTCGGCGCGAAGGAGAAGGAGTACAGGTGCGACGGGACGTCGCACGCGCATCCGGGATAGCTGTTGTCGCGCCAGGTCCCGCCGACCGAGCCCGCCCGTTCCAGGACGACGAAGTCGGTGATCCCCTCGCGCCTCAGCCGCACGGCGGCGCCGAGTCCGCCGAATCCGGATCCGATCACCGCCACTCGTACGTGCTCGCGCCCCTCGCGCCCTCCCGTGCCACCCGTGCCACCCATGCCCGCCGCCTTCCGCTCATCCGCAGTTCCAGCCACGCAACGCCGCAACGCACCACACCATCGAAACACTGCCAGCAATCACTGGCGCAATCGGGAGAGTAGAGCAGCCCCGTACTCATGGGTAGGGGTCGGACCCGGAAAGTTACTGCCGGTACGCCATAGGGTGCGTCCGTGGCGAAGGAAGAGACGCAAGCGAAGACGGTGCGCGAGTACCGCACGGAGGAGCTGGCCGAGGCGGCCGGCATCCCGGTCCGCACCCTGCGCTTCTACCGCGAACGCAAACTGCTCCCACCGCCCCGCCGCGAGGGGCGCATCGCCTGGTACGACGACCACCACCTGGCCCGGCTGCGCACCATCGCCGGCCTGCTGGAGCGCGGCCACACCCTCGGCGGCATCGCCGAGCTCACCGCCGCCTTCGAGAGCGGCCGCGACGTCGGCCAGCTCGGCGAGCTGCTCGGCATCGGCTGGTCCGAGGAGACCCCGGTCCGGCTCACCCCGGAGGCGCTCTCCGACTACTTCGAGGGCGAGGTCACCCCGGAGAACCTGGCGGCCTCCCTGGACCTCGGCTACCTCGCCGTCGACGGCGACGCGATCGTGCACGTCAGCCGCCGCCTGCTGGACGTCTCCTCGGCCCTGGTCCGCGAGGGCGTCCCGCTGGCGGCGGTGCTGGAGACCGGCCGGCGCGTCCGCGAGCACGCGGACGCGATGGCCCTGCTCTTCACCGAGCTCATATCGGCCCACATCGCACCCGACGCGCTCGCCCGGCTGCGCCCGCTGGCCAAGAGCGTGGTCGAGGCCGAGCTGACGATGGCGATGGACCGCCTGCTGGCCTCGGGCGGCGGCGCCGGCACGGCCGCCGGCACCGCGTCCGGATCCGGATCCGGATCCGGATCCGGTCAGGCACCCAGCTCGTAGACGACGGTCACGGGCGCGTGGTCGGACCAGCGCTCGGGGTGCGTCTCGGCCCGCTCCACGAAGGCCTTCACGGCCTTCGCCGCCAGCCCCGGGGTCGCCACCTGGAGGTCGATCCGCCAGCCGGCGTCGTTGTCGAAGGCCCGCCCGCGGTAGGACCACCACGAGTACGGCCCCTCGGTGTCCGGGTGCAGCTCCCGCACCACGTCGACGTAACCCGCGTCCGAGTACACCGCGCCGAGCCACTCCCGCTCCTCGGGGAGGAAGCCCGCGTTCTTGCGGTTCGTCTTCCAGTTCTTGAGGTCCGCCTCCTGGTGGCAGATGTTCCAGTCACCGCACACCACGACCTCCCGGCCGTCGGCGGCGGCCCGCTCCTTCAGCGCCGCCAGGTACGGCAGGAACTCCCCCATGAACCGGTACTTCTCGTCCTGCTTCTCCGTCCCGGCCTCGCCCGAGGGCAGGTAGAGGCTGGCCACGGTCACACCGGGCAGATCGATCTCCAGGTAGCGCCCGCTGCCGTCGAACTCCGCGCTGCCGAATCCGACCTGCACCCGCTCGGGCGCGCGCCGCGTGTAGAGCGCGACCCCGGCCCGCCCCTTGACGGCGGCCGGCGCGAAGACGGTGTGCCAGCCCGCGGGGGTCCGGACGTCCTCCGGGATCTGCCCCTCCTCGGCCCGCACCTCCTGGAGGCAGACCACATCGGCGTCGGATCCCTCGAGCCACGCCCCGAAGCCCTTCTTGGCGGCGGCGCGGATCCCATTCACATTCACGGAGGTCACAGTGAGCATCCCAGCACCATAGCGGGATGGTTCCGTACGATATTCGAATGTCTCACCGGATAGACCTCCGCACCGTGCCGTACGACCACCCGGACGCGGTCAAACTCAACGACCAGGTCCAGCTGGAGTACCAGGAGCGGTACGACGGTGAGGGCGACGCCACCCACCTCGACCCCGCGATGTTCGCCCCGCCGCAGGGCCTGTACCTGCTGGCCTACGACGCCACGGGCACCCCGGTCGCCAGCGGCGGCTGGCGCCGCCAGGACGAGAACGACGAGGGCTACGCGAACGGCGACGCAGAGCTCAAGCGCATGTACGTCGTCCCCGAGGCCCGCGGCCTGGGCCTGGCCCGCCGCATCCTGGCCACCCTGGAGGACGACGCCCGCGCGGCGGGCCGCCACCGCATGGTCCTGGAAACGGGCGACCAGCAGCCGGAGGCGATAGCCCTCTACCTCTCCTCGGGCTACACCCTGTCGACAAAGTTCGGCCACTACCGCTACCACGACTCCAGCCGCTGCATGACAAAACCCCTCACAAACGCCTGATCCGCCCCGCCGGCACTCGAGGCGCCCCTTCCAGCCTCAGGTGTCCGCGTACGCGTCGTCCGCCTCCGGCAGCCGCGGCGAGTCGATCCGCAGCACGTCCGCCCCCAGCAGCCCGAGCGTCCGCGTGGCGACGGGCCCGGCGATGACCCGGGTCAGATCCAGTACCCGCACCCCCGTGGCGGGCCGGCCGGCCGGCGCATCGCCGAGCGTCCGTCCCCGCGCCCCTGATACCCGTACGGGTTCCGTCAGCGGCTGCGGGCCCCCGTACTCCCGTGCCACGGCGACGGCGAGTCCGCCCTCCCCGTAGGCGAGTTCCTGCACCTCGACGGCCGTGCGCCGCACGACCGCGGCGTGCAGCGCCTCCGGCGTCGCCGACGACAGTCCCAGCGCCCGCACCAAGGCGGCTTCGTGGTGCGGGTAGTTGGCGTGCGTGCGCACCCACCCGTCGCTCGTGCGCCAGAAGCCGGACAGCGGCGCGAAGGCCACCGGGGTGCGCCCCTCGACCCGCAGGTGCCGCTCGCTGACGAACGCCGTCGCCACCGCGCCCTCGTCCACCACCGGCGGAGCCAGGTCCTGCCCGGCGCCTCCGGCCCGTACCGCAGCCAGCTCCGCCGCGGCCAGCCCGCACACCCCGACGGTCGCGCGCGCCAACTCACCTACCGGTACCGGCCCTTCGTTCAGGTCGCCGACTCCGCGGTAGCGCACCCGCCCGGCGAGCCCGGGCGCCCCGCCGAGGGCCTTCCAGGCCTGGGCCGTCCCGCTGTCCCGTTCCCCACTGGTCGTCATGGCGCAATCCTTCCCCCTGCCGCAGGAGCCGACATGTCCCCCACCCGGATCATGCGGCGCCGCGGCTCTGGAACCGCTGCGTCTGCGCCCACGATCCTGCGCCTCAGGGTCACGGCAACACCGACGAGGCCATCGCCGCCCGGGTCGGCATGAGCACGCACAGCGTCGCCCACCACGGCCGATCAGGGCCGATCAGGTTCTTTCGGCCCCGACCGGCCGGCGGGCCCCTCACCTGTGCGGTCCACCGGGGGATGATGCGTGCGGCTCACGCAGAGAGGGACTCACCCATGTGCACGCGCATCCTGTGGAACACCAGCGACCACGCCGTTCTCGCCGGCCGGACGATGGACTGGCCGGAGTCGACGGAGCCCGTCCTGACCGTCTTTCCCCGCGGGCTGGAACGCGACGGCGGCTCGCTCGCGGGCGAGACCGTCGTGGGCGAGAACCCCCTGCGGTGGACGAGCAGGTTCGCCAGCCTCGTGACGACCGTCTACGGCGCCGGAACGGCCGACGGCCTCAACGAAGCAGGCCTCGCCGCGCACATGCTGTACCTGGACAGCACCGACCTCGGCCCCCGCGACCCCGCCAGGCCGGGCCTCCAGGTCGCCCTGTGGATCCAGTACCTGCTGGACAGCGCAGCCACCGTGCGGGAGGCCTTGGACCTGCTCGACACCTGCCAGCTCGTGCCGGTCGAGATGCGCGGCTTCCGGGCCACGGTGCACGTGGCCCTGGAGGACTCCTCGGGGGACTCCGCGATCATCGAGTACATCGCGGGCCGACGGCAGGTGCACCACGACCGCAGCTACACGATCATGACGAACGAGCCCGCCTACGACGAACAGCTGCGCCTGCTGCGGGAACAGGTACGCATCGTCCAGGGGCTCGGCCACGACGAGCCCGGCAGCGAAGTCCCCCTGCCCGGAAACGTCAACGCCGTCGACCGCTTCCAGCGCGCCGCCTACTTCAGCGCCCTGCTGCCCGAACCGGCGGGCGACCGCCAGGCGGTCGCGGCCATCCTTGCGGTCACCCGCAACGCCTCGGTGCCCTTCGGCGCGCCGTACCGCGAGGGGAAGTTCCGGACCTACAACACCGAGTACCGCACCGTCTGCGACCTCACCAACGGGCGGTACTTCTTCGAACTGTCCACGAGCCCGAACCTGCTGTGGGCCGAACTCGCCCGCTTCGACCTATCCCCCGGCGCCCCCACCATGACCCTGCACCCCGAGGACATCGACCTGGTCGCAAACGTCTCGGACCGCTTCACCCCCTCACCCGCACCCTTCTGAGGCCGGCCGCCACCCGCCGCCCGCCGCCCGCCGTGCGCCCCGGCGCCTCCGACGGCCGAGGACCGCGAGAACCTGCCTGACGGACGATCAGTCCGCCGGCCGCCACCCCGAGCAGGTAACGAATCGACCCCGCAAACGCCGAAATCCCGCCCGGTCTTTCGACCGGACGGGATCTCTTGACGTTCACGAGAGCTACTCGCGAACTGTCGTTTGTGGGCTGTTCACGAGTACCGCTGACCTGAGCCAATACGACGCCTTGAAGATCGTTTCCCATTCGAAGGCTGATCGTTTCCCGCTGGCGGGGAGGGCCGGGTGGCCTGTCGGTGGTGTGGTGCATGATCGGGCGTATGACACATGGATCCTCCGGCGCCCTCCGCGATCTCGCTCTGCAGCACCTGCCCTCCGACGCGGCGGAGCAGTGGGTCGGCCTGCTACGCCCTGCGGTGCGCCTTGAGGTGGCCGTCGGGTCGGACGGAGTGATCGGCCGACTCGGTGGGCTGCCGAGGCTGCCGGACGATGTGGACTGGCCGACGTGGGAGGGGCACGGGCCGCTCTCATTCATCGCCTCGGTGGACTGCTCAGCACTACCCGTCGGTGGCCTCGACATCGACCTCCCGGCCGAGGGGACGCTGCTCTTCTTCTACTTTGACGGCCAGTTGGACGACGGCGAGGCCCTGGTCCTGGCGGAAGACCGCGACAGCTGGCCCGGTGCCCGCGTACTCCACGTGTCCGGCGGGTCCGAGCGGAAGGCGCCGGCAGAGCTGCAGCCGTACCGCGCGGTGCCCCTGACGGCACAGTTGGCGATGACGGCGGCCGAGCCGTGGCATCCGCAGATCCGCGACGCCTTCGCCCCGCAAGCCCCCCTTGGCCAGCGGTACGACCACCCGGTGTGTGAGCAGGAGTTCCTCGACGCGGTGTGGGACTTCGACGGCGAGGTGGGTCACCAGATCGGTGGCCACGCGCACTCGATACAGAACCCTGTGGAGATAGAGGTCGCCGAAGCGGTCCTGCACGGCGATACGTCGTGGGACGACCCGAGGCTGTCGGAGGAGGTTGGCCAGTGGTTGCTGCTGGCCCAGTTCGACAGCGAGGATGTCGCGGACATGATGTGGGGTGATTGCGGAGCTCTGTACTGGCTGATCCGCCCCCAGGATCTGGCCGAGCGCCGCTTCGACCGGGCCATGTTCACCTGGCAGTGCGGCTGAGGGAGATCGGAATGGAAGCTCGACAGGTCGCGGATCAATCGGAGAATCTGCGATTCCTTCTGAACGAGTGGGACCCCATCGGAGTCGCTGACCTCGTGCAAGACGAATACGACTGTCTGATCGGACCGTTGCTCGGCAGGCTGCACCGCGGTGCGAGCCGGGCAGAGGTCAGCGAGTATCTCTGGATCGAGGCGGAGGAGCACTTCGGGCTCGATCCCTTGGGCCTGGGAATCGACCTGACAGCTGACAAGCTCGTTGCCTGGTGGGCTGCCGTGAAGCTTCAGAACTCGTAGCCGCTCAGCCTGGCTCCCGCTCCCGCGTAGGGAGCGGGTGGCCGTGGGGGCTGCTGAGCTGGTGTGGAGGGGCCACCGCGGCCTCGGCTGATCTTCAGGTGGATCGCTTCCCGCCCGGCTGCAGATTACGGGTGGACAGGGTGATTCGGCGGCGCACGAGGTCGACTTCGGTGATCCCCACGGTGATCGCGTCGCCTTCGCTCACGATCTGGCCGGGGTGCTCGACGGGCTCGTTACGGAACTCGGTGTTGTGCACGAGGCCCTCGACGCCGTCGGCGATGCGGACGAAGGCTCCGAACGGGATCAGCTTGGTGACCTGCCCGGTCGTGACAATGCCTGCCTGGTCCGCGAAGGGCACGAGCGGGTCCTCTTGGAGAGCTTTCAGCGACAGCTGGACCTGCCCACGCCGGGTGTCTACGTCGATGATCTCGCCGATGACCCGCTGGCCAGCCGTGACGGCGTCTGCGGGATGGTCGATCCGCCGCCAGCTCAGTTCGGGGCCCCTGATGTGGAGGCCCGGACGCGCTCCTGCTGCCAGTCGACGGCTGTCACTTCGAAGGTGAGCCGCTGCCCGATGCTCACGGCTTCGGGTGGATGCCCGATCGCCCTGCGGTTCAGATCATCGCGAGGGATGCGACCCACCGCTTTCCCGGGACCAGGGAACCCGTCCAGTTCGACGAGTACCTCCAGGCCCTCAACGCTGATGACGCGGCCGGTGCGGACTTCGCCGGCCCGCAGCGTGTTCAGGAATCTCTTCAATGCCTCGCTCGAGTGGGGTTCGGTCACGCTCGTGGCCCTACGACGCAGAGGCCGTGCAGTGGCAAGGCCATTGCGGGCGCGAGTTGTCCGTCAGCTAAGGAGTGCGGACGCGAGGCGGGCGAGCGTGGTCGTTTGGGAGCATCTGCGGTCACCCTCTGCGATCTTGTTGCGGCTCGCCCTACGTTTGGCTGGGGCTTCCAGTGCCGCGAGGCCCCGATGCCGGCTGGGTGAAGGCAGGGCCGCGATGACGTCGCTCTTCGAGCGTCTTGACACGGAAGAAGCCATCGTGCGTGGGGAGTTGTCCACGCTTCGCGAGAAGATCGCGACTGCGGAGGAACGTCTGGCCCACCTGACGATCACACGGGAAACCCTGCGCTCCCTCACAGGCCATGCCGACACTGCCGATGACAGCGACGAACCTCAGCCGCAGGAGCAGGGATCAGCTGGCGGCGAGGACCCCGTGGATGCGTCGGCGTCCGAAGCCCCGCCCGACGACGTCGCGGATCCGGGTGGCCCGCCGGTCTCGTCGGGGCCGCTGGCGTTGGCGGTGGCCCGCGAGCGGATGCTGGTGCTGCTGGCGGGGGCCGGGCGGGCGATGAAGGCGCAGGACATTGCCGCGGCGATCGGCGAGGACGTCTCGGATACCTCGAACGGGCGGAGGACGGAGACGACCCGGTCGCGGTTGAAGGCGTTGGTCCGGGAGGGCCGGGTCGTTGAGGACCCTACGGCCTGGTTTGCGATCGCCCCGACCACTGGCAGCAACGTGGGGGACGGGGTCGCCATGGCGTGAGCACGGCCGCGAGCGTGCGGCATTCCAGGGGTGGCACCGCCGAGGGTTCAGCTCGGCGGTGCCGGGTTGCGTGACCGCCCAGCTGAGGGTGGCTTCCGCACGTCCGAGCGTAGTAGAGGCATTCTCCGCTCGGCGTCCGGAGCCACGAAGTTCGTTATGCCCGTTCGCTGTTTGGTGATTCCGGGCGCGGATCGAGGCTCAATGCGTTCTCTTCCGTTCGATATTGATGCTGTCCGGCCACAGTGTGGTGCCGGTGAAGTGGGTCAGGCGGGCGACGGTTGCCACGTCGGGCCAGGACCGTCCGGCCAGCAAGTCGGCGATGGCCTGGCGGTTGACGCCGGAGCCGGCTGCGGCTGCCCGCAGACTCAGCCCGTGGCCGTCGAGGGCCTGGGCGAGGGTTCGGGCGATCTGGCGGACCGCGTCGGCGGCCGGGTCGGCGCTGGCCTGCTCGGGCCAGGCTTTCGGATCCTGGGTGAGTTGCCGGGGGGAGCGTGCGCGGGCGCGTCCGCCGACCATGCGCGCACCACCTTGTCTGTTGAAGTTGATCAGTTGTGGAATGGCTGCTTGTCCAGCCGGTATGCATGGACTGTGGTCCTTGATCCCGTCACGTCCGCGAAGATCGCCCGGTATCGGCCGCGGGCCGCGCCGCCGCTCTGGGAGGAGGTCGCGCCGCTGGTCAGGTCGGTGGTCGTCGCGAGCGTGATGGCGGTTCCCTACGACGTGGAGAGGTTGCTGCACGTCACCGGCCGGCTGGCGTTGTGGGCCGAGGCGGCGGGGCTCGAGCGTTCTGCGGACGCGTGGTTGCGCAACGAGGTGATCGACGCGTTTGTTCTCTCGCGCGCCGGGGACATCGAAGCGTCGTCGGTGCGGACGTACCGGACGTGGCTGCTGCGAGTACGGGACGCGCTGGCCTGGAGCGAACGCGGTGAGGCGGCCCCGGCGCGGATGCACGCCGAGACAAGTCCGCACCAGCCCTACAGCGCGGCGGAGTTGGCGGGGCTGCGGCACTGGGCCGCTCATCTGCCCCGGCAGCAGAGGACCGATGCGCTGGCGCTGCTGGGTCTGGGTGCCGGTCTGGGACTGACGCCGCGGGAGGTGGCGGCCAGCCGGGGGCTGGATCTGCGGCGTCCCAGCAGGGAAGGGCCCCTGCTGCACCAAAGGGTCGACCGCCTGGTCCCGCTCGTGGCCCGGGCCGCCTGGGACTCGGTGCTGGGCGAGCTCGCCGACCTGGCTGGGGGCGGGTACTTGTTCCGGCCCCGGCGGACCGTCGAGTACTCCAAGAACCTGATCGGCTCCTGGTCCCTGATCCACCGGCCGCCCAAGGGCCTGCCGGCGGTGTCGGTGGGCCGGGCGCGGGCCACGTGGATCGTCGAGCTGATGCGCTCGCACATCGATCACCATCTGATCGCCCAGGCGGCCGGGCTCGCCTCGGCCGCATCCCTGGCCCGCTGGCAGCATCTGGTCCCTCCCGTCGACGTCACGACCGCCGTACGGCTCCTGCGCGGACCCGAAAGGTGAGCAAGCCCCGAGCCTGGCGGAGTCCGGAGGAGATCAGGAAGTGCCGGCCGCGGCCGGTCACGGACGCGCCGTTCGAGATCCCGGACTCGAAGGTCGGCCAGCTCGATGCTCTCCTGCACGGCTCCAGGGTGCTGGAGTTGATCGATACCGAGCTGGCGGGCCGCCCCGGTCCGGACGGGCTGCCGGTGCGAACAGTGCTCGTGGGACTGCTGCTGTCTTTGCACTACCACCGCAGCGCGAGCCTCGCGGACGTCTGCCGCGTTCTCCTGGACGAATTGCGGGCCCCTGCCCGGGGCTGGCTGGGGGTTCCGGATCCCGGCCCGCTTGACGATCACGGTCGGCACGCGTTCACCCGGTGCGTCTACCGGTCCTTCGACCGGTTGACCACTGCCCTGGACCCGTTCCGCTGTGACCGGCGCCGTCGGCTGCCCGCAGATGCGGCAGCGCTTGCTGTTGCGGCTTGGGAGGGCGTTGATGACGAGCGCGTGCGCCGAAGGGCCCTGTTGCAGGAGATCAGCGATCGCCTGGTCCTGACCACGGTCCGTCTCGCCCATCGCCGTGGCATGTTCAAGGGCTGGCGGGGCGACGTCGGCGTCGATACCACCCCGGTCCCCGCCTGGCACCGCCCGCCCAGCAGACGACGCAATCTCGCCTCCGTCGAGATCACGGCCGGCTGGCACTTCTGCGGGGGCTCCGACGAAGGGATCTTCGGGCACTCGGCCACCCTCCTCGTTGCCGCGAGCCGCCGGCACCCAACCGGCCACCCCCAGGCCGGGAAACGCGTGAGCGGGCACCCGCAGCTCGTGCTCGGCCTGGTCCTGGACACCCCCGGCAAGCGGATCGGACCGAACGCGATCCACGCCCTGACAAAGCTGGTCCCTTTCGGGTTCCCGGCCGGGATCCCGGCCTCCGACCGCGCCTACACCGACCAGATCTCCGAACACTTCGCCCAGCCCGCCCGCCGCCTGGGCTACCAGCTCGTCCTTGACTACAAGCAGGAGCATCGAGGCATTCAGGGCACCCACCAAGGTGCCCTGCTCGTCGACGGCTCCCTCGCCTGCCCCGCCATGCCCACCACCCTGGCCCAGGCCACCAACGGCCTCGACGACGATGCCGTACGCGGCATCGACGACAACGTCCAGCTCAGCGAGCAGATCACCGCACGTGAGCCCTACTTCCTCCGGCTCAAGGAGTCCGCGGACGAGCGCGGCGCGATCCGGCTCCAGTGCCCTGCCAGCGGGCCTTCGCCCGCCGTGGCCTGCCCCCGCTTCAACCAGGTCCACCAGATCCCCGCACCAACGGCCGGCCGCCGTCGACCTCACCAACCGGCGGGCCACCGCCGCACACACCGCGGCCAAGCCGACGGTGCCGATCCCCCCTGCTGAGCGCCTTCGGGCTCTGCCCAAGAAGGAACTGCTGAGGATCTGCCAGAAGCCCACGATCACCGTCCGCCCGGGTGACCTCGGCAAGCTCGACAAGTTCCGCCAGGATCGGCACTACCTCCACCCCACCTGGCAGGACGCCTACCGACCCGAGCGGGCGAACATCGAAGGCGTGAACGGGAGGCTCAAGAGCCACGGCATCAACATCGCTGACCCGAGCAAGCGGCTCGCCCACGGCCGGACCATCCTTCTCGCCTTGGTGATCTGCAGCGCCAACCTGCAGATGCTCCTCAGCTGGACCCAGACCACCGGCACCACAGGCATCAGTGGCATTGCCGATGCGATCACGGAGTTCGCGGGAACCGCTCCAGCCTCCATCACCGCGAACGGGATTCCTCCACCCGGCCGGTGGCTACGGACGGCACGAGTGCCTGACATCCCAGCACCACACACCGGGCTCACGCACGCCCAGCAGCAGCCCCGGCACCCTCCACGCACCCGAACCACCCCGAAATCCAGGCTGATCCCCCGCCAGGCGACCGCCCGAGGCCCCGCCCGAGTTCGGACATCACCTCGAACACACCCCACAAACGCCGAGATCCCGCCCAGCCTCTCGGCTGAACGGGATCTCGTGACGTTTCTTGAGAGCTACTCAAGAACAGCCGTTTGTGGACCTGTGGGGATTTGAACCCCAGACCCCCTCGATGCGAACGAGGTGCGCTACCAGACTGCGCCACAGGCCCTTGCGACGTGTGAAACATTAGCATCCCCGCGCGGGTGCTCCAAAACCGATATCCCGGAGCGTCCGCGCAGGTCATCGATCACTCGTTCGCGGCGCGCGGGCGGTCCTCGCCCTCGTACTGGTCGAACAGTGGGGTGCGTCCCCGGCCCTGACCGCGGGGGCGCGGGGTGGTCTGCGGCTTCGGGTCCGGCTTGGCCGGGCCGGGCTGGGCGCGCAGGCGGGGTTCCGTCGGCTCGGCCGTGCTGGAGCGGGTCGCGCTCCAGGCGTCCGGGGCCGCGGGGCCCGTGGCGCGGGGGGCCACCGGGGCCGTCACGTACGTGGGCAGCGGGACCGGGACCGGCTCCCAGCTGTCACCGCGGGCGGGGCCGCGCTCGCGCTCGCGCTGCTGGTCCACCCACTCGGCGTGGTCGGTCTGCTCGACCAGGGCGCGCCGTCCGGCCTCCTGCGGGGAGACCGGTGGCGCAGGGTCCGGTTCGCTGCCGGAGGCCGCCTCGGGCTCACGGCGGCTCGGGCGGTTCTCGCGCAGCTGCCGCGCGGCGGCCTCGGCGCGCCGCCGGTCCATCGTGAACTCGTAGCGCCGCCGCTCCTGCACCCGCAGGTGGACGATGTACGTGCTCAGCAGGAGGGCGGGCACAGCGGGCGCCCACAGGTAGCGCAGGCCGCCCACCGCGGCGACGACGGCGCCGAGGGTGAAGACCAGGAAGAGGAGCGCGGTCGTGCGCCGGCGGCGTGCGAGGGCCTGGAGGCGCTGTTCGCGCCGGGCCCGCTCCGCGCGCTGCTCCCGTTCGTGGGCGGCCGGTCTCGGCTCCGCCCTGGTCGGGGGCACGACAAAGGCCCGGGCGTCGGCGTCGACGGAATCAACCTTTTCCGTCGCGGCGTCCGGGTCCGCGTGGGGCTCCGCCTGCTCGTCTCCGCGCTCACGCAGCCCCTTGGCGTAACGGCGCTCCATTCCCGCCCGGCCGGAAAGCAGCCGAATGGCAGTGGAGAAGCGTTCCGTCGGACGGGCTTCGTTCAGCTCGTCCTGCCTCCGGAGCCACATGGGCACCAAGTAGGCGGCCCAGGCCCCGACAATGACTGCGTAGATGAGGCCGCTGCTGCTCACACTTCATACCGTAGAGGGGCGCGGCCGAGGGGATCGGCCAATTGAGCCGGTGTGTCGCGCGATCTCGCTGATATCACGGACTTTTTTTGTGATTCTTCGGATCAAGTTATGGGCGAATCGGTTACTCGAGGCCATTAATTCGAACAGATATTCGCTTAGCGCGTTCGGCCGTACCCCGCTATTTCGGCGGGGTCGGCGAGTGCCGCGCCCGGTGCCAGCGGCGCAGCAGCCCGTCGGGGACCTCTTCCACCGTGACCGCGTAGACGAGGTGGTCGCGCCAGGCCCCGTCGATGTGGAGGTACCGCGGGCGCAGTCCCTCCTCGCGCAGGCCCAGCTTCTCCACGACGCGCCGGCTCGGCGTGTTCTCGGGGCGGATGCACACCTCGATCCGGTGCAGGCCGACCTTCCCGAAGCAGTGGTCCACCGCCAGCGCGACCGCCGTCGGCATCACGCCGCGGCCCGCCACCTCGCGGTCCACCCAGTAGCCGATGTGGCCCGCGCACATCGAGCCCCAGGTGATCCCGGCGACCGTCAGCTGGCCCACGAGCCGGCCCTGGTACTCGATGACGAAGGGCAGCATCCGGCCCGCGTTCGCCTCCGCCCGCAGATGGCGGACCATCTGGCGGTACGTGGGCCGCTGGATCACCGGCCCCCACGGCGCGGGCGGCGGAATCGTGGCCTCCCACGGCCGGAGCCAGTCGCGGTTGCGCCGGTTGACCTCGCGCCAGGCCTTCTGGTCCCGCAGCTTTATCGGCCGGAGCGTGACATCGCCGTCCGACAGGACCACCGGCCAGGTCGGGCCGTTCAGTTCGTGCTCCCGGAGGGTGCCGCCGGTCTGGCGTGGTCGCCGCCCCGTATCTGGTCGACCGCGTGCGGCAGGACGCGGGACAGGACGGCGAGCCCGTCGCGCACCCCGCCCGTCGAGCCGGGGAGGTTCACGATCAGGGTGTGCCCGGCCACGCCGGCGAGGCCCCGGGACAGGGCCGCGGTCGCCACCTTCGCCAGGCCCTCGGCGCGGATGGCCTGCGGGATGCCCGGGATCTCGTAGTCCAGCACGCGCGCGGTGGCGTCCGGGGTGCGGTCGGTCGGCGAGATTCCGGTACCGCCCGTGGTCAGGATGACGTCGTACCCGGCGGCCACGCCCTCGCGCAGCGCCTGCTCCACCGGGTCGCCGTCCGGGACGACCCGCGGGCCGTCCACCGTGAAGCCGAGCCGCTCCAGCGCCTCGGCGAGCAGCGGCCCGCCCTTGTCGGCGTACACGCCCTGCGAGGCCCGGTTCGAGGCCGTCACGACCAGGGCCCGGACCGGCGGCCGCACGGGCGCCGCGGCCTCGCCCGAAGCCCCGGGGCCGTGGCTGGGGGTCGAGGTGTGGCTGTGGCTGTGCACCTCGCCGCCGCGCGGGGCGTTCACGAGCGCGCCCAGTCGCCGGACTTGCCGCCCGTCTTCTCCTCCACCCGGACGTCCGTGATGACCGCGCCCTTGTCGACCGCCTTCACCATGTCGATCACGGTGAGGCCGGCGACGGCGACGGCGGTCAGCGCCTCCATCTCGACGCCCGTACGGTCGGTGGTCTTCACGGTGGCGAGGATTTCGACCGCGTCGTCGGCGACCCGCAGGTCGACCTTCACGCCCGAGACGGCCAGCGGGTGACACAGCGGGATCAGGTCGGGGGTCTTCTTCGCCCCCATGATCCCGGCGATCCGTGCGGTGGCGAGGGCGTCGCCCTTGGGCACGCCCTCGCCGCGCAGCAGCTCGATCACCCGCGGAGCGACGAGTACGCGTCCGCTGGCCCGCGCCGTCCGGGTGGTGACGTCCTTCCCGGACACGTCGACCATCCGGGCCGCACCGGCCTCGTCGATGTGGGTGAGCCTGCTCTCGGTACTCATTGCTGCGCCGCTCCGCTCTGGGCCCCCGAGGAGCCTGTGTGGTGCGACACACGCTACCCGCACCGGCCGCACTTCAGCCGAGCAGGATCACTTCCAGCTCGCTCCCGGGCTCCACCGAGGTGACGTCCTCCGGTACGACCATCAGGGAGTCGGCGTGCGCCAGCGCGGCGATCAGGTGGGAGCCCGATCCGCCGACCGGGCTGACCGTGCCGCTCTGCGCGTCGTACTTGCCGCGCAGGAACTGGCGGCGGCCAGCCGGGGAGCCGAGCGCCTTGTCGGCCGTCAGTACCGCCCGCACGCTCGGCCGCCGCACCTGCGACTCCGGCAGCCCCATGAGGGCGCGGATCGCGGGGCGCACGAACAGCTCGAAGGAGACGTAGGAGGAGACCGGGTTGCCGGGCAGCGCCAGCAGCGGCGTGTGGTCCGGGCCGATCGAGCCGAAGCCCTGCGGCTTGCCGGGCTGCATGGCGAGCTTGCGGAAGTCCATCCGGCTGCCGTCGACGTCCTCACCCTCGTCGGACTGCCCCACCGAGGACAGCGCCTCCTTGACCACGTCGTACGCGCCGACGCTGACCCCGCCCGTGGTGACCAGCAGGTCGGCCCGGATCAGCTGGTCCTCGATGGTGGAGCGCAGGGTGTCGGCATCGTCCGCGACGGCGCCGACCCGGTAGGCGATGGCTCCGGCGTCCCGCGCGGCCGCGGCCAGCGCGAAGCTGTTGGAGTCGTAGATGGTGCCCGCGGTGAGTGCCTCGCCGGGCTGGACCAGCTCGCTGCCGGTGGACAGCACCACCACGCGGGGGCGCGGCCGCACCCGTACGGTGCCGCGTCCGATGGCGGCCAGCAGGGCGATCTGCGGCGGCCCGAGGACCGTGCCGGCCGCGAGCGCCAGGTCGCCGGCCTGTACGTCGCTGCCGCGCGCGCGGACGTACTCGCGCGCCGCGGCGGCGCGGTGCACCCGTACCTCGCCGCCCGCGTGCTCGGGGGCGGCGCTGGCCGGGGTCATTCCGGCGGCCGCGCCGCCGCCCGTGCCGCCGTCGGTCCACTCGACCGGTACGACGGCTTCCGCACCGGGCGGCAGCGGGGCGCCGGTCATGATCCGGGCAGCCTCACCGGGGCCCACGGTGGGCAGCTCACCGCTGCCCGCCGCGACGTCCCCGATCACCGTCAGCACCGCGGGGAACTCCTCACTCGCACCCTGGACGTCGGCCGTCCGGACGGCGTAGCCGTCCATCGAGCTGTTGTCGAAGGGCGGGAGGGCGACGGGCACGGTCACGTCCTCGACCAGGACACAGCCCTGGGCGTCCAGCAGTTGGAGCTCGATGGGCTCCAACGGCCGGACGGCCGAGAGGACGTCCGCGAGGTGCTCGTCCACGGACCACAGACGGTGGCCGCCCGCCAGTTGTGAATCCTGCGGTGCCGAACTGCTCAAGGTGCTACATCTCCTCCGTGACGTAACGGTGAAGCCAGGTGCGGAACTCGGGGCCCAGGTCCTCACGCTCGCACGCGAGGCGGACGATGGCCCGCAGGTAGTCGCCGCGGTCCCCGGTGTCGTAGCGACGGCCCCGGAAGATCACGCCGTGCACCGGACCGCCGACGCTCTCGTCGGCGGCCAGCTTCTGCAGGGCGTCGGTGAGCTGGATCTCCCCACCGCGGCCCGGCTCGGTCTCCCGCAGTATGTCGAAGATCGCGGGGTTGAGGACGTAGCGGCCGATAACCGCGTAATTGCTGGGGGCGTCCTCGGCGTCCGGCTTCTCGACGAGGCCGGTGATGCGGACCACGTTCTCCTCGTCCGTGGCCTCGACGGCGGCGCAGCCGTAGAGGTGGACGCTGGCCGGGTCGACCTCCATGAGCGCGATGACGGTGCCGCCGGTGCGGGCGTAAATGTCGGCCATCTGGCGCAGCAGCGGGTCGCGCGGGTCGATCAGGTCGTCACCGAGCAGGACAGCGAAGGGCTCGCGGCCGACGTGCGGCTCGGCGCACAGCACCGCGTGGCCCAGGCCCCGCGGGTCGCCCTGGCGGACGTAGTGCATGGTGGCCAGGTCGCTGGATTCCTGGACCTTCTTCAGGCGGTCGTCGTCGCCCTTGGCGATGAGGGCCGACTCCAGCTCGTAGTTCCGGTCGAAGTGGTCTTCCAGGGCACGCTTGTTACGCCCAGTGATCATGAGCACATCGTCGAGCCCGGCTCCCACGGCCTCCTCGACCACGTACTGGATGGCCGGCTTGTCCACCACCGGGAGCATTTCCTTCGGGGTCGCCTTGGTCGCCGGAAGGAAGCGAGTACCGAGGCCAGCGGCCGGAATCACGGCCTTCTTGATCACGGGGTGCAACATAGTCATGCCCCGAACGATAGTGGCTTCTGTCGAACGCCTGACGAGATCGCAGCAGGTAGATGCTGGTATGGACCGATTCGGAAGGATATTTGATTTCCTCGTGGCCGAGAACCCGCACACCGTCTCCACCAAGGCCGTGCTGCGCCGAGAACGGCTCGCAGCGCGCCGCGCCCTGTCCCCCGAAAACTGCCGTACGGCGGCCACCGCACTCGCCGTCAGGGCTTTGGAACTGCCCGAACTGGCCGATGCCCGCACGGTGGCGGCGTACGTCTCGATCGGCACCGAGCCCGGCACCCGGGAGCTCCTCGACGCCCTGCGCGCGGCCGGCAAGCGCGTGCTGCTCCCCCTGCTGCTGCCCGACAACGACCTCGACTGGGCGGCGTACGAGGGCCCGGACAGCCTCGCCGAGGCCGCCCACCCGGGGAAGATGCGGCTGCTGGAGCCGACCGGCCCCGCCCTCGGACCGCAGGCGGTCACCGGGGCCGACGCCGTGCTGCTGCCCGGGCTCGCGGTGGACGGCCGCGGTATGCGGCTGGGCCGCGGCGGGGGTTCGTACGACCGGGTGCTGGAGCGGCTGGAGCGCGCCGGGGCCGATCCCGCGCTCGTCGTGCTCCTCTACGACGACGAGGTGGTCGCGCGGGTCCCGGAGGAACCGCACGACCACCCCGTTCAGGCGGTGGCGACCCCGTCCGGGGTCCGCCGCTTCAGCTCATGACGACCTGGTCCCCGCGAGCCCCTAGGAGCCCTCGGGCTTGAGGGTCAGGGTGTCGACCGTGGCCTTCTCGACGGCGTCCTTGCCGAAGGGCCACTCCAGCAGCTCGCCCTTGGCCCACATCGTCGTCTGGTCCGTGTAGTGCGCGTTGTACGCGTGCCCGGAGGCGCCCGTCAGGTTGATCCAGCGCGACTTGTCGAGCTCGTTGAGGTTCACGACCATCCGCATCGAGGGCACCCAGGTGACCCCGTACCCGCTGGAGGCGTTCCAGCCGGTCGCGTTGACCGTGGCCTCGCCGCCGCCCAGGTCCCACGGGCCGCGGTTGAGGAGCCACTGCATGAAGCCCGGGCCCTCGGTGCCGATCGTCTGGTTCTTCAGCGTCAGCTGGTGCAGGCGGCCCCAGCTCCAGGTGGACTGGTCCTTGCCGAGCTTGGCGGTGAGCTCCCAGCGGGCGTCGGCCATGGCCCGCGCGAACAGCTCGTCGCGAGTGGTGGTGGCCGGGTTGTTCAGGCCCTTGGCGGGGGCGCTCCACCACTGCGACTTCTCGTCCTTGACCAGGCGGCGGACCACCTCGAACCAGCGGTCGCCGCCGTCGGGCTGCGCCGAGTCCGCGTCGCGGGTGCCGCACTCGCGGACCGTCTTGGCGAGGTCGTCGGCCGGGCCGGTGCCGTTGCCGCGGACGTTCATGCAGCTGCCCTCGATCCGCAGCTCCTTGGGCATCTTGTCGCCGAAGGACAGCTCGAGGATGTTGCGCCAGACCGCGTTGAAGTAGGCCGCGGCGGCCGAGTCGGGCTCCTGCGTGTAGTTCCAGCCGTCCAGCAGCTTCTGCGCGGCGCGCACGCCCGGGTCCGAGATCTCGATCTTCGACAGCATCGGGGTCAGCAGCGCGGCGATCTCGCTGCTGTTGTCCATCTGCATCGTGCGCATGTCGTCGGTCGAGATCCGGCCGCCGTCCTTGATCTTCGCCTCGATGAGGTCGTTGATCCGCTGGCTGCGGGCGCCGTAGCCCCAGTCGGTGGTCAGCAGGTACGGGTACTTGCCCGCGCCGGTCCCGGTCTCCACGACAGCCTGGTTGGCGGTGACGATGTAGCCGCGGGACGGGTTGTAGTCCCAGGGCAGCTCGTTCTGCGGAATGTAGCCGGCGTTGCCGTCCTTGCCGCCCTTCCAGGCGTACTTGGAGTCCCAGCCCGGGGCGGGCATCCGGCCGTCGCCCTGGCCGCGTACGGGGATGCGGCCGGGGGCCTGGTAGCCGATGTTGCCCGTGGCGCCCTTGTTGTCGGCGTAGATCAGGTTCTGCGAAGGCACCTCGAAGTCGGCGGCCGCCGCCCGGAAGCCCGCGAAGTCCTTGGCCCGGTTGAGCTTGAAGACCGCGTCCATCGCCTTGCCCGGGTCCAGCGCCGTCCAGCGCAGGGCGACGGCGTAGCCGTCGCCGCGGTCGGGGGCGGAGCTGGCGACGGGGGCGCGGGTGCCGACCGTGGCGAGCTCCTCGCTGCGGTCGGAGACGAGCGGGCCGTTGTTGGTGGTGCGGACGGTGATCTTCTTACTGGCGCCGCCGGCGACCTTGATGACCTCTTCCCGGGTGGCGAAGGGGAGCACCTTGTTGTCGTAGACGTAGCCCTCGGGCTTGACCTGCTCGAGGTAGAGGTCGGTGACGTCGGCGCCGAGGTTGGTCATGCCCCAGGCGATGTCGGCGTTGTGGCCGATGACCACGCCGGGCATGCCGGAGAAGGTGTAGCCGGCCACGTCGTACTGGCACTGGGCCGAGACCGCGCGGCAGTGCAGGCCCATCTGGTACCAGACCGAGGGCAGCTGCGGGGACAGGTGCGGATCGTTCGCGAGCAGCGGCTTGCCGGTGGTCGTGTACTTGCCGGAGATGACCCACGAGTTCGAGCCGATGCCGCTGCCGTTGGGGCCGAGGATCGCGGGGATCTCGTCCAGGGTGTCGGCGAGGGCGCTCAGCTGGGTGCGCAGGCCCACGGCCGCGCCCTGGGCGGTGGCGTTGTCGGCGAGGCCGCCGGCGTTGCCCGCGCCGGCACCCGTGGGGGTCACGGTCTGGGTCCCGACGGCATTGCCGCTGCCGGTGCCGGTGCCCGGGCCGGTGCCCGCGGCGCCGCCCTGCGGGGTGTACTTCCCGCCGTCGACCTTGCCGCCCTCCACGACCGGCTTGTTCCGGTCGTAGGGGTACGGCGGGTAGAGCTCGTCGATCTGCGCCTGCGGGAGCTTGGTCGCCATCAGCGCGCGGTCGATCTCGTCCTGCATGTTGCCGCGCAGGTCCCACGCCATCGCCTTGAGCCAGGCCACCGAGTCCACCGGCGACCACTGCTCGGGCCGGTAGTCGCCGCTGAGCCCCAGGGCGGCGTGCTCGACGGAGAGGTCCTTGCCGGACTTCCCCTTCAGGTACGCGTTGACCCCGTCGGCGTAGGCCTGGAGATACTTCTTTGTCTCGGGCGAGAGCTTGGTGTCGTACTCGGCCTGGGCGACCTGGCGCCAGCCCAGCGTGCGCAGGAAGGCGTCGGTCTCGACCTGGCCGGAACCGAACATCTCGGAGAGCCGCCCGGACGTCATGTGACGT
Source organism: Streptomyces sp. NPDC097617 (assembly GCF_044761485.1). Lineage (NCBI taxonomy): Bacteria > Bacillati > Actinomycetota > Actinomycetes > Kitasatosporales > Streptomycetaceae > Streptomyces > Streptomyces sp. NPDC097617. The sequence continues at coordinate 61,411 of NZ_JBIWCL010000027.1, forward strand.
CGTACGTCCATCTCCCAGAACCGGTCCTGCGCGTGCACGAAGCCCTGCGCGCGGAAGAGGTCGTCGTCGTTGTCCGCGTAGAGCTGGGGAATGCCGTGGGCGTCTCGCTTGACGTCGACGGTCCCGGTCAGGCCCGGCACCTTGAGGGAGCCGGTCGTCTGGGGGAAGGAGGCGCGCACACTGTCCACGCTCCAGTACGCCCCGTAGCCGAGGCCCGCGAAGAGCGCCAGGACCAGAACGAGCACGATCAGACGGGCGCGTCGTCCCTTCTTCTTGACGGGAGGAGCGGTTTCGTTGGCGGGCATCGCTGTCCTTAGAGGGGCAGGGTGGTCCTGGGAGTGCTGGGAGCAACCATAGGCGCAGGACCGAGTTCGTTGATCCGCCAGGGGTGGAGCTGACGAGGACAGGGGCGAACCGGCGTTTCACAATGTGGTTATCGCGTAAAGGGCGCGTCAAAGATTAGGTAAGGTAACGAACTACTTGCCGAACTTGTCGCCGGGAGGATCGATCCACCGGGCGCATTGAGGAGGGCCGCCCGCTGACTGTCCACACGCTGAATGAGCTGTTGCTGGTCTGCTCGCTCGTGCTGCTCGTCGCGGTCGCGGCGGTACGCATCTCTTCGCGAAGCGGCCTCCCCAGCCTGCTCATCTACCTCGGCATAGGCATCGCCATAGGCCAGGACGGCATCGGCAACGTCGTATTCGACAACGCCGAGCTGACCCAGGTCATCGGCTATGCCGCGCTGGTCGTGATCCTGGCCGAGGGCGGTCTGGGCACGAAGTGGAAAGAGATCAAGCCGGCCCTGCCGGCGGCGGTCGTGCTTTCCCTGGTGGGCGTGGCGATCAGCGTCGGCGTGACGGCGACGGGAGCGCATTACCTGGTCGGCCTGGAATGGCGCCAGGCCCTGCTGATCGGCGCGGTCGTCTCCTCGACCGACGCGGCGGCCGTCTTCTCGGTGCTGCGGAAGGTCCCGCTGCCGTCCCGGATCACGGGTGTCCTGGAGGCCGAGTCCGGCTTCAACGACGCACCCGTCGTCATCCTGGTCGTCGCCTTCTCGACCGTCGGCCCGGTGGACGAGTGGTACGTCCTGATCGGCAAGATCGCCCTGGAGCTGGCGATCGGCATCGCGATCGGCCTGACCGTGGGCTTCCTGGGCGCGTACGGCCTGCGACACGTCGCCCTGCCCGCCTCCGGCCTCTACCCGATCGCCGTGATGGCCATCGCCATCGTGGCGTACGCGGCCGGCGCCATCGCGCACGGCTCCGGCTTCCTCGCGGTGTACCTGGCGGCGATGGTGCTCGGGAACGCGAAGCTCCCGCACTGGCCGGCCACCCGGGGATTCGCCGACGGGCTCGGCTGGATCGCCCAGATCGGCATGTTCGTACTGCTGGGCCTGCTGGTCACCCCGCACGAACTGGTCCGCGACTTCTGGCCCGCGGTGGTCATCGGGCTGGTGCTCACGATGGTGGCGCGGCCGCTGGAGGTCTTCATCAGTCTGCTGCCCTTCCGGATCTCCTGGCAGGAGCAGGCACTGATGTCGTGGGCGGGCCTGCGCGGCGCCGTGCCCATCATCCTGGCGACGATCCCGATGGTGTCCGGGATCGAGGGCAGCGACCGCGTCTTCAACATCGTCTTCGTGCTCGTCGTCGTCTACACCCTGGTGCAGGGCCCGACCCTGCCCTGGCTGGCGCGCAAGCTCAACCTCGGGGACGGGGACGAGGGCGCCTCCGACCTCGGGATCGAGTCGGCGCCGCTGGAGAAGCTGCGCGGACACCTGCTCTCCTTCTCCATCCCGCCGGCCTCGCGGATGCACGGCGTGGAGGTGAGCGAGCTGCGACTGCCGCCGGGCGCCTCGGTCACTCTGGTGGTCCGGGACGCGAAGAGTTTTGTACCGGCGCCGTCGACCGTGCTGCGGCGCGGGGACGAGCTGCTGGTGGTGGCCACGGATCCGGTCCGGGACGCGGCGGAGGCGCGGCTGCGGGCGGTCGCCCGGGGCGGCAAGCTCGCGGGATGGCTGGGCACGGGCGGACCCGTTTCGCATTAGAGCGTCGTTCTAATTCAGCCGAATTCGCCGAGATATGCCCGCTTTTGCCTGCTTTTCCTGGCTCTTCACATGCGAAGCGGCCGTTAATCCCAGGTGAAGACACCCCCTGTCACCGAATTCACAGGGCGTGGTAGTGGCTTTCCCTGTACGATGAAGGCACACCAGATCGAACCAACTCTGCCTGACGCAGAGCTGGCGCGACCGCAAAGCGGCCGTGGCACCACCCGCAGTGGGCGCCCAGGTATCACTCGGTTCTGCGCAAGAGGACAGCTCTCGGGGCTCCCACATGTACGGGTGCGGCCGCTCACAAGGCGAAGCACCGTCCGCAGACGGGGAAGCTCTACCAGGCAGCGGAAAGGCAAGGCCGTGACATCCGCGGTCACGACCGACACGTCCGCCCGCCCCGGCTACGGGCAGCTCATGCGCACTCCCGGTGCCCTCGGCTTCGTACTCCCCGGCTTCGCAGCGCGACTCCCCTTCGGCATGCTGACCATCAGCATCCTGCTGCTGGTCCAGCACACCACCGGTTCCTACGGCAGCGCCGGCATCGTCGCCGCCGTCACCGGTATCTCCATGGCACTGTCCGCCCCGCTGATGGGCATCTTCACCGACCGCCTCGGCCAGACCGCCGTCCTGCTGCCCGTGGTCCTCGCGCACTCCGCCGCCGTCACCGGCCTGGCCGCGCTCGCGCTGCTGGACGCGCCGGTCTGGGCGCTGGCGCTGGCCGCCGTACCCACTGGTGCCTCGGTGCCGCAGGTCGGACCCATGGTCCGGGCGCGCTGGGCCGCCAAGCTGGAGGGCTCGCCCCTGCTGTCGACGGCCGCCGCCTTCGAGTCCGTCACCGACGAGTTCACCTTCGTCGTCGGCCCGGTCCTGGCGACCGCGCTGTGCACCGGTATCCACCCGGCGGCCGGCCTGGTCACCGAGGCCACGCTGAGCCTGCTCGGCGGTCTGCTCTTCGCGGCCCAGCGGGCCAGCCAGCCCAAGGCGCACGCCCCGTCGGTCACCGGTGAGAAGCGCGCCTTCGCGCTGTCCTTCCCGGGCCTGCGCGTCCTGGTCTTCGCCTTCCTCGGGATCGGCGCCGTCTTCGGCGGCATGCAGGTCTCGCTCGCCGCCTTCTCCAACGAGATCGGCAACCCCGGCGCCAACGGCCTGCTCTACGGCGTCTTCGCCGCCGGCAACATGACCGCCGGTATCGCCATGGGCGCCATCGCCTGGAAGATCGGCCCGCGTCGTCGGCTGATCCTGGGCTACATCGGCCTCACCGCCGCCGCCTCCGTCCTGTGGGCGGCGAACTCGATGATCCTGCTGGGCGCGCTCGGCCTGGTCGTCGGCCTGTTCATCGCCCCGGCGCTGATCACCGGCTACACGATGGTCGAGCAGCTGGTCCCGGCGGGCGCCCGGACCGAGGCCTTCACCTGGCTGACCGGCTCGATCGCCTTCGGCCAGGCCATCGCCGTCATCCTCGCCGGCCGCCTCACCGACACGCACGGGTCCTCGTTCGGGTTCCTGGTGCCCATGGGCGCCACCGCGCTCGCGCTGGCCGCGCTGCTGTCGCTGCGGGCGAAGCTGACCCCGAAGGCTCCGAGCCGGATCGTGAACGCGTCCGCGCAGGAGACGGCGCCCGAGACCGGGACCGTGCCCGAGGCCGCGTCCCAGGTCGCGTCCCAGATCGTTTCCCAGGCCGCCGCGAAGACGCAGGTGACCGCCCGCAGCACCGCCTCGCCGACCTCCCGTAACCGGGTGAACGAGCGTGGGATGGGTCACCGCGTGCCGGTGACGGTGGACTGATCCGCCGGAATACGTCACCATGGAGCGTCGTTAGCACTCATTGAGTCAGAGTGCCAGGAGGAAATTCGTGCCGACCTACCAGTACCAGTGCACCGAGTGCGGTGAGGGCCTTGAGGCCGTGCAGAAGTTCACCGATGACGCACTGACCGTGTGCCCGAGCTGTGACGGACGCCTGAAGAAGGTGTTCTCCGCGGTCGGCATCGTCTTCAAGGGCTCCGGTTTCTACCGGAACGACAGCCGTGGCGCGTCGTCGAGCAGCACCCCTGCCTCGAAGCCGTCGTCCGGCTCCTCGTCGTCCTCGACGTCGACCGCTGCCGCCGCTCCTGCCGCCTCGTCCTCCTCGACGTCGTCGAGCTCGTCGAGCAGCAGCAGTTCCACGTCGGCCGCCTGATCGCTTCTCACCGAGGCCCCGCCCGCCCCAGCGGCAGCGGGGCCTTCGGCATGCCCGCGGCAGGGCCTTAGGGTGGACCGCATGGTGAACGCAGAGATCGGTGTCATCGGCGGTTCGGGCTTCTACTCCTTCCTGGAGGACGTCTCCGAGATCGAGGTGGAGACCCCGTACGGACCCCCGAGCGATTCCCTGTACGTGGGTGAGCTGGGCGGGCGCCAGGTGGCCTTCCTCCCCCGGCACGGGCGCAGCCACACCGTCCCGCCGCACAAGATCAATTACCGGGCCAACCTGTGGGCCCTGCGCTCGGTCGGGGTCCGCCAGGTGCTCGGCCCGTGCGCGGTCGGCGGCCTGCGCAGCGAATACGGCCCGGGCACGCTGCTCGTTCCCGACCAGCTGGTCGACCGTACGAAGTCCCGCGCCCAGACCTTCTTCGACGGCGAGCCGCTGCCGGACGGCAGCGTTCCGAACGTCGTGCACACCACCTTCGCCGACCCCTACTGTCCGGTCGGCCGGTCCGTGGCACTGGCGGCGGCCCGCGGACGCGACTGGGAGCCGGTGGACGGCGGCACCATGGTCGTCATCGAGGGGCCGCGGTTCTCGACGCGCGCCGAGTCGCGCTGGCACGCGGCCGCGGGCTGGTCGGTGGTCGGCATGACCGGCCACCCGGAGGCGGTCCTCGCCCGTGAGCTGGGGCTCTGCTACACCTCGATGGCGCTGGTCACAGACCTGGACGCGGGCGCCGAGACCGGCGAGGGGGTCTCCCACACGGAGGTCCTGAAGGTGTTCGGCGAGAATGTCGGGCGGCTGCGCGAGGCCCTCTTCGACGCGGTGGCGGCCCTGCCGGCCACGGAGTCCCGGGACTGCCTGTGCACGCACGCGCACGACGGCTGGGACCTGGGCATCGAGCTGCCGTAACCCGCCCGGCCGCGTGTCCGCGGCTCCGATTCTCAGTGGCCCCGATTGTCAGTGGCCCCGATTGTCAGTCCTCTCTCCTAGCCTTCCCGCATGGCAAATTTCGGGGGGATGGCCGTGGCGCGCGCCATGGTGAGCGAGCTGCGGGAGTTCGCGGCGGGCGCCGGGTTCCGCGGCGTCGACGGCGACGAGGAGCTGAGCGACGGCTGGTCGACGCTGTACTACACCGACCAGCCGGACGGCGGCGCCGCGGCGCTGGCGCGGCGGACCGGGGCGCCGGTGCTCACCGTGGCGTACCTCGACAGCGATGTCGGCTTCGTCGAGGCGGCCACCTTCGCCGGGGGCCACTGGCGGGCACTGCTGAACCGGAAGACGGCCGTGGGCTACGACATACCCCTCGACCGGTTCCCCGTCGAGCCCGCCCTGGTGGGAGCACTCGACTGGTCTCAGGCCGGCGGGCTGACCGCCGAACCGGACGGGATCCGGGCCGCCCTCACCGGCTCCGAGGCCTTCGCGGAGACTCTCGCGGACCGGCTCCTCGGCGCGCTCGGAATAGCCCCCGGGGCGGGCGGCGGGGAAAACCCGTAGCGGCAGGCTGTCACATCCGGCCCGGCTGTCCTGTCCTCCTTGGTGAAGGCGGAAACAAGACCGCCCCAGCCCGGGAGATGACTGTCATGCCGCGTATCTCGCTCACCCCGCCCCGCACCCTCCTCATGCGCATCGGCTCCTGGTACTCGCGCCGGACCTACAGCAAGGTGCTCGAGCCCGGCCAGGCGTACGGGCACCACTCGCGCGTGCTCCTGTCCTACGTCCGCCTGGAGCGGAGCGCGGCGAAGTGGAAGGCGCTGGACCCCGGTCTGAAGCACCTCGCGGTGATGGCGTCGGCGGCCCGCGTCAACTGCTCGTGGTGCATGGACTTCGGCTACTGGGAGGGCCACGAGCTGGGGCTGGCGACGGAGAAGATCGAACGGGTGCCGCGGTGGCGGGAGGCCCGGGAGGTGTTCACCGAGCTGGAGCTCCTGGTCATGGAGTACGCCGAGGCCATGACGGAGACCGAGCCGACGGTCACGGACGAGCTCGCGCGGGAGCTGATCGCACGGCTCGGCGAGGAGGCGTTCGTCGAGCTGACGGCGATGGTCGCGCTGGAGAACTGGCGCTCGCGCGTCAACAGCGCCTTCGGCCTGACCAGTCAGGGCTTCGCCGAGGCCTGCCGGGCCCGGACCGGGCACTGACCCGACCACGACGGCGTGACCACGGACCTCTCCCACGCCGGTCGTGACCCTGGAGCCTGAGGGGGCTTCGGGCGGTGCGGCGGGCTGGGCGGCGGGCGGGCATGCCCGGTCGGGGACGCCTCGGGCGGCCTTCGCGGCCGGGGACAGGCACGTGGTGGTGGGCCGGTCGGTCAGCCGGGCGGCGGACCCGGTGGCGGCGGTGCGGCGGGTGGCGCGGGCCGCTGGTTGACCCTTGGGGGTGACGGGGTTGTCCACAGGCCGGGGACCGTCCACAGGCTCCGGCGGGATTTCCCGGAAGGCCGGATCGTGGGAGGTGTCCGGGCGAGGGGTCCGGGCTCGGCTTCTCACTCCGTCTGGTGGTGTTCGTCATGTCCCTTTGTTCCACGGCCTCTTCGGCTCCCTCCTCCGTATGTCCCCCCGCCCGCCCGGTCCCGCCGTTCCCGCCGCTTCGCGTCGGACGGGGCGGGGACCGGCTGCGCCGGGCTCTGCGGCGCCGGCGGCGGGCCGCCTCGGCCGCGCTGGCCGTCGTGGCGGCGGCGCTGGCGGTGGGCGGGACGGAGGCGCAGGCCTCCCGGGGCGCCGCCCCGCCCGAGGCGCGGGTGGCGCGGAGTGCGGCGCCACCCCCCGCGGTGCGGATGGTGTCGGCTCCGGTGCGCATCGCGGACGCGGCTACGGTGCGGCTGCTGCGGCCCGGGGACCGGGTGGACGTGGTCGCGGCGGAGCGGACCGGCTCGCCCAGGGTGGTGGCCGCAGGGGCGCGGGTTGCCGAAGTTCCCGACCCCGACAAGGGTGTTGCGGACGGCGGGGCGCTGGTGGTGCTGTCCGTGCCGCGGGACACCGCTCGGGTTCTCGTGGGCGCGGGTGCCACGACGCGACTGGCGGTGACACTGTGCTGATTCGCACAAAGAGAGGGGCAAGTCACCTTGGGGTGGGGTCCGATTGGACACGGCGCGCCCGGACTGCCGTAGCTTTCGGAACCGTTGGCTCCATGTTAGGCACTTGTGAAGAAAGGCTCAGTCGTGAGCGAGAAGAAGAAGGAGAGCGTATTGGCGGGCTTCAAGGCCTTCCTGATGCGCGGCAACGTGGTCGACCTGGCGGTGGCCGTGGTCATCGGCGCCGCATTCACGAACATCGTGAACTCGGTGGTCAAGGGGATCATCAGCCCGGTGGTGGGCGCGGTGGGCACGCAGAGCCTGGACGGCTACAAGTCCTGCCTCAAGGCACCCTGCGGTATCGGCGCGAACGGTCAGGCGACGGGTGTCGAGATCCTCTGGGGCTCGGTGCTGAACGCGACGCTGACCTTCGTGATCACCGCCGCGGTCGTGTACTTCCTCATGGTGCTGCCGATGGCGAAGTACCTCGCCAAGCAGGAGGCCCGCCGCAAGGCGCGCCAGGGTGTCCAGGAGACCATGGAGATCACCGAGCTGGAGGTCCTCAAGGAGATCCGCGACGCCCTGGTCGCACAGCGCGGCGGTGGCGCGGGCCCGACGGGTTCACACGACCGGTTCTGACCTGTCCGGCCATCTCGGCCGCTCAGATGTGGTGCGGGGGCTTCTCGTCGAGGAAGCGGGCCAGGTCGGCCGCGCTTCCGCCGGCGGGCGGCCGCTCGCCCCAGCCGCGGTCGGTGTCGTCCGAGGACTGCTGGTCCAGCGGATCGTCGAAGACCAGCCTCGGCTTCGGGCGGGGCTGGTCGGCCTCGGGGGCGGGACGCGAGGGCTGCGGCTCGGGGGCGGGGGTGCTGCTCATGCCTCCAGGGTACGGCCGGCCCGGCCGCCGTCCCGGCCCTCGGCCCGTCCTGCCCGGCCCTCGGCCCGTCCCGCCCGGCCCCCGGCCCGGCTCGGCTGGGCGCCTCGGCCCCCTTGCGGGCATAGAACCACCGGCACACGGCCAGGCAGTCGGAGAGGGAGCCGGTGACGGCGCCGCCTCCCTCTCCGACTGCTTCAGGGCCGCGCATCCGCCCGGGGCACACGGGCCGTACGGGCCGCGCGTCCGGCCTGCCGGAGGTCCCTCCCTCTGGTCTCCTGGCCGGTATGGCCTACTCCCCCATGACCGCGCGCAGCCCCGCCGAGCCCCACCGCGCCGCCACCGCGCTGGAGCTGTTCTTCGACCTCTGCTTCGTCGTCGCCATCGCGCAGGCGGGTGCCCGGCTGGTGCACTCACTCGCGGAGGGCCATCCCGGTGCCGGGGTCGTCGGCTACTTCTTCGTATTCTTCGGCGTGTGGTGGGCCTGGATGAACTTCACCTGGTTCGCCTCGGCCTACGACGTGGACGACGTCCCGTACCGGATCGCGACGCTCATGCAGATCGCCGGCGTGCTCGTGTATGCGGCCGGGGTGAGCCGGGCCTTCGACGACAACGACTGGGCGGTCGCCGTCACCGGCTACATCATCATGCGCGTAGCCCTGACGGCGCAGTGGCTGCGCGCCGCCTCCGGCGAGCAGGGCGCGGCACGGACGTCGGCGCTGAAGTACGCGGCCGGACTGGTGGTCTGTCAGCTGGGCTGGATCGGGCTGCTGTTCGTCCCGGACGACATGAAGCGCTGGCTGTTCCTCGTCCTGCTCGTCGCCGAGCTGGCGGTTCCCGTCATCGCCGAGCGCGGGCACCAGACGCCCTGGCACGCCCACCACATCGTGGAGCGCTACGGGCTGTTCACCATCATCGTGCTCGGCGAGACGATCGCCGCGGCCACGGTGGCCGTCAAGTCCGGGATCGACGAGAACGAGGCGCTGGATCAGCTGCTGCTCATCGCGGCGGGCGGCCTGCTGATCGTCTTCGCGGCCTGGTGGATCTACTTCGCGGTACCGATGCACCAGCACCTGCAGTCCAACCGCGAGGCCATCCCGTGGGGCTACGGACACCTGCTGATCTTCGCCTCGGGCGCGGCGATCGGCGCCGGCATCGAGGTCGCCGTCGAGCACGCGGTGGGCAAGGCGCACATCTCCCAGGTCGCCGCGAACGCCTCCGTGATGGTCCCGACCGCGCTGTTCCTGCTGATGGTGTGGCTGCTGCACTCCCGCCACTTCAAGCGCGGCCTCGCCCAGCAGCTGGTCCTGCCGGTGTCAGCCCTCGTGATGCTGGCCTGCACCTGGACGGGTACTCGCGCCGTCCTGTGGGCGGGCCTGGTCGGGGTGCTGACGGTGGCGGTCGGCCTGGCCCTGTCCACCCGCGCCGCCGCGGGCGCCGCCACCGCCGGCTGAGTCCCCGCAGGCCCCGCGCCGCACCGGGACCCGCGTCCCGGCCCGGCCCTCACCCGCACCCGCGCTCGGACCCGCACCCCGCACCCGCCGGGCCGTCACTCCCGTGCCCCCGCCGCCGTTCTCCAGCGCAGGACGACGCGCACCGACTGGAGGCCCTGCCTTGACACTCCCGGCACAACGCCACGGCACCGACCCCGGCAGGGAGCTGGCCGAGCCAGGCTTCTGGCAGCAGCCCCCCGCCCACCGCCTCGCCGCCTTCGCCCGGCTGCGTGCGGCCGACGGCCCGGTCCACGTCCCCGAGGGATCCGGCCCCGGCCACTGGGCCCTGGTCCGCCACGCCCAGGTGCAGGAGGCCAGCCGGCTCCCGAAGGTCTTCGCCAGCGCCCCCGGCGTGACCACCCCCGAGCCGGCCCGCTGGGTGCGGGCCCTCTTCGGGGACTCGATGGTCAATCTGGACGGCCCCGACCACGCCCAGCTGCGCAAGATCGTGCAGCGCGCCTTCACACCCCGCCTGCTGGCCGCCGCCGAGGCCGACATCCACGCCGTGGCCGCCCGCATCGTGGACGACGTACTGGCCGAGGAGCCCGACGAGTTCGTCTCGGCCGTGGCCTCCCGGCTGCCCCTTGAGGTCATCTGCAACATGATGGGCATCCCGGAGCACTACCGTGCCGAGATCGCCGACCGCGTCAACCATGCCTCCGAGAACATCGGGGTGGAGCGGGGCCTGGCCTCCCGGCTGCGGATGCCGGGGCGCGGCCTGCGCGCGCTCGCCCGTATGCAGCGGATGGTGGCGGGCATCGGGCGGGAGCGCCGCAAGAACCCCACCGACGACCTGATCTCGGCGCTGGTGTGCGCGAACGTCGACGGCCAGGCCCTCGGGGCCCGCCAGCTCGGCGCCTTCTTCTCGCTGCTGATGGTCGCCGGGGTGGAGACCACCCGGAACGCCATCACCCACGGGCTGACCCTGCTGACCGACCACCCGGACCAACGGGACTTGCTGCTCTCGGACTTCGAGGCGTACGCGGACGGCGCGGTGGACGAGATGATCCGCCACTCGACGCCGATCATCCAGTTCCGCCGGACGGTGGCCGCCGAGCACACCATGGGCGGGCACGTGTTCCGGCCGGGCGACAAGGTGGTCCTGTACTACGCGTCCGCCAACCGCGACGAGGCGGTCTTCCCCGAGCCCGACGACTTCGTCATCACCCGCTCGCCCAATCCGCACCTGGGGTTCGGCGGTGGCGGCCCGCACTTCTGTCTGGGCGCGCACCTGGCCCGGGTCGAGATGAAGGCGCTCTTCCGCGAGCTGCTGACCCGGCCGGTCGGGCTGCGGGCGGTGGGGCTGCCGGACCTGGCGGGGTCGAACTTCGACAACCGGGTCCGCTCGCTGAAGTTCGCCTTCGAACGGCCCTGACCGCGCAGCCGGCAGGGAAACCGGCCACCGGGCAGGCTGGGAGCCCGGCGGCCGGAGCGGTGGGGACCGCCCGCCCGGTGCTAGCGCTGCACGCGCCGCACGGCGAGGACGCAGTGGGCGCTGCTGGTGAGCACCGACTCGTCGCCCGCGAAGGCCTGCAGGGTCTCCGGGGCGACCGGCTGGCCCGGGACCGCCTCGGGCCAGGCACGGGTGGCGAAGAGGAAGTACGCCTGGCCGCTCTCGTCGGCCGCGGCGACCCACTCGTCGGGGGCGGTGCAGCGCGCGTTCATCCCGGGCAGGGTGAGCGCGATCTGGTTGCCCTCCAGCAGGATCTGCACGGGGAAGGTGGCCGCCTTGAGGGTGCCGTCCATGACCACGTCGCCGATGGGCAGGCCGATCTCCTCCAGCAGCCCGCGGGCGGCCGCCTCGCCGGCCTCCCGGCCCTGCGGGCCGTCACCGAGGGTGTAGGCGAGGAGGTACGGGATGTCGTGCGCCTCTTCGGGGTCTCCGATCCAGGCGAGCACCGAAAGGGTGCCGAGCTTGGACCGGTCGATTTCGGCTTGAGTAGAAGTCATGCGCGCACCCTAGTGGTCTCTCCGCCGGGCCTTTCACGGCCCTTCACCCGGCCGGGCTAGACAGCCCAGAATCCCTCTCCGGAATTCGCCTGCATGTTCGCGTCCTGGTACTGGAGCCGCACAATGCGCGCGCTTTCCGGGATTTCGAACACGACCCACCCCTCGGCCCGCTCACCGACCTCCAGGGAATCGAAGACGATCGGTTTGCCGGTCGTCAGCTCGCCGGTCTTCACCACCGGGTGACGCCGCCCCGCGCTGTCGTGCGCCCACATGCGTCCGAGAGCCCCGTACGAGGCCCCGCCCACGTTGACGAAGGACATCGAGGCGGCCACCCAGCGCTTCCCGGCGGGCGGGACGAAGTTCTTCTCCACGCTGATCGCCGGGTCCACGAACGCCCCGAGCTCGACCTGGAGGTGCCGGCCGACCTGCCGGGCGTGCACCCGTACGGGGTCGCCCACATGGGCCTGCGCGGCTCCGGGGCGTACGGGGGCCTGCGCGTCACCACCCGGCGCCCCGTCGTCCACCGGGACCGCGGGCACGGCGGCGGGGGCGAGCGCCGCTCCCTCGGGGGCGCTCTGGCAGCCCGTGGAACCGAACAGGAGGAGCGGGACGAGGGCGGTGGCGGCGAGGACGGGGCGAAGAGCGAAGGCGGGGCCGGGGAGGGCGGACTGGCGCATGCGGGATCCCTTCTGGGACGTATTTCGGTCAGTTTCACGCCCTCGACCTGCAAATCGCGCACAACGACACGAGCGCGCGGAGCAAGTGCGTACGCCCGGCTGCCAGCACAATGCGTTCCGGCGGAATCCCGCCGTCCGACTCACCTGGAGGAATGAATGCGCATCTCCGCCCGCCGAATGCCCCTCGCGGCCTTCTCCGCGCTGGCCGCCACCACGCTTTTCACCGCTCCGGCCGGCGCCACCGTTTTCAATCAGGGGATTTCCGTACAGGACGCCTACGTCGCCCACGACGGCGCCGTCACCCTTTCCGGGATGTACCACTGCGAGAAGGCGTCACCCATGGGGGCGATGCAGATCAAGGCGATCGTCGAGCAGGAGGGCGGCGGCCGGCTGAGCATCGGCGCGGAGCAGATCGTCTGCGACGGCCAGGAGCGCCGCTGGGTGGCCAACGCCCCGGGCGCCTTCGTGAACGTCCACCCGGGGCACGCGGTGGTCACCGCCGAGCTCCAGGAGGTCCAGCTCTCGGGCCTGATGCCGAAGTCGATCGCCACGGTCGCCCGGGACAGCAAGGACGTCGAGGTCCGCGAGCACTGAGCGTGCGGCGGGCCCGGAACACGCGCCCGGAGCCGGTAGCCGCCGCTACCGGCAGTCGGGGGCGACGTCCGTCATCGACATGAAGGCCACCGACTGGCATGCGGGGTCCGCGTGCGGCCGCCCCGTCGCCCAGTCCACGACGGCCGGCACCCCGGCCACGAGCAGGAGCGCGGCCAGGACTCCCGTCACGGCCGCCTTGGTCAGCCCGCGCACAACACGATCCGTTCCATGGCTCGCATCATCACCCCGCCCCCGGCGCCCCACAACCCGGGGTGACCGCTTGGTCACCCCGTGCGCCGGGGGCCGCCCCCGGCGTCGAACTCGCACCACACCGCCTTGCCGTCGCCCCGGGACTCCACGCCCCAGTGCGTGGCCAGCGCGTCCACCAGCAGCAGCCCGCGCCCCGTGGTGGCCGCCTCGCCCGGGCTGCGCCGGCGCGGCCACACGCTGGAGCGGTCCTTGACCCACAGCCGGATCCGCCGGACCGGCTCCGGCAGCACCTCCATCGTCAGCACCGCCCCGCCGTCGGTGTGCAGCAGCGCGTTGACCAGCAGCTCCCCGGCCGCCAGCTCCACGTCGTCGGCGAGCTCCGGCATGCCCCAGTCGCGCAGGGCCTGCCGCAGGGCGTAGCGCGCCTCCGAGAGGCCTTCCGGGTCGGCCTGGTGGACGTACTGGTGGATGCGCGGCGCCCGGTGGGTGCCCGGGTCGGGGGCCCGGCGCAGTACCAGCAGAGCCACGTCGTCCCCGGAACCCCAGCGCTCCCACAGCCGGTCCGAGAGGTGGTCGGCGAGCGCCCCTGCGTCCTGGGGGCCGCTGCGGACGGCCTGGGCGAGGGCGTCCATTCCGACGGCGATGGACATGCCCGGCTCCTCCACGAGGCCGTCGGTGCACAGCACCAGCGTCTCTCCGGGGACCAGGTCGAGCCGGGTCTCGGGGAACTCCTCGTGCTCGAAGAACGACGCCAGCCCGAGCGGCAGGCCGCCGCGCACCTTGGGCCAGCCCGTTCGGCCGTCCGTGTGGCGGATGAGCGGGCCGAGATGACCCGCGCGGACCGCCCGGATGCCGCCCGTCTCCAGGTCGACCTGCGCGTACATGCAGGTGGCGAAGCGTTCGGTGTCGAGCTCGGCGAGGAAGCGCGAGGCCCGGGCCAGCACGGTGGACGGCGGATGGCCCTCCCCCGCGTACGCCCGCAGCGCGATCCGCAGCTGGCCCATGATGGCCGCCGCGTGCGTGTCGTGGCCCTGGACGTCGCCCACCACCACGCCGACGCGGTCGCGGGGCAGCGCGATCACGTCGTACCAGTCCCCGCCGACCTCCCGCCCGCTCCAGGCGGCGTGGTAGCGGACCGCGATCTCCCCGCCGCTGATCTCCGGGATCCGGCGCGGCAGCATGGCGGCCTGCAGGCCGGTCGCGAACTCCCGCTCCTGGTCGAAGAGCAGCGCCCGCTGGAGGGACTGGGCCACGATGCCCGCCAGGCCCAGGCAGAGGTTGCGCTCCTCGGGGCTGAACTCGCTGCGCCGCCGGTAGAAGAGGACCAGCCCGCCGATGGCCTTGGCCTGCGCGATGAGCGGCAGGTAGGCGGCCGCGTCGTACTGGATCCGGCTCAAATAGTCCGCCAGCAGCGGGAACTCGCCGTCCAGCTCGCTCAGCGAGGTGACGAAACGTGCCTGCCGGCTGAGTACCGCCTGCGACAGCGGCAGCGAACCGTCCAACCGGGTGAATTGGCGCTCGCTCAGGATGTCCAGCGTCTCCCCGCTCAGCGCGATGATCTTGATGCTGCCGCCCTCGACCAGCCCCAGGGCCAGCCCGTCCGCACCGAGCCGCTCCAGCGCGCCCGCTCCGGTCAGCGCGGCCGTGACGTCGTCGACCGTCACCGCCCGCGACAGGGCCTCCGTGGTCCGCTGCACGATCGTCGTCTGCTGGGCGCGGGCCGCCTCCAGCTTGCGCAGCAGCGTCGCCTGGGCCAGCTCCGCGGTCGCGTCCCGGACGATGCCCACGATCCGCTCCGGCTGCCCCGAGCCGTCCCGGAGCACCCGGCCCGCGGTGTGCGTCCACTGGTCGCGGCCGTCGCGCCGCTGCACCATGAAGTACGCGCCGTACGTGTCCGCGCTGCCCGCCAGGACCCCTTCGATGATGTCGGTCAGCCGGACCCCGTCCTCGGGCGGGACGCGCAGTCCGACACCGGGCACGGTGCCGTCGAACTCCCCCGGCCCGAGGTCGAAGACCTCCATCGCGGCCTCGTCCAGCACCACCGCACCGGAAGCCAGATCCCATTCGAGGCTGCCCATGCCGTTGAGCGCGAACCGCTCCCCGGGCGCGGTCCCGGGGGACTGCCGGACCGGCTCGGGTCCGTCGCGTTCCGCCGCTGCCACCTTCCACACCACCTAACGGCCGGGCCAGCACGGCTGGGAGATCAGCCTCTCCCACTCCTCGTCAGGATGCCCCGGAAGGGTGCGCCCGGCCTCCCGCCAGCGCTTGACCACGGAGAGGTAGATCGTGGGCTGGTCGGCATGGGAGGCACTCGCGTAGGGACCCGCGTACGGCCCCGCGTACGGGGGCCGGTCGTGCCCGGCGGCTCTGGCCCTGGCGGGCTGCTCCGCACGGCTGGCGGGAATGCGTACCCAGCCGCGCCCCTGTGCTCGCTCCGAGCTCATCACGGACCCCTCTCTCCGCGGATCTCACCGCAGATACGTCTTCGGATGCCCTGGGGGTACCCCCGGAGCGGGCCCGGGGGAGGCAGCCCGGTCCGTCCGGGCGACACCGGGCGCACCCGGCCGGGGACCCGGGGCGCCGAGGCGCCCCAGGACTCCTCTCACCAGTCTCCCCGCCGTGAAGCCCGCGCCGTGCACGAATCGCATGGAAGGGCCGAATGAGGGAGCCGTCAGCAGCCCCGCGAAGAAGAGTCCGGGCCACGAGGACTCGAAACCGGGGCCCAGTTCCGGCGCCCCGCTCTCCCCCACCGTCTCCAGGGCGTCCCGCAGCCCCGCGTCGAGCAGCTCCAGCCGGGCCAGTTCCGGGACGAAGCCGGTGGCCGCGATGACGTGCCCGGTGTCCAGCACCACGGACTCCCCCTGCGGGGTGGTCAGCCGGAGCCGGGTCCGCTCGCCCGTCGCCACCGCCCGGTGCAGCCGGTGCCCGAGCAGGACGGGGACCCGCCGCTCGAAGCGGTCCCGCAGCCACCAGGCGCCGGCCGGGCCCAGCGCGGTCGCCGCGATTCGCTCCCGGGTGGGCGCGGGCAGCCGGCGCACCGCCCAGGGCAGCTCCGACCACACCCAGCTGCGCCAGCCGGTGCCGAGGCCGCTGTGGGGCTCGCGCAGTGCCCGCAGCGCGGGCCGCTCCAGGGGCTGCGGGACGGTGTTCCAGTTCAGCCGGGCGCGCCGGGCGACCAGGCAGGGCCGGGCGCCCTGCTCGGCCAGCAGGGTGGCGGTCTCCAGGGCCGCCTGCCCGGCCCCGAGCACGGCGACCTCGCGGCCCTCGAACCGGCTCAGGTCGTGGTGGTCGCTGCTGTGCGAGTAGTGGCCGGGCGGCAGCTCCCGCAGCGCCTCGGGGTGGCGGACGAAGGGCATCACCCCGACCGCGAGGGCCACCGTACGGGCGAGCAGGGGCGGGCCCTCGGCGGTGCGGACGCGGAAGCCGTCGCCCTGCGGGGTCACCTCCAGGGCGGTCACCTCCTCCACCTCGGGAGCGGCCTGCCGGGCGAACCACATCCCGTACGCACTGAACGTGCCGATCGGCAGCGGAGTGCCGTGTTCCGTGACTGTTCCGCGGGTGGCGCAGTAGTCGGCCAGCGTGTGCCGCCCGTCCGGCGCCGACAGGTTGGACGACCAGGGTTCGGACTTCAGGAACATGCCGCCGGGCATGTGGTCGCGCCAGGAGGCCATCGGCCGCCCCAGCACCCGTACGTCGAGCCCCGCTGCCGCCGCGTGGGCGGCGATCGACAGGCCGTACGGGCCCGCGCCGATCACCACGAGGTCGTCGATCCGCGTCAAGGCCGCTCCTCCAGCTCGTTACTCACGGGCCCGGCCCGGTCCGCCGGGACGGCCACGTTCAACGGGTCACCAACTCGTCCGGCTCGGCCGAGGCCTCCGGCGGGGCGGGGCGGGAGGGGGCCGGTCCGGCCGAACCGTCGGCGGACTGGCTCCCGCCGCGCTGGCGGGGCGTGCGCACCACCGCGAGCGCCGTACGGCGGCCCTGCCCCGGAACCCCGCGGAGCGCCCGAACCCCCTTGCCCGCGCCCCGCCCCAGCAGGGCGCCGAGCATCGCAAGGAAGGGCAGCGGGTCGTCGGCCGCGAACCAGGCCGTCTCCACCCGCCCCCGCTGGACGACCCTCTTCGGCGCGGCGTCCCGCTTCGGCACGGGGTCCTGCTTCGGCACGGCGTCCCGCTTCGGCGCGGCGTCCTGCTTCGGCACGGCATCCCGGTCGGCGCGCGGCGGCGCGGCCGGCACCGGCTTCGCCGGCTTCACGGGGCCCGCCGCCGGGCGGCGCGGCAGCGACCCGCCGCGCACCGCCGCCAGCAGCGCGTAGTTCTCGGCGACGAACACCCGGCCCGGGCCGCCCGAGGGCCGCGGAACCTGCTGGCCCGTCAGGTCCAGGTACATCGCCTGGACCACGTCCAGCCCGGCCCGGTCCGCGAACAGCCGGAACTGCGCGCCCGGCCGCGGGTTGAAGTCCACCAGCCGGAAGCAGCCCTGCTCGTCGCGGCGGAAGTCCAGGTCCAGGATCCCCTGGTAGCCGAGCCGTTCGGCGAGCCGCAGCCCCGCCTCCTCCACCGCCGGATCCGGCAGCCAGCGCCCCACGGCCGTCAGCCCGGTGCGCACCGGCCAGGACAGCTCCTTGCGGCCCGAGCCCGCGAGCAGTGGCCGCCCGCCCCGCGCGAAGGCTCCGTGGAAGAACCAGTCGGTGTCCGGCCCGGCGGGCAGGAAGCGCTGGAGCAGCAGCCGGCTCCCGGCCTCGGCGGAGCGCTCGTAGAGCCGGCGCGCCTCGGCGGTGGTGTGCACGAGCATGGTGCTGCGCAGCCCGTCCGCCCCGGCGGGCAGCAGCCAGGGCCGGCTCCATTTGGCGATCACCGGCAGGCCGAGCCGCCAGGCCGCCTCGGCCGCCTCGGCCCCGCTCGCCGGGATCACGGTCTCCGGGTGCGGTACGTCCCACCGCGCGCACAGCCGCGACAGCTCGGCCTTGTCGGCCACCCGGGCGGGCAGGTTGTCGGGCTGATGGGGGATCCGGAAACGCTCGCGGAGCATCGGCGCGACCCGGGACACGGCGATGGCGCTCAGGTCGTCCATGGCGATGAGCACGGCCGGGCGGCCGATCTGCTCCGACACCGCGGTCAGGCACTCCAGCAGCGTCTGGGGCGCTTCGGGGTCGAGGCCGCCCACCGGCCCGGCGTGCACGGCGCGCAGATACCGCGAACGTCCCACAGGACCTCCCCCGGCCTCGACAACGGCATGGACCTCCACGCCCTTGCGGCCAAGGGATCTGACGGCGCCGAGGGTTCCGTGGTGGAACGGATTGCGGTCGAGTCTGAGCACAACGGCGGGCACATGGTTGAGATACGCGGGCATGGCAGCGGTGTCTTTCACCTAGTCGGACCAAGCGGGGGTGGTACGCACCTGCTAATGGCCTACGCGGCGGTCACCGAACAGGCCATTCGTCAGATCTGATGCCTAACGTCTTTGGTAAGCACACCGATTCAGGAAAGCTCGGGAGACGCCATGCCCAGACCACGCCGCCGACTGGCGAGCACCTGCATCGGTACGGTCACGGCCGGACTGCTGGCCACCGGCGCCGCGCTCGCGGCTCCGGAGGAGGACCGGCCGGAGGGCTCCGACATCGCCATGGGCGCCTATCTCGACTACGGGCCGCCCGGGGTGGCCCGGATCCCGCACCTGTCGAGCTGGCTGGGCGGCAAGCAGATCCGGGTCGGCCACACCTATCTGCCCGGCGACACATGGGCGGGCATCGAGGGCCGGGTGTCGTTCCTGGAGGACTGGGCCGACTGGCGCCGGGAGGGGGACGACCGGCTGTTCGTCCTCAACGTTCCCATGCAGGAACGCAACGAGGGCCGGGTCCCCGACTACCGGGTGGCCCAGCTGATCAGGGCGGGCGCGCAGGGCCAGTACGACGGGCACTTCCGGCGGCTCGCCGAGCGACTGGTGGAGCTGGGCGTCCCGGACACGGTGATCGTGCTCGGCTGGGAGATGAACGGCGTCACCTACGCCCACCGCTGCGGGCCGGACCCGGAGAACTGGAAGGCGTACTGGCGGCGCGTCGTGAACACGATGCGCGCCGTCCCCGGGCAGGAGTTCAAGTTCGACTTCGCCCCGAACAGGGGTACGGACGCGATCGGCTGGACGAAGTGCTACCCCGGCGACGACGTGGTCGACGTCATCGGAATGGACTCGTACGACCAGGGCCCCGGCCATACCTTCGACGACCAGATCACCCAGCCCTACGGACTCCAGCAGCACGTGGACTTCGCGAAGGCACACGGCAAGCCGGTCTCCTACCCGGAGTGGGGACTGTTCCGGCGCGGGGACAATCCGGAGTACGTACGGCGCATGCTGAAGTGGATCCAGCAGCACAAGCCGCTCTACCACACCATCACCGACTACTGCCCGCACGGCGTGTGGCAGTGCAAGGACAACCCCGAGTCCGCGAAGGTCTTCCGCGACGCGCTGACGCCCGAGCGGCCCGGCCCGGTGGTCCCGACCCCGGTGGTGCCCACGCCCGTGGTCCCGACCCCGGTGGTCCCGACCCCGGTGGTGCCGACCCCGGTGGTGCCCACGCCGGTCGTGCCGACCCCGCAGGTCCCGACCCCTCAGGTCCCGACGCCCGCGGTCCCGACACCCCAGGTCCCGACCCCTCAGGTCCCGACGCCGGAGATCCCCAAGCCCTCGCCCGTGGTTCCCACGACCAAGCCGTCGCCCGTGGTCCCGACCCCGCAGACACCGCTGCCCGTGACCCCGAGCCCGCTGGTCCCGAGCCCGGTCGCCCCGAGCCCGGCCGTGCCGAAGCCCGAGCCCACGCAGCCGAAGCCCGAGCCCCAGCCGACACCTCCGCCGCCGCCGCTCAACAGCAAGCAGTGGTGCGTGCCGCTCAACTTCGGCGAGTGGCTCTCCAAGCTGGTCGGCACGCAGGCGGTCTGCGTCAAGCTGGACTTCGGCAAGAACTCCGGCATCTGGCCCTTCTAGAAGGGTCATCGCACCCGCAGTTCGTTGAGCCGCGCCCGCCAGTCCCTGGCGGCCGGCAGCGTCTCCCGCAGCGCCTCCACCGCCCGCTCGCGCCCCGTCACCTGCGACTCGTGCAGCCGCAGCAGGGGCGCGAGCGCCGCCGTGGCCAGCAGGAAGCGCTGGTTGACGACCGTCTCGGGCCGCCAGTGGTTCTTGTACGGCTCGTTGCCGCGCAGGAAGCTCACCACCGGCCGGCCATCGGCGAGCGCCCGCCCGGCCTCGTAGCGCAGCAGCAGCGTCGCCACGTCCACCTTGCGGTTTCGCAGGTCCGGGTCGGCCCCGTACAGGTAGCCGCCGCTGAGCCGGGACGACAGCAGCGTGACGTTGGCCGCCACCACCTTGCCGTCCAGCCGGAACTCCGTCAGCCGGCTCTCCCCGGCCCGCACCATCCGCCGGGTGGCCCGGGTGAGGTGCTCGGCGAAGCGGGGCCGCAGGTGCTCGGGGGTCACCCCGCGGCCGCGCCACTGCTTCTCGTGCAGCCGCAGCAGGGTCCGTACGGCGCGCGGCACCTCCTGCTCGGAGACCTCGTGCTCCTCGATCCCGGCCGCGTCGGTCTTGCGCAGCTTGGCCCGCACCCGCTGGGCGCCGGAGGCCGGCATCCGCTTGACCAGCTCGTCGAACGGGAGCGTGGGCAGTTCCATGCAGGTGGAGTCGGTGAGCCTGCTGGAGACCCCGGGCCACTGCCGGTACAGCTCCTCGGCGGCGGCTCCCGGTCGTACCTCCCGCAGGTCCACCACCGCCCCGCGGGCGGCCCGGTGCAGCCCGCGGGCCAGCGCCGGGAGGACCTCGTCGGCGTGCTCCGCGGCCACGAGCACGTCGAAGTAGTCGGTGATGGGGCCGCCGAGCGGCACCAGCAGCGGCATCGGCCGGTGTACGAGCATCAGCGGGGCGGCGGCGACCAGCTCCTCGCCGCGCCGGACGAGGACGATCCGGAGCCGGCCGTCCTTGCCGTAGGACAGCCACCAGGAGTGCAGCCAGGCGTGGCTCTGGAAGGGGGTGGCGGTGGGGCAGCTACGGAAGAGCGCGTTCCACGACTCCTCCAGCGCGGCGAACTGCCGGGGGTCTCGGCACAGCGTCACCGACAGGACCCCGGCGGAGCCCGAAGTCATCGAACGGACTCCTTCTCCTTGGCCGAGGGCTCACCCTGGGCCGGCAGCGAGGCGTACTCCTCGACCGGGGTCTCGGCGGCGGGCTCCACCGAGGACTCGACCGGGGAGGCGACGGCCGCGCGGGCCGCGCCCTGCTCGCCGCGCCGGGCGCGGCCCGGCCGGGCCAGCAGCCACAGTCCGCCCAGCAGTCCGCCGGCGCACAGGCCGACGGCCCCGCTGATGGCGGCGGACGGGGAGGCAGGCTCGGACGGGGTGACGGCCTGGTTGAACAGGAGCAGCTGGACACCGGTGTTCTTGGCGGCCTGATTGCTGCTCAGGGACAGCGCGTCGGCGACGGCGTTCGCGATGTCGGCGGCCTCCGAGGGGCTCTTCGAGGTACCCGTGACGGCGATCATCGGGGACTCGGGGGAGGTCTCGGCCCGCACCTGGGTCCGCAGCTTCGCGGCGCTGATGCCGGCGCGCGGCTGGGCGTAGGCGAGGGTGGAACTGCTGGTCGCGATGCGGGCGTAGGCCTGCGCGAAGCCGAGGGCGGTGGCCGGCTCGGTGGTGTCGTCGGGCACGGCGACGATGTAGCTGGTGGCGGCGTACTCGGGGGCCTTGAGCACCCCGTACGCCCCGCCCGCGGCCAGCCCCAGCAGGGCGCAGGCGGGCAGCGGCCACCACAGGGGCGCCGAGGGCCTGCGGCGGCGCGGCCTGCGCTCGGACCGGTGGTCGGGCCTGCGCTCCGGCTCGGCCTGCTTCTCGGCCTTCTTCTCGGACTTCTTCTGGTCGGCGGTATCGGCCATGACGTGCTCGCTTCCTGGGTGGAGGGGAGTTCCTTCGGGTCCCGGCGGGACCCCGTCGGGGAGGGGGTACGGATCAGCCGGTGCCGGTCGGCTCCGCCGGTCCGGGGCCGACCTGCTCGCGCCGGGCGCCGACGACGGTGCCGCCGCCGGGCCCGGGGCCGGGCCCAGGGCCGGCGGCGCCCGGCGCGGCGGAGAGGGCGAGGTCGTACACGTCCAGCAGCTGCCGTGCGCTGCGGGCGATGTCGTAGCGGCGGACCACCGCCGGCGGGGGCAGCCGGCGCACCCCCGCCTCCATGTGGCCGCGCAGCGCCGCGACCAGTTCCTCCGTGCCCGTGCCGATGCGACGGGCACCGGGGGCCTGCGCGGCGGGCAGGTCGTCGATGGCCGGGCAGGTCACGTGCAGCACGGGGAGCCCGGCGGCCAGCGCCTCCACGACGGCGAGCCCGAAGGCCTCCTCCCGCGACGGGGAGACGAAGACGTCCATGGCGGCCAGCAGCGCCGGGATGCCCGGGGTGCGGCCGTCCGCGCTGTCGCCCAGCGGGTCCCGCTCCCCCAGCAGGTGGATCCGGCGCTGCGCGCCGAGCTCGGCGGCGAGCCGGCGCAGCCCGGCCCGCTCCGGCCCGTCCCCGGCCAGCAGCAGGTGCGCCCCCGGCAGCGCGGCCACGGCCCGTACCAGGACGTCGAAACGCTTGCCGGGGACCAGCCGGCCGACCCCGCCGACCACGAAGGCCCGCTCGGGCAGCCCGGTCCGGGCCCGGGTGGCCCGGCGGACGCCCTCGTCGAAGCGGAAGCGGACGGCCTCGATGCCGTTCGGTACGACGTGCACCCGCGCGGCCGGCACCCCCCACCCCTCCAGCCGGGCGGCCACCGTGTCGGAGACGGCCACCGTCGCCGCGCCCAGGCGTTCGCTGGCCAGGTAGAGCCTGCGCACGCCGCCCGACAGCGGCCTGCCCTCGATCTCGCCGTCGCCGAGGGAGTGTTCGGTGGCCACGGTGGCCTCCGTTCCCGCGAGCCGGGCCGCGAGGCGCCCGTAGACGCAGGCCCGGTACAGGTGCGTGTGCACGAGGTCGTACTGGCCGCGCCGGATGAACTTCACCAGCCGGGGCAGCGCCCCGAGGTCCCGGTTGCCGCGCATGCCGAGGTGGACGACCCGGACGCCGTCGGCGCGCAGCCCCTCGGCCACCGGCCCGGGGTTGGTCAGCGTCAGTACGTCGCAGCGCATGGGCATGTGGCGCAGCAGCAGGCGCAATTGCTGCTCGGCTCCGCCGACGCCGAGGCCGGTGATGATGTGCAGTGCCTTGACCGACTGGAGCGTCTTCACCGCTGCACCCCGCGTCGCAGCTCGCGCATCTGGTGGCGGAGGTGCTTGATCCGCAGCCGGGCGCCGCCGTCGGCCTGGCTGATGTGCGTACGCGGTAGCGCGTACGGGCCGGCGAACCGTCCGGGGTCGATGGCGCAGGCGTAGCCGTATCCGGCGGCGCGCGTGGCGTCGAGGACCCGCGCGTCGAGGTGCCCGTACGGGTAGCAGAACCCCTCGGGCAGGGTGCCGGTCAGTTCGCGCAGCAGGTCGCGGCTGCCGCGCAGCTCCTGCTGGAGCATGTCGTCGGGGGTCGCGGTGAGGTCCTGGTGAAGCAGCCCGTGCGAGCCGATCTCCTGTCCGGCGTCGGCGACTTCGCGGATGCCCTCGGCGGTGAGCAAGGACTTGCGCGGGCCCAGCGGGTCCCACACGTTGTCCACGCCGAGCCGCCCGGGCAGCACGAAGAGGGTGGAGGTGCAGTCGTGGCGGCGCAGCAGCGGCAGCGCGTGGGTGAGGTAGTCGGTGTAGCCGTCGTCGAAGGTCAGACCGACCAGTCCGGCCCCGTGTCCGGCCGCGCGGGCCCGCAGCAGTTCGCCGACGGACACGCCGCGCAGGCCGCGGGAGCGCAGCCACAGCAGCTGGGCCTCCAGGGCGAGGGGGGTGACGGTGATCCCGTACGGGTCCTCCGCCGGGTCGGTGAACTCGGCGACCGAGTGGTACATGAGGACCCACGGCGAAGCGGCCCGGCGGGCGGGGACCAGCACGGCGGCGGGGGCCGTGTCGGTGTCAGCGGACATTGCGGAACCTCTGCGTGAGCTGGGAGATCTGACCGGGCAGGGCGGTGACTTCGAGGGCGCGTATGGCCGTGCCGGTGGCTCCGAACATGGCCGGGACCAGCAGGCAGCCGAGGGCGGCGCTGAGCATCGGGTCGGGGATCATGGGGCCGGCGAGCCAGCCGGTGGCGCCCGCGGCGACGGCGGCGACGGCGAGCCGTCCGATGCTGACGGCGACCCGGCGGACCTCGATGGCGATGATCCGGGAGCCGAGCCCGGTGAGCAGCAGGACGGCCGTGGTGGTGATGCCGGCGGCGTTGGCGGCGGCGATGCCGTAGGTGCCCCACCAGCCGACGGCGAAGGCTCCGGCCACGATGTTGACGAGCAGGCCGGCTCCCATCGCGAACGCCGGGAACCAGGTGGGCCGGGCGGTCGAGAAGAAGGGCCGGGACAGTGCGCCGACGAGGCAGTGGCCGAGGAGTCCGAGTGCGTAGACCCGCATGACGGAGGCGGTGGCGAGGGTGTCCTGGTGGGTGAAGGCGCCGCGTTCGAAGAGGACCTGGATGATCTGGGGCGCGTAGCCGACGACGAGCGCGGTGCCCACGAGCACGGCGAGCGAGGCGAGCGCGAGGTCCTGCTCCACCCGCCGCCGGGCCTTCTCCCGCTCTCCCCCGGCCATGGCCTGGGCGACGACGGGGAAGGTGACGGTGCAGATCATCAGGGAGAGCACCATCGGCATCTGCGCGACCTTCTGCGCGTAGTTGAGATGGGAGATCGCCCCGGACGGGAGCGAGGCGGCCAGGAACCTCTCGACGAGCACCTGCGACTGCCGGAAGACGGCGAAGAAGATCACGGGGGCGATGACCCCGAAGGCGATGAGGGTCGGACGGTCGCGGTCGCGCTGGCTGCGCGGGGCGGACCGTTTGGCGCGCGGCGGGCCGAAGCCCACGTTCCGGATGAAGGCGGGCAGTTGGACGAGGGCCATCAGCAGCCCGCCGACGGCGACGCCCGCGGCGGCGGCCCGTACGCCCCACAGGGTGTGCAGGGCCAGGATCGTGCCGATGATGCCGACGTTGTACGACACGTAGATCGCGGCGGGCGGCACGAAGGACCTGTGCGCCCGCAGCGCGGCGCTGAAGTAGCCGGCGATGCCGAAGGAGAGCACGGTCAGCGCCGTGAGCCGGGTGCACTCGATGGCCAGTCCCGGGTCGGGCAGACCGGGGGCGAGCACGCCGACGACGGCCGGTGCGGCGATGACCAGGACGGAGGCGACGGCGGCCAGGAGCACGACGAGGCGCGGCAGGGTCGCCCCCACCAGCAGCCGTACGGGGTCCTGGACGCGGGCCTCCCTGCGGGTGAGCGCGGACCTGCCGGCGGCCCGGCGGGCCAGGGCATGGCTGAAGGCGGGCACCATCAGCAGCGCCATGGCGTCCTCGATGAGCAGCGTCGAGGCCATCTCGGGCACGGTCCAGGCGATGAGGAACGCGTCGCTGGCGTGCCCGGCCCCGAAGAGGTGCGCGATGGTCTGGTCGCGCACCAGCCCGAACACCGCCCCGGCGGCGGTCAACCCGGCGGTGACGGCGGCGGCCTTGGCGAGGAACTGCCCGAGCGGCTGGCTCCCGCCGGGGGTCCCGGCCGCGTCCCGGCTCCCGCCGGGGGTGGCGGACTCGGGCGGCCGGGCCTCGGCCCCTGCCGCGGAGCCGCTCCGGGCCCGCGCGGCCGCTCGGCTTCCGCCCGGGGCGGCGGGCTCAGGCGGCTCGCCCGCCGCCGCACCGCTCCCGCCGGGGGCGGCGTCAGGACCGTCCGCGCCGGTCACCGGGGCATCGGCGGAGCCGCTCGCGGCCCGCGCCGCCACCCGCACGCTGTGCCTGCCCGAGGCGCCTCCCGGATACCCGGCGGAACCGAACACGGGCTTGCGGGCCGCTGGTTCACCGCCCGGGAGCCTCCCGGCGACGAACCCGGGATCCGACAGGCCGGACCCGCCGACGCCTCCGGCGGGCCGCCCGGCCACGGGCGCCCTCCGAGCGCGGCCGGCGAAGCCGGGGTCCTTCGGGACCGGCACGGCCGGGACGCCGCCGCGGCCCGGCAGGCCGCCGGCGACAAAGCCCGGGTCCGCCGAGCCCGGCCCGCCGACGGCTCCGGCGGACCGCCCGGTCCCGGGCGCGCTGCGGGAGCGACCGGCGAAGCCCGGGTCCGTGGGGACCGGGAGGCCCCCGGCGGCGAAGCCCGGGTCCGCCGGGGGCGCGGTCGCGCGCCGCGGGTACCCGGCCGGGTTGGCGCCATCGGCAGGGCGGCCGGTGAAGCCGGGGTACGGGGCGCCCGGGACACGGGCGTGGCCCGCCCCGGCCGGGGAGCCGGAGGCGGGCCGCCAAGGCGTGGTGTCCGTCACGGGCGCGCCGCAACCCCGGGGGCCCTACCCCGTGAACCCGCACCGGCAGCGACCCCGGAATCCGCGACCCCCCGGGAGGGCAGCGCCCACCAGGCCGCCAGGCCGATGATCACTCCGGTCAGCACGGTGGACGGCCCGCCGATGTCCGCGTAGAGGAAGTCGGTCAGCTGCCACACGAACAGCCCGATCGCGACCAGCCCGCAGTCCCTGGCTCCCCCGCCGGAGGCGAGCCGCCGCAGCCCCGCCACCAGCAGCGCCGCCCAGCCGCCCACGAGCGCGATCAGCCCGATCAGGCCCTGCTCGCTCAGGATCAGCAGGTACATGTTGTGCGGGGACAGCAGCGGCTGGCGCAGGTACGCCTGCCCCGCGCCGGCCGTGTCGCTGCCGGAGGAGAGTCCGAGCGAGGCGTGCCCGTCGCGGTGGGCCGGGAAGCCCTTGAGCCCCACCCCCACCGCCGGCCGCTCGCGCCACATCGACTCGGCGGCGGCCCACATCGTGTAGCGGTCGGTCACCGACTGGTCGGGGGCGCTGGACACCTGGGTGATGGAGCTCAGCCGCTCGGTGACCATCTCCGAGCCGATCCCGAACCCGCCGACGAGGACCACTCCGGCGGCGACGAGCGCGGCGACCACTTTCAGGGCCCGCCGGATCCCGGCCAGCGCCATCACCAGCACCGCCGCACCGAAGGTGGCGATCCACGCGCCGCGGCTGAAGGACAGCACCAGCGGGAGCACCAGCGCGAGCGCGCAGCCGCCGGCGATCCGCCGGACGCGCCTCGGCAGTCCCGGGGCGAGCCCGGCGGCGGTCGCCACGATCAGCCCGTACGCCACCACGGTGGCCATGCCCATGACGTCGCCGGGGCCGAAGGTGCCGACGGCGCGGACGTCCTCGCCCTGGTACGAGGCCCCGGTGTGGGTGGCGTACTGGACGACCCCCACCGCGCCCTGTACCAGCGCCAGGACCACGAAGCACCCGGCGGCGAGCCGGAACTCGGCGGCGCCCTGCACCAGCAGCACCACGGCCGCCGGGACCAGGACGAAGACCTGGAGGTAGCGCACGAAGCCCGGCAGGGCGGCGTACGGGTCCCCCGCGGTCATCGTGGCGACCGCAAGGCCCACGGCCGGCATCCCGAGCACGAGCACGCCGAGCGGGTTCAGCGCCCGCACCCGGCCGCGCAGCGCCTGCACCGCGCAGGCGAGGACCAGCAGGAGCGAGGCGGCGTCGGCCGGGCCGACCTTCCCGGAGGCGGTCGCGTCCCCCGCCGGGAGCGGGGCGAGGAGGAAGAGCACGGTCGCGGCGAGCGGCAGCAGCGGCCAGTGCCGGCGCAGCAGGTCCGGCGCGTCGGGCCGGATCCACTGACCGGGGACGACGAGGCTCATCAGCTGCCCCCCAGCCGGAAGCGGAAGAAGGAGGCCGCGGTGCGGGCGAGGATCCACAGGTCCTGCCACAGCGACCAGGTGTCGATGTAGTGGTTGTCGAAGCGCGCCCGGTCCTCGATGGAGGTGTCCCCGCGCAGGCCGTTGATCTGGGCGAGGCCGGTGATGCCGACGGGCATCCGGTGCCGGGCCTCGTAGCCGGGGTGGACGGTGGAGAACTTGGCGACGAAGAAGGGCCGTTCGGGGCGGGGGCCGACCAGGGCCATGTCACCGCGTACGACGTTCCACAGCTGCGGCAGCTCGTCCAGCGAGGACTTGCGCAGGAAGGAGCCGACCGGGCTCATCCCGCGGTCGCCCGCCACCGTCCAGCGGGTGGCCGCCTCGTGCGCGTCTGCGCGCAGGGTACGGAACTTCAGCAGGGTGAAGGGGCGCCCGTACAGGCCGACCCGCTCCTGCCGGAAGATCACCCCCGGTCCGTCCCAGACCCGTACGGCCAGCGCGCACACTCCCATGACGGGTGCGGCGGCGAGCAGCGCGATCAGGGCGAGCAGGGTGTCGATGCCCCGCTTGGCCCAGCGCTCCAACGGCCGGGCCGGGCGCGGCAGCAGCGGCTGCACGGCGTAACCCCACAGCTGGTCGGTGGGGTGCGCCACCCGCATGCCGGTGATCCTGGCGGTACCGGCCGGGTCGGCGAGCCACAGGCGGCAGCCGTGGTCGTGGAACAGCCGGACCAGGGAGGCGGTGCGCTCGTCGGCCTCCGGGGGGCGGGTGAACACCGCGTGCGCGACGGAGTTCTGGATGACGGCGCGCCGGATGTCCTCGTGGGTGGCGAGCAGCGGCAGGGCGCCGCCGTCGCCCTCGGCCGACGCCTGGGTGTCGGCGAGCCCGACCGGGCGCAGTCCGAACTCGGGGCGGCCGTGCAGTGCGGCGGCCACCGCGCTCGCTCCGGCGCCGGGTCCGACGACGAGGGCGGAGGCGGGCCGGCGTACGGCGGCGCGCCGCAGGAACTGGTTGACGAGTCCGCGGCCCGCGCACGCCAGGACGACCTGGAGGCAGACGGCGGTGAGCAGGGCGCTCCAGCCGATGGCCCGGGCCGGGTCGACGGCGGCCGCGACCGCGGCCACCGAGCACCACAGGACGGCGGACCGCCCGGCCAGCACGGGCAGTTCGAAGAGCGCGGAGGGGGCGAGCCGCGGCCGGTAGAGCCCGGCCTGGGCGTGCAGCGCGACGAGCAGCACGGGGGCCGCGGACAGGACGGGCAGGGCCGCCGCGGGCAGGATCGTCGCGGTGAGTACGGCGGCCAGCGCGTCGGCGGTGAGCAGCGGGAGGACGCGGCCGCGGCGGCGGACCCGCTGCGGGCGTACGGCGAAGCGGGCCCGGTCGGTCCTGGGCCCGCGCGGGGGGTGGATGGCGGTCGCGGAACGGCGGGCCGCCGCGTGGGGCGCGGGCGCGAAGGCGCTGCCGCCGGTGGGCCCCGTGCCGCCCTGCCCGGTGTGCCGGGCGGGTGCGCTGTCCATCGTCATCGGCTGATGCGCTCCTGGTTCAAGGGCCGGGGCCTGCCCAGCAGTTCGTGGTACAGGCCGGTGACCGCGTCCGTGGTCCGCCGCACGTCGAAGTCGGTCCGGGCGTGCTGCCGCGCCTGCTCGCCGAGTTCGGCGAGGAGCCGCGGCTCGGAGAGCAGCCGTCCCAGGGCCTCGGCCAGGGCCGTCGGGTTCTCCGGCGGCACCAGGCACAGGCGTCCCTGGCCGGGCGGCAGGCTCTCCATGGCACCGCTGACGTCGGAGACCAGGACCGGGCGGCCGCAGGCCATGGCTTCGAGCGGGGCGAGCGCCATGCCTTCCCACCGCGACGGCAGTACAACGAGATCGGCGGCCCGAAGCCACGGCCGGATGTCGGGGGCGGCGCCCGCGAAGAGCACGCGGGGCGGGGCGGCATGGCTCAGCTGTTCGGTGTCGGGGCCGTCCCCGACGAGGGCGAGGCGAGCTCCGGGGACGGCGGCCAGCAGCTCCGGCCAGGCCCGGAGCAGGATGTCCTGGCCCTTCTGGGGGCAGATCCGGCCGACGCAGACCACGAGCGGCCCGTCGGCCGGGAAGCCTGCGGGCAGCGGCAGTTCGGCGCGCGCCCGGGCCTTGTCGCGCTCGGGGTCGGGTCCGCCGGGGCGGAAGTGGTCCAGGTCCACGCCGTTGCGGATCACCGACCAGCGGGCGGCGATGCCCTTGCTCTCGCCCGCGCGGCGCTCGGCCTCGCTGACGCAGAGCACCCGGTCGGCCCAACGGGCCGCGTACCTCTCCCAGCGCAGCGCGAGTGCGGCGGTGGCTCCGCCGACGGCGTCGAAGGACCAGGCGTGGGGCTGGAAGACGGTGGGTAGGGTCCCGCGTGCGGCGAGCCGTCCGGCCAGTCCGGCCTTGGCGCTGTGGGCGTGCAGGAGGTCGGGCCGCACGTGCCGGAGCACCTGTCGGGCGTCGGCGATCTCGGCGGGCAGTCCGGGCCCGGGGGCCCGGCCGGCACGCCAGGTGAGGACTTCGGCCCCGGCCGCCCGCGCGGATGCGCCGAGCGTGCCGCCGGGCGGACAGCCGACGACGGTACGCAGGCCGTCGGCGGTCTGCGCGCGGACGAGGTCGGTGACGACCCTGGCCACACCGCCGTCGACGGGCTGTACGAGGTGGAGGACGGTCGTGGGCTGTGCCGCCCGAGGTTGACTGGGCACGTGGAGTGGTCTCCTACGTTCAGCGGCGCGCATCTGTCTGAACGAAGAGCACACCGAGGAAATGACCCTGACTTTCACCCGTGAACCTGAAGTTCAGGCTGCGGGCACCACCGGACAGAACGGGACTCAGATCGAACACGTCCGCGTCATATCCGAGGTTATTCACATGTTCAGGCTGTCGCACGAACGGCTGATCTCCGAATTCCGTGATGGTGGAATTCATAACATCATTAAAAGGATTTTCTCCATCGCTGAGGCTCACCCGGCGCCCACTGTCGGCCGTCACGGTGAGTGAATCCCCGAGGACGCCTCGGTCCCCGTCGTACGCGACCACCCCGACCCGGCCGGCGGATCCGGGGGGTGCGTCCAGGCCATCGATCCCGACCGTCCCGTCACCCGCGCGGGCGGCCAGCGACTCGAAGCCGTCCCACAGCGAGATCCGGCGCACCGGCTCCTGCGGGTGCTCGTAGGCGGCGACCAGCGTCCAGCCGCCCCAGGCCCCCACGTCGGAGTGGCCCATCGCGATGTTGAGCTGAGCCACCGTCCACATGCCCGCGCCGCCCTTGCGGACCAGCGGGGTCACATCGGCGGAGGCCTGGTAGGCATCGCTGCCCGCGTCCGTGCGGTGGCCCATCACCGTGTCGGCCAGGACCTCCTTGTACGCGCCGCCGGGCTCGGCGAGCAGCACCCGGCCGTTGTCCTGCGGCGGCTTCTGCTCGCCGACCCGCAGGTTCCCGCCCCAGTAGAGACGGGCGTACGAGACCTTCGCCCCCTGCGGGACCCTGAGCTCGGCCCGGGTGGAGTTGTAGGTGTCCGGGTCCCTGTCGACCTCGCTGTAGAACATCTCGAAGTCGCTGTTGACCCCCGCCGCGCCCTTCTTGACCTCGGCGCACGGCTCGGCCTGCGGGGACTGCTCCTTGCGGCAGCTGATTCCGGAGTTGGAGGCGCGCACCAGGCCGCCGTGCTGCACGGCCTGGTAACGCTGGGTGAACGGAATCCGGGGCAGCTCCTTGGGGGCGGGAGCCGCAGCGGCCGCCGCCGGGGCGTTAACGGAAAGGGTGAGGCAGGACAGCAGACCGAGCGCGCCGAGGATTCTGCGGGAGGAACCCATGACCCTGTCTCCATTTTCGATCAAGGGGACAAAACAGGAGTGAACTTTGTCAGAAATCGGGCTGGAAATCACGTCGGACTCGCTCGTACGGCCTTTTGGGCGATAGCACGCACCCTCGCAACGGGCGGGTCGTTATGGGGGCACCATTGTTCGAACCGAAGGGAATTGCGGAGATGAAGAAGAGGCTGGTGCGCGGCACCACCATCGCCGTCGCGGGCGCCGCCCTGCTGATGGGCGGCGCGGGCCTCGCCTCCGCACACGGCGGGGACGGCGCGACGGCCCAGGGCGCCACCGGCGGGTCCCCGGGCGTCCTGAGCGGCAACCTGCTCCAGGTGCCCGTCGACGTCCCGGTGAACGCCTGCGGCCTCACCGTGAACGTGGTCGCCCTGCTGAACCCCTCTTTCGGCAACACCTGCATCAACGCCTGACCGTCAACCACGCTGCCCGAAACGCCCGCATCCGAGTGAAGCCACGCAACCCGAAGCGGGGCAGCGCCGTTGATCCGGGTGCTCCACTACCGGGCAATCCTGCAAAAAAGGGACGACAATGATCAAGAAGATGATGGCCTCGGCCGCGGTTGCCGCCTCGGTCGTGGGCATCGGTGCCGCCATGGCGCCGCAGGCGATGGCCATCGGTAACGACAACGGCGTCAACACCACCAACGGCAACAACGCCGCGCAGATCTACGGCAACCAGGCCACCTACGGCAACATGAGCCCGCAGATGGCGCTGATCCAGGGCTCCTTCAACAAGCCCTGCATCGCGCTGCCCGCGAAGGCCAACGTGCAGTCCGTGCTGGCCCTGGTCAACGTCGGCGTCCAGGACATCCCGGTCCTGTCCAGCCCGCAGAACCAGCAGTGCACCGAGAACTCCACCCAGGCCAAGGGCGACGAGGCCCTCTCTCACATCCTGGACAACATCCCGGTCCTCTCCGGCAACGTCTCGAACGGCAGCTGACCGAGGCCCGCGCCAGCGAGGCCGTCGCACCCACCGGGTCGCGGCGGCCTCGCCGCATGTAGGGCCGGGGACCTCCCCGCACCCGCGCATTGTCGATACAAATCCGCAGGCGTCCGGAATTCCGTCCGAACACCGGGCAGGCATCGGGGTGAATTCCCTGCGGCCCACCGAAAATACGCGGTTTCTTTTTCCCGGACCGCTCGTTGTTAATTCTGCAGTGGACACGCCCCTGCGGGAAGGAAAGAAAAGAAATGACGTACAAGAAGGCAGTGGTGCTGGCCGCCGGCGCTCTCATGCTCGCCGGTGCCGCCTCCCCCGCCATGGCCGACTCGGCAGCCGAAGGCGTTGCGGCGGGTTCCCCCGGCGTCCTGTCCGGCAACCTCGCCCAGGTCCCGGTCCACGTCCCGGTCAACGTCTGCGGCAACACCGTGAACATCATCGCGCTGCTGAACCCGGCGTTCGGCAACACCTGCGTCAACAACTGACGAAGCGCTTGTGCCCGCAAGGGCAAGCCTCCTCGGGGTGGCCCCGGAGTGCACGGCGGTGCACTCCGGGGCCACCTCCGATTCCACACCGGCCGTGGCGCCGGTAGACAGGGAAGGACCCATGCGACAGGTACTGAGCCGACAGGTACTGGGCAAGGGGATGCTCACGGCGGCAGCCGCGTCGAGTCTGCTGTCGATCGCGACCGGCGCGGCCTACGCGCACCCCGGAGCGAGCGCCGAGGCCTCGCATTCGCCGGGTGTGCTGGCCGGCAACAGCGTCTCGGTACCGATCACCTTCGCGCCGAACGTGTGCGGCAACAGCGTGGACGGCGGTGCGGCGCTCAACCCTTCGATGGGGAACACCTGCGCCACGACCACCGGCTCGCGCACGGACGACGGTCACGACTACGGGCGCTACCTCAGCCCCGAGCACGCCGAGGCCTTCGGGCGCTACCTCGACGAGCGCGGGGGCAGCCGGCACGCGGTCCCCGAGCAGCGCCACGAGAACGCGTACGAGCAGCCCCGCCACGAGCAGCCGCGGCACCAGGGGCCCCGGCACGCGAAGCCCCGCCAGGAGGAGCCGCGCCACGAGGGCGGCTACGGCGGCCAGGGCGGGGAGCAGGGCAAGGAGGAGTGCGACGACCACCCCGGGTCAGCACCGCCGCCCCCGCCGGCCCACCACGCTCCCCCCGCGCCCGAGCATCCGCACCCCATGCCGGAACCGGTGGCGGAGCACCCGGCCCCGCTCCCCGCCCCGGAGCCCCTGCCGGCACCGGAGGCGCCGCACACGCTGCCCGCCCCGGCCCCCGCCCCGGCGCCCGTGGTCGAGGAGGGGCCCCCGTCGGGTCCGCCGCACGGCAGCCTTCCCGTGGAGCACCCGGCGCCGCTTCCGGCGCCCGCGCCCGAGGTCGTACCGCCGGCCGACCAGCCGCCGGCCGCGCCCGGCGGTGACACCCCGGTCGGCCTCCCCCCGGCGCCTGCACCGGCACGGGCCCCCGCACCCGCACCCGCACAGCCGGCGGCCCCCGCTCCGGCTCACGTGAGCGGTCCGGTGCTGGCCGAGACCGGCGCGGGTCAGCCCGCGGCCGCGGCCGCCCTCGCCAGCGCCCTGATCCTGGGCGGCGCCATTCTGTACCGGCGGTCGCGCATCTCCTGACCGGCAATACCGGCAATACCGGTAATCGGAAGAAATATCGGCCGGAGAATCCCTCGCGGGATTCTCCGGTCGCTGCCATGTCCTCGTGCGTTCGCGTTTCCGCAGCGGCGGGGAATCGTTACCCAGGGCGAATGTGGCGCGACGGTCGCCACTGATGCCTCTGTCAACGAAAGAAGAGGATTTCGATAATGAAGCTCACGAAGATCGCCGCTGTCGTCGTCGGCTCCGTCGCCGCGCTCGGTGCCTCCACCACCGCCTTCGCCGCCGAGACCACGGCCGCGATGCCCCCCATGAGCCTGACCGGCGGGGTGACCGAGACGCTGAACTCCGTGGGGCCCGTCTCCGAGTCGCTCCCGCAGACCGTGGGCAACGGGCTGGCCGAGCAGGGCGACACGGTCAACAAGGTCGTGGGCACCGCCCAGAAGGTCAACAAGGTCCGCAACGACGTACCCGGCACCGTGCTCGGTGTCGCGAACGGCGCCACGCAGTCGAACCCCATGCTCGGTGGCGTGCAGCTCAACGGCGGCCGGCACTGAGGCACCGCCACTGAACACCTTCCGACATGACTGTGGGCGCCACCGGCAAGGCCGGGGCGCCCACAGTCGGTTGCGCAGTGCGTCTGGATCAGGCGTTGACGCAGGTGTTGCCGAACGCGGGGTTCAGCAGGCCGATCACGTTCACGGAGTTGCCGCAGACGTTGACCGGGATGTGCACCGGCACCTGGGCCATGTTGCCGGACAGGACGCCGGGGGAACCCACGGCCGCACCCTCGGCCGACGAGTCGGCGGCGGCGGAGCCGACGGCACCAGCCGCAGCGAGACCGGCGGTGGCCAGGACCAGGGCGGCCTTCTTGGCAGAGTTCATGGGAAGTACACCTTCTGTTCGATGTTCTGCCCCGATTCGGGGCTCACACCGAGCGAAACGGTCCACCACCCCTGACGACACGGTCACGCGCAGGATGAGACCTGATCGGCTCAATTGTCGTAACCATCCGACGGGTTCCGGTCCGCATCCGCCCCTACGGGACGGTCGGGACGGTCGGGACGGTCGGGACGGTCGGGACGGTCGGGAGATCGGGGAGCGCGGGGACGGCGGGGAGCTCCGGGACCTCCGGAACCGTAGGCAGCTCCGGCACCAGCCCGTCGACCGGCGGGATCTGCACGGGCGGCAGCTTGGGGATGAGGCCGGACAGGTCCGGGATGGTCAGGTCCGGCAGCTTCGGCAGCTCGATCGGCGGCAGCGTCACCCCGGCGGGCAACAGGCCTCCGACCGACGCGAGAAGGTCCTGGAGGGTCTTGGTCAGACCCGCGAGGAGATCGTCGATGGGACCGGCCTTGGCCCGCTGCTCGATCTTCTCGACCTGGCGCTGGACGGAGGCCACCCGACCGCCCAGGGCCGCGGAGCCGTCGCCGTCCGCGGCGGCTGCGGGGGCGGCCGCGCCGGACATTATGAGGACAGCCAGGGCCGACGGGACGAGGAGGCGGGCGCGGGACGGCTTCGTGCGGTGCATGGATGTTCCTTCTCGGTGGGGACAGCAAACGGACCCGAGCGATCCGCTTCCTCACTTACCGTGCGAACGCCTCGCACGGAGCGCAACCGGAACGTGAGCGGATGCGGGCTGCGTACGGGCTTCGCGCACGCGTCCGGAGCCTTCTCACCCGGGCCGGGGAAAACCTCGCCGCGCGCAGGCCGTTTGAGTGAAGCAGCGGAACCAACCCCCCGACCGGGCAGTTGACCAGGGCGCTCCATCAGCGGGCACTCGTGCGACAGAAGGATCAAGATGTTCAAGAAGTTCATGACCGCCGCCGCGGTCTCCGCCGTTGCGATCGGCGCGGGCGCCGCCGCCGCGGCCCCGGCCATGGCCATCGGCAACGACAACGGGATCAACACCGTCAACGGCAACGGTGCCGTGCAGGCCTACGGCAACCAGGCGACCCACGGCGACATGAGCCCGCAGCTCAGCGCGGTCCAGGGCACCCTGAACAAGCCCTGCATCGGCCTGCCCGCGAAGGTCAACGCCCAGTCGCTGATCGCCGCGCTCAACATCGGTGTCCAGGACATCAACGTCCTGTCCAACCCGCAGAACCAGCAGTGCGCCGAGAACTCCACCCAGGCCAAGGGCGACGAGCCGCTCTCGCACATCCTGTCCAACATCCCGGTCCTGTCGGGCAACCTCTCGGCCAACAGCTGATCCGCTCCCCTGCCCTTCGGGCGATCGCGGGCCGCTGAGCCTGTGGAGTGAATGACGAGGGCCCCGGCGACGTCCAGCCGCCGGGGCCCTCTTCGTGCGCCGCTCCGGCGGTCAGCCCGTCCAGAAGTCCCACCAGCGGGTGAGGATCAGCATGCCGATCACTCCGATGTGCAGGGCGGGCGGTGCCCAGCCGAACTCGGTGAAGAAGGTGCGCAGCGGGCCGGGGGCGGGCAGGACGCGCGTACGGACGTTGTGCGCGGTGACCGCCCAGAACATCAGCAGGGTCGCCAGCCATGCCAGGCAGCACCACAGGCAGAGCGCGTTGATCTCGTAGAGCGACTGGACCATCAGCCAGCTGCAGAATCCGACGCCGAAGAGGGTGCCGGCGTTCAGTCCGAGCCAGAACCAGCCGCGGTAGCGGGCGCCGGCCAGCAGGCCCGCGCCGACGCAGACGACGACCCCGTACGCGGCGAGCCCGAGCATCGGATTGGGGAAGCCGAAGGCCGCCGCCTGGTCGCTCGCCATCACGCTGCCGCACGAGACGACCGGGTTGAGACTGCACGCGGGTTTGAAGTCCGGGTCCTCCAGCAGGAGGAACTTGTCGAGGGTGATCACCCAGGAGGCCAGCAGCCCGGCCGCTCCGGTGACGGCCAGCAGCCGGGCGAGCCCTCTCGGGGCCGTGTTCTGTTCGCCCTCGTGTCCACTGCGGGGCCTTGCCTGCTGGCGCGGGAGGCCCACTGTATTCGTTGCCATGTGCCCCATAGTCCCGCGCTTCCTACCAGATCGGGCCCAACCATGCGCATCTGTATGCAAGTTGACCTGAAGGTGTGGCGGGAACCTCCGATGCTTCCCGGACGTTTTACCGAACCCCGGACGTGATGTCAGAACCAGGGGTTACGTTGAGCTTCCGCGAAGTAACAAGCTGCGACGGCCTGGAGACCCACCTTGAGCGATCCGTACGAGACAACCGAGGCGCACCTCGAACGACTCCTCGGCCGCGCCCTCAACTCCTTCGACCTGCCGGACAGGTTGGTCGAGCGCCTCGGCACGGCGCTCGCCCACAGCTCTTCGCTCTACACCACCCACCACAGCCCGGAGGCCGGGATCCGGCGGGAGACCCACCGGCACACCTACCTGCTGACCGACGGCGGTTCGGTCTCGCTGTGGGAGCTGACGTACCGCCTGGCGGGTGACCGGGCCGCCCGGCACGAGGTCTTCGCGAGCAAGGCGGAGACCTGCCTGGCCGTGACCCGGCTGTTCGGCGAGGCGTCCGCCGGATCGTCCCCCGATCCGGTGCTGGTGCCGGGCGAGGAGGAGCCGGTGAACGACGTGTCGCTGCTGAGCGCGCTGTACGCGGCTTCGGCCCCGGTGCAGCGGCACCGGGAGTACGTGGTGGAGCAGTCCGCCGACCACGCCCGGCGGGTGCTGCGCCGCGCGGAGAACGCCGACCGGCCGGGTGAGCCGGTGGCGACGCTGCTGCGCTCGGCGTACGCGCACCAGATCACCCAGGCGTTCGGCGCGCGGCAGTGCCCGGCGGACGGACGGGTCTCGGGGGCCGGTTTCAGCCTGTACGAGCACGCCTTCGTACTCCTGGACGGGACCGAGATCAGCCTGTGGGAGGTCGAGCACACGGCGACGCCCGACGGCCGGCACATGTGCGAGGTGTACGACAGCGAGGCGGCCGCGCGCGAGGCGATGGAGCTCCGCGCACGCGTCCGGTAAATGTCCAGGGCGATGCGGGCGCCCGCCGCGTGCGCCTGCTCGACCAGTTCGGCGTACCACTCGGGCCCGAGGCCGCGCGGGAGGCTGCCGCAGCAGGCGATCCAGGCGGCTTCGGCGGCGCACGAACGGACGCTGTCCAGGAGGAGTGTCCTGTCCGGCCTTCGCGGAGTCGGCGAGGAGGACGACGCGGCGGGCGGCGGCCACCGCGGCCCGCTTGACGGCCGCCTCGGCGAGGTCGGGGGTGGTCAGCCGCCCTTTACTTCCGAAAACAAAGAAGAACGGACATGTCCGCCTCGGGGCGGACATGTCCGTGTGGTGGCGCCGGAGGACCGGATCAGGCGGCCGGGACCTTCTCGGCGGTGCGGCCGGCGTGCTCGGCGGCGCCCTCGCGCTGGTCCATCGGGAGCGCCCGACGGGGCAGGACGAACATCACCGCGAAGATCACGACGAGTACGGCCACCACCCACCACAGCGCGCCACGGAAGGCGTCCACGTACGGCGGGCCGAAGACCATGTCGTCGTCGATCAGGCCGAAGAAGACGACGGAGGTCAGGGCGAGGCCCAGGGCGTTGCCCATCTGGCCGGTGGTGTTGATCAGGCCGGAGGCGGATCCCGCATGCTCGCGCGGCACCTCGGAGAGCACGGTGTCGTTCAGCGGAGCCACGATCAGGCCCATGCCGACGCCCATGACGACCAGCGGGGCAGCCATCTGCCAGGAGGCGATCTCCATGCCGTAGTGCTGCGACTCCCAGATGTAGAGGAGCAGACCGGCGGCCATGACCAGCGCGCCGGCCTGGAGCACCTTGCGGCCGAAGCGGGGCACGAGCTTCTCGACCGAGAGGCCCGCGGCGACCGAGACCGCGATGGAGAACGGGATGCCGGTGAGACCGGCGCGCAGCACGCTCCAGCCGAGGCCCATCTGCATGTACATCGTCCAGACCAGGAAGAAGATGCCGGTCGCGATGCCGAAGGTCAGCTGGACGGCGATACCGCCGGCGAAGCTCTTGACCTTGAAGAGGGAGAGCTCGACGAGCGGGGAGCCGTCCTTCTTGATCTTGTACTTCTCGTACGCGATGAACGCGGCGAAGACGAACGGTGCGGCGATCATGCAGCCGAAGCCCCACAGCGGCCAGTCGTTCTCGTGGCCGTGGGTCAGCGGGAAGATCAGCAGGACCAGGGCGAGGGTGGCGAGGACGACGCCGACCAGGTCCAGGCGCAGCGCCTGCGGGGCCTTGGACTCGGCGATGAACTTGCGGCCCAGGATCACGCCCATGATGCCGACGGGCAGGTTGATCAGGAAGATCGGGCGCCATCCGAGGCCGAAGAGGTCCCACTCGATGAGCAGCGCGCCGAGCAGCGGGCCCGAGACGGCGGCGAGGCCCACGATCGCGCCGAACATGCCGAAGACCTTGCCGCGTTCCTGCGGCGGGAAGGTGACGTGGATGATCGCCAGGACCTGCGGAACCATCAGGGCGGCCATACCGCCCTGGAGGAGGCGGGCGACGACGAGCACGTCCGGGGTCGAGGCGATGCCGCAGAGCAGCGAGGCCGCGGTGAACCCGGCGATGCCGATGAGGAAGACGCGCTTGCGCCCGTAGATGTCACCGAGACGACCGCCGGTGATCAGGCCGGCGGCGAAGGCGAGCGCATAGCCCGCGGTGATCCACTGGATCGCGCTGGTGGAGGCGCCGAAGTCCTCGCGCATGGTGCGGATGGCTATGTTGACGATCGTGACGTCGACCAGGTCCATGAAGGCCGCGGTCATCACGATGGCGAGCGCCAGCCAGCGGCGGCGGTCGGCGGTCGAGCTGGGTGCGTCGTGGGCTACGTCGTTCCGCTCTTCCGGTGTGGGCCCGTTCTCTCTTTCGGGCGCTGTCTTGGACGTCTCGGTGCTCATGAGGAGAAACTTAGACGGCGTCTAGGTCAGTTCGTGTCCTATTTCGCTGGCAGCCTTGATTCATGACCGACACACCCGCACGGCTGCTCTCCCTGCTCTCCCTCCTCCAGACCCCGCGCGAATGGCCCGGGAGCGAGCTGGCGCAGCGGCTGCGGGTGAGCGCCCGCACCATCCGGCGCGACATCGAACGACTGCGGGACCTCGGCTACCCGGTGGAGGCCACGCTGGGCGCCGACGGCGGATACCGGCTGGTCGCGGGCGCGGCCATGCCCCCGCTGCTCCTCGACGACGAGGAGGCCGTGGCGATCGCGGTGGGGCTGCGGGCCGGGGCCGGGCATGCGATCGAAGGGGTCGAGGAGGCCTCCGTACGGGCCCTGGCGAAGCTCGAGCAGGTCCTGCCCTCCCGGCTGCGGCACCGGGTGAGCGCGCTCCAGTCGGCCACCATCGCACTGACCCGGGGCGACGGGGCGAGCGTGGACCCGCGGACGCTGACGACGATGGCGTCCGCGGTGGCGGGGCCGGAGCGGCTGCGGTTCGCGTACCGGGCGGGCAGCGGCGCCGAGTCGCGCCGGCTGGTGGAGCCGTACCGGCTGGTGAGCACCGGGAGCCGGTGGTACCTGGTCGCCTACGACCTGGAGCGGGAGGACTGGCGGACCTTCCGGGTGGACCGGGTCGACGAGGCGTTCGCGACGGGGGCCCGGTTCGTGCGGCGGGACCTGCCGATGGAGGCGGAGGAGTTCGTCCGGCGGGGGCTGCGGGGCGGGGAGAAGCAGCCGTACCTGGTGGAGGTCGATTTCGCGGCGGCCCCGGGGGAGCTGCCGGCCTGGCTGCGGGCCCTCGCCCGGCCGGGCGAGGGCGGCGAGACCTCGGTGCGCTTCGAGAGCTCGGACGCGCCGGAGTGGACGGTGGCGCGGCTCGCCCTGACGGGGCTGGCCTTCACCGTGCGGGAGCCGGCGGCGCTGCGGGAGGCGGTCGGGGCGCTGGCCGCACGGCTCGCGGGGGCGGTGGCCGCGGGGGCCCGGGCCGACCGGCCCGGGGCAGGAGAGAGCCCCGGCACCTGGGGGGGATAGGCACCGGGGCTCGTACGGGGGCGGGGCCGGTCAGGCCACCGCGTCGAAGCCGGTGTCGCGCGCCATCCGCTTCAGCTCCAGGAGCGCGTGCTTCTCGATCTGGCGGATCCGCTCACGGGTCAGGCCGTGCTGCTTGCCGACCTCCGTCAGGGTCCGCTCGCGGCCGTCGTCGATGCCGTACCGCATCTTGATGATCGAGGCCGTGCGCTGGTCGAGCTTGCCCAGCAGGTCCTCCAGCTCCTCGCTGCGCAGCAGCGAGAGCACGGACTGCTCGGGCGAGATCGCCGAGGTGTCCTCGAGGAGGTCACCGAACTGCGTGTCGCCGTCGTCGTCGACCGCCATGTTGAGGCTGACCGGGTCGCGCGCCCAGTCCAGTACGTCGCCCACGCGCTTCTCCGTCGAGTCCAGCTCGGCGGCGACTTCGGCGTGCTCCGGGTCGCGGCCGTTCTCGCGGTTGAATTCGCGCTGGACGCGGCGGATGCGGCCGAGTTCCTCGACCAGGTGGACGGGGAGGCGGATGGTGCGGGACTGGTCCGCGATGGACCGGGTGATCGCCTGCCGGATCCACCACGTGGCGTAGGTGGAGAACTTGAAGCCCTTGGCGTAGTCGAACTTCTCGACGGCGCGGACCAGGCCGGCGTTGCCCTCCTGGACGAGGTCGAGGAGGGGCAGGCCGCTGCGCGGATAGCGCCGGGCGACGGCCACGACCAGGCGGAGGTTGGAGCGGATGAAGACTTCCTTGGCCCGCTCGCCCTCGGCGGCGAGCGCTTCCAGCTCCTCGCGGGCCGGGGTCTCCCCGTCCCGCTCTATCGTCCCGTCGAGGATCTGCTGGGCGTAGACGCCCGCCTCGATGATCTGGGACAGCTCCACTTCCTTGGCAGCGTCGAGCAGCGGGGTGCGCGCGATCTCGTCCAGGTACATGCCGACCAGGTCGCGGTCTGCGATCTCCCCGCCCACAGCGCGGGCGCTGCTCGTGGACTGACGACGGGCGACGGCGCGGGTTGCCATGCGTGCTCCCTTGCGAAGTGTTCGGTCGCGGTGCGGCTGGTGGACGCCTCCGGGACGGCTGCCAGCCGGTCCGGTACGTCACGGACACTCTCCCGAGTGCCCGCTTCCGAAGGAAACAACGACTGGAATCGGGGCAGAATTCCCACGCTGCCCCCTCTTTTCCGAGATCTTGCAGTATCCTGCCTGGCCGCACCGCGCCCACCGAGGAGCCGGAACGCCGTGAGAGCTCGAAGGAGTGCAGGTCAGGCCCAGGATGGGGGGTGGATCAGGAGCCCCCTTGCGGCTCTTTACTTCCACCAAACCTCTGAGACCACCGTCACCCTTGACACGGCCCCATTCGCCCCGGAGAGCGCCGACCCCGACTGCACTCCGCCCCTGAAGACGGCCCCCGCCGGCTTCTGGTTGCCTGGACTGACGATCGAATGCCCGGATACCCACCAAGAGCCCCATTTCACACGAAAAGCGACCTCCGCCCATCAGGAGCGCCGGAGCGCCGCGCGCCCCGCGCGGACTAACCGAACTGGAGGGAGCGCTTGGAGAGGCCCAGCCAGAAGCCGTCCACCGGGGTGCGGGCGGCGGTGAGGTCGGATTCGGCCGCGCCGAGGGTGACGAAGAGCGGGGCGAAGTGTTCCGTGCGGGGGTGGGCCAGGCGGCCCGCCGGGGACTTCCGCTCGAAGTCCAGCAGGGCGTCCACGTCGGACGCGGCCAGGGCCTCGCTGCCCCACGCGTCGAACTCCGCCGACCAGGCGGGAACGCCCGGGCCCGTATGGCGCAGCGCCGCGAGGTTGTGGGTGAAGAAGCCGCTGCCGACGATCAGTACGCCCTCGTCGCGCAGCGGGGCCAGCTTGCGGCCGAGGTCCATCAGCCGGGCCGGGTCCAGGGTGGGCAGGGAGATCTGCAGGACCGGGATGTCGGCCTCCGGGTACATCTCCACCAGCGGGACGTACGCCCCGTGGTCCAGGCCGCGGTCGGGGATGTCCTGGACCGGGGTGCCGGGGGCGCGCAGCAGCTTGCGGACCGAGGCGGCCAGCTCCGGGGCGCCGGGGGCGTCGTAGCGGACGCCGTAGTAGTGCTCCGGGAAGCCCCAGAAGTCGTACACGAGCGGGACGCGCTCCGTGGCGCCGAGGGCGAGCGGGGCCTCCTCCCAGTGGGCGGAGACCATCAGGATCACCCGGGGGCGGGGCAGGCCGGCGGACCAGGCGGCGAGCTCGCCGGGCCAGATCGGGTCGTCGGCCAGCGGTGGTGCGCCGTGGCTCAGGTACAGGGCCGGTATGCGGGTCACGTCGGCGCTCCTCCGCGTAGTTGAAATGCGTACTGAAACAGACTAACCCCGTCTCGTTCAAATTTGAACGAGACGGGGTCATCAGTCATTCCCGCGGATCCTCGGCCCGGATCAGTGGGCGATCACCGGAACCTTGAGCTCGGCGCCCTCCGCGGAGCCTGAGGCCACCGGGCCGCCCGCACCGGGACGGCCGGTGTTGATCAGGGTCAGGGCGATGGCCGAGCTGGCGGCCAGGATGCCGACCGCCCACCAGATGGCGGAGGCGTAGCCCTCGACCATGGCCTGCGCCTGGATCAGCTGCGCCGCCGGGCCGCCCGCCGCGGCCTCGGCCGCGTGGTCGGTCAGGTAGGCGGTGGTCGCCGAGGCGGCGATGGTGTTCAGCAGCGCGGTGCCGATGGCGCCGCCGACCTGCTGCGAGGTGTTGACCATGGCGGAGGCGACACCGGCGTCGGCCGGGTTCACCCCGTGCGTGGCCAGGGACATCGCCGGCATGAACGCCGTACCCATGCCGAGGCCGAGCAGCAGCTGCGCCGGCAGGATCAGCGCCGGGTAGGAGGAGCCGACCTCCAGCTGGGTCAGCAGCAGCATGCCGAGCGCGGCGACCAGGAAGCCGGGGCCCATCAGCAGGCGCGGCGGGACCCGGGTCATCAGGCGGGCGCCGATCTGGGTGGAGCCCGTGATCATGCCCGCGATCATCGGCAGGAAGGCGAAGCCGGTCTTGACGGGCGAGAAGCCCTTCACGACCTGCAGGTAGTAGGTGAGGAAGAGGAACAGGCCGAACATCGAGATGACGGCGAGGCCCAGCGAGAGGTAGACACCGCCGCGGTTGCGCTCCAGCAGGACGCGCAGCGGCAGCAGCGGGGACTTCACCTTGGACTCGACCAGGACGAAGGCGGACAGCAGCAGCACCGAGGCGACGAACATGGTGACCGTCAGGGCGTCCGACCAGCCGGCCGACTCGGCGCGGGTGAAGCCGTACAC
Organism: Streptomyces sp. NPDC097617; assembly: GCF_044761485.1. Taxonomy (NCBI): domain Bacteria; kingdom Bacillati; phylum Actinomycetota; class Actinomycetes; order Kitasatosporales; family Streptomycetaceae; genus Streptomyces; species Streptomyces sp. NPDC097617. Next base: position 105,764 of record NZ_JBIWCL010000027.1, read on the forward strand.
GAGGGCGACGAGACCGGTGGTGGACAGGACCACGCCCGGGATGTCGAGCGGCGCGCGGTTGCGGGAGCCGGCGGGCTCACGGATGACCATCCAGGCACCCACGGCCGCGACGATCGCGAAGGGGATGTTGACGAAGAAGGTCCAGCGCCAGTTGAGGTACTCGGTCAGGAAGCCGCCGAGGATCAGGCCGACGGCGCCGCCGCCGCCCGCGATGGCTCCGTAGATGCCGAAGGCCTTGGCGCGCTCCTTGGCGTCGGTGAACATGACCGCGAGCAGCGACAGGGCCGCCGGTGCGAGCAGTGCGCCGAAGGCACCCTGGAGGGCGCGGGAGCCGAGCATCATGGCCTCGCCGTTCGCGGCGCCGCCGAGCGCGGAGGCCAGGGCGAAGCCGATGAGGCCGACGACGAAGGCGTTCTTACGGCCCCACTTGTCGGCGATGCGGCCGCCGAAGAGGAGCAGTCCGCCGAAGGCCAGCGCGTACGCGGTGATGACCCACTGGCGGTTGCCGTCCGAGATGCCGAGGTCGGTCTGGGCGGAGGGGAGGGCGATGTTCACGATGGTCGCGTCGAGGACGACCATCAGCTGGGCCAGGGCTATGAAGACGAGTGCCTTCCAGCGGCTGGGATCAGCAGCCGGCGCGAGGCTCGCGGCTGTTTTTGACATGGAGGTACCCACTTCACTGTGCGGAATGACTGAAAAAGACTAGTTCTTGAGCTTTGTGCGGGTCACATGGTTTTTTGCCGCAGGTCGTCCAGAGTGGCCGCCGAACCCGGGAGTTCGGAGCGGGCCGGCGCCCGCAACCCGTCGAGGAAGAGCTGGAGATGACGGTGGGCGAAGCGGTCGGTGTCGAGGCACGCGGTGCCGGGAAGGGGGCGGCTGAGCTGGGACAGCGCGACCATCAGGTCGCCGACGCCGATGTCCGTACGGACCAGTCCGGCGTCCTGGCCGGTGGTCAGCAGTCTCACGACGGCCGCCTCCAACGCGGTGCCCGCCTGGATGAGTTCGGGGTGTTCGCCGTCGAAGCCGTCGGCGAGCATCGGGCACAGGGCGCCGATCCGCTCGTCCGCGGCCGTGTGCGTGAACCTGCACAGCGCGGCGAACGCGTCGGGCTCCTCGGCGAGGGAGGCCTCGGCCGAGGCCGTCACCCGGACCATGGTGAAGAGCACGACGTGGTGGATGAGGGTGGCACGGTCGGGGAAGTGCCGGTAGAGCGTGGCATTGCCGATGCCGGCCCGGCGGGCCACCTCGTCGAAGGGGGCCGCGGAGCCGGACTCGACGAAGGCCTCGCGGGCCGCCGTGAGAATGCGCTCCCGGTTGCGGACCGCGTCGGCGCGCGGACGCGGCACGGCCGTCGCCGCGGGCGCCGACGCTGCGGGCACCGACGTTGGCGACGTCGCCGCGGACGCCGCCGCCGTCGTCGACGCCAGGTCCCCGGTCGCCTCGACGGCGGGGCGGACCGCCGTGGCGGTACTGCTGGAGCGCTTCATTCCGGGGCCTCCCTTGTACGGACTCGCGGGCTCGTGGTGCGGACGGTGCGGACCTTGCGACCGCCCCGCTGAAACGGGGAGCCACTCCCCGCTTGGCGGGACTCCTGTGCAAACGGGGATCAGGTCCCCGGTTATTTCACCCCCTCGTGTGAGCTGAGTCACGGCCCTGCCCACGTTCGGCCTCTCCCGGCGCGCGGGCGCGGCGCGCCCGGCGGAGGGTGAGCGAACAGAGCGCAGACCGGGCAGGGCCGGCTGCCGCGGACCCGAAGGCGATCTCCATGCCGCAGACCCGCCACCGGATACGCACACCACGCCGCACCAGCGCGTACATCGGCCTGACCGCGCTGGCCCTCGGTGTCACGGCAACCGCGAGCACGGGCATATCCAGCCGCGGGCACTCGGCGGCCGGAGCGGTGGCCACGACCGTGGAATCGGCCCTCGCGCCCTGCCGTATCGCGGGAACCATGGGGGTGCAGATGTCCGAGGGCATGCCGACCGCTCCCGGGTACTCGCGCTCGACCGGCGAGATCCGCGCCCTCAACCTGATGATCGACTTCCCCGACGCCAAGGGAGAGGGCACGGCCGCGGACCGGATGGCGGAGTTCTTCCCCCAAACGGCCGAATGGTTCCGCACCAGTTCCTACGGCCGGCTGGCCTACCGGGCCGAAGCGCCGGTAAAGGACTGGCTGCGGATGCCGATGCCCTTCGCGGCGTACGGGATCGAGCGCGGGTCCGCGTACGAGCCCGGCTACCGGCAGCTCGTCGAACACATAGCGAAGGCCGCCGACCCCGAGGTGGACTTCACCCGGTACGACCTGATCAACATCCTGGTCACGCCGAACGCCGGGCCGTCCGCCCTGGACACCGTCCTGTCGGTGACCTTCTCGGGCAACGGCGAGGCACCGGTCGCCGACGGGGTGCCGCTGGCCAACACGTCCTTCGTCTACAGCCGGCAGGACGACGGCTCCGGCACCTACCAGGACACCGGCTACCGGGTGCTCCCCCACGAGAACGGGCACGTCTTCGGGCTGCCCGACCTCTACACCTCCGACGGCGGGAGCACGGTCGGGCACTGGGACATCATGAGCGAGGACTGGGGTGCCAACAACGACCTGATGGGCTGGCACAAGTGGAAGCTGGGCTGGCTGGACAGTACGCAGATCAGCTGCGCGGCCAAGTCGGGCACCAGCGACCACACCCTGTCCCCGCTGGGGGTGCGGGGCGGCACCAAGCTGGCCTTCATCCCCCTGTCGGAGAGCGCCGGGTACGCGGTGGAGGTGCGCACCCGGGCCGGGAACGACGAGGCCGTCTGCAAGCCGGGCGTCCTCATCTACAAGGTGGACTCCGACGTGGACACCGGCCACGGCCCGATAGCCGTGTCGGACAGCGCGAACACGAGCGGCGGCTGCACCCGGCGGCCCAACGTGCACGCGGAGCTCTCGGACGCGCCGTTCCGGCCGGGAGAGACGTTCACCGACGACAAGGCGGGCATCAGCGTCTCGGTGGTCGGTGAACTGCGCAACGGCAGTTACCAGGTCCGCATCATCCGGCCGTAGCGCCGCCGGAGGAGGGACGGGCCGGGGGCCGGGGGCCGGGGGCCTGGGGCCGGGGGCACGCTCGGCGTGCCGCAGGCCCTTCCGCGTGCCCTGGCGTCCCCGGCCGGCCGCCCGGCGCCCGGGCCGTCCGTCAGTTTTCCGCGAGCGCCTGCCGCAGCACGTCCTCGACGGTGGGGCGGTGCTCCTCGGCCAGCAGGAAGAAGTGGTCCCCGTCGAACCGCAGCACCCGGCAGGATCCGGTCGTGTGAGCGGCCCAGCCCTCCAGCGGCTCGTGCGGGACCAGCGGGTCCGCCGTGCCGCCCAGCACGTGCAGGGGCACCTCGAGCCGTACGTCCTCGAACCCGACCGCGGCCTCCCGGCTGAGTTCGATGTCGGCCCGCAGGACGCGCGTCACGTGGGCCAGCATCTCCGGATCGTGCAGCACCCACTCCGGCGTGCCCCCGCCGTCCCGCAGCAGCCGGACGGCGTCCTCCTCGGTGGTGGTCGCATGGGCCCGGCGCGGGGTCCGGCCGGGCACCTGCCCGCTGACGACGACCGCCCGGCAGTGCGGACCGAGCAGGCGCGCGGCGCGCGCGGCCAGCAGCGCGCCCAGGCTGTGCCCGAAGACCACGGTGGGCAGCGGGTCACGGCCGAGCACCTCGTCGGAGACGGAGTCCAGGACCTGGTCGAGGCGGCAGCCGGGCGGCTCCCCGTAGCGGCGCTCGCGTCCGGGCAGCGAGAGACCGAGTACCTCCACGTGGTCGGGCAGCGACCCGACCACGGGGAAAAGGGTGTTGGGGCCGGCCCCGGAATGCGGGAACACCAGCAGCCGCACCCGCGGCGCGGTCACCGGCTCGCGCAGCCGCAGCAGCGGCCACCACGGCACGGCGGAGGATCGCGTCGTCGTCATGTCGAAGGCCCCCGTCACGGGCAGTTGATGATCTGGCCGGCGTAGGACAGGCCACCGCCGAACGCGAAGAGCAGCACGGGGGATCCCTTCTCGATCTCACCCCGCTCGATGAGCTTGGACAGCGCCAGCGGGATGCTCGCGGCCGAGGTGTTGCCCGACTCGACGACGTCCTTGGCTATGACGGCGTTGACCGCGCCGATCTTGCGCGCGAGGGGCTCGATGATCCGCAGGTTGGCCTGGTGCAGCACGACGGCGCCCAGCTCCTCCGGCTTCACGCCGGCCCGCTCGCACACCTCCAGCGCGACCTTCGGCAACGCCGTGGTGGCCCACCGGTACACCGACTGCCCTTCCTGGGCGAAGGTGTTGGAAGGGGCCTCGATGCGCACGGCCTGCCCCATCTCAGGTACGGACCCCCACACGACGGGGCTGATCCCCGGCTCCTCGGAGGCGACCACGACGGCCGCGCCCGCGCCGTCACCGACCAGTACGCAGGTGGTGCGGTCGGTCCAGTCGGCGAAGTCGGTGAGCTTCTCCACACCGATGACCAGGGCCTTCGTGGCGGAACCCGTCCGGATGCTCTGATCGGCCAGCGCCATCGCGTGCGGGAACCCCGAGCAGGCCGTGTTCACGTCGATGGCCGCGGGCGCCTGCGCCCCGACCGCGGCGGCCACCCGGGCCGCCGTGTTCGGGGAACGGTCGAGCGCCGTGCAGGTGGCCACGATGACGAAGTCGATGTCCGCTCCGGTGAGTCCGGCATGGGCCAATGCGCGCTCGGCGGCCTTCGTGGCCATGTCCGACACCGACTCGTCCTCGGCCGCCACCCGTCGCGTTCTGATCCCGACCCGGCTCTGAATCCACTCGTCGCTGGTGTCGACCATTTGCTCCAGATCGGCGTTGGTCAAGACCCTTGACGGCTGATAGTGCCCGAAGGAAAGGACACGAGACCCGAACATCAGTGTTTCTCCTCGCTCCGTGGACCCCGACGCGGATCCTGATTGACCGATGGTCAGACTATGCAGCGGTCCGGCCCACGGGACAGGGCTCCTCGCGGCGGGGCCCTTCGCGCGGACGGCGGCGCCACCGAGGACCGGCTGCACACCGCCACCGGCAACAACCCGCCCCGCGCAGCGAGCGGCACGGGGGTGTGGTCAGAGCTTCACTTCGGTGTTCTCGCCACCGAGGAAGTGGACCGCAGTGCTGCCCGCGTGAGGGACGAGCCAGTCGCGCAGCTCCCGCGCGGCCCGCTCCAGTACGGCGCGGTGTGCGTCGGCGTCGAGGATCTCCAGGAGGAAGACCACCCGGCCCGATTCCTCGGTGACGCGGGTCCGGTGCGCGTCGCGGTAGTTCCAGTTCCTGGTCAGGACCGAGGAAGCGTCCTCGTAGATGACCTCGCCGGGCTTCGGGTGCTCGACCGTGTCTGGCCCAGCGCGGCGCCGCCCTGCAGCGCCGCGCCCACCCAGGCCTGGGTCTCCGCCGCGGTACCGGCGGGCGCGAGATCGCCCGTCAGTCCGTACACCGCAACGAAGCACGGCCCGAAGGCCGTCCCGACGGTGAGCGTGAGAGCGATGGCCACCACCGGATGGCTGGTGCCCGCCACCGCGAGGACCGTCGCGGCCAGGCCCAGATACAGCAACAGGCGCGGCAGCCGTGACACCTGGGCGGCCCGCGTCGGCGGCAGCGCACCGATCACCAGCCCGCCCGCGATGCTGCCGGCGGAGAGCACACTCACCGACACGCTGCCGAGGAGTTCCCCGCCGTGCGAGACCAGGCTCACCTCGACGACCCCGACCGCCGCGGAGAAGAACAGCGCGCAGCCGAGGTGCAGCCGGAGGGGAACGCTGGTGAGCGATCCCCTCCAGTTCTGCTCCTTGCCAATGGACTTGGCGGGTTCGCGGCCGGCCAGCGCGCGCAGCAGCAGCAGCGTCGCCATTACGCTCACCAGGACACTGGCGCCCAGGGCCGCCTGCGGTACGAGGACCGAGCTGAGGACGCCCACGAGCAGCGGGCCGACGATGAATCCGGCGTCGGCCAGCACCGCGTCCAGCGCGAGCGCCGTCGAGCGGGTCTCGTCGCTGGTGACGGACCGCCACATCACACGGGTCAGCACCCCCACCGGCGGGGCCACGGTGTTCGCGGCCAGGGCGGCGGCGAAGGTGAGCAGCAGCGGCCCGTGCGCCAGCTCGTTGCACACGATCAGGGTGACCAGGGCCCCGTGGAGGGCAATGGCGCTCCAGAGCACCGCGGCGTAGGGCAGGCGGTCGAGCAGCCGCCCGCGGGCCGGCGCCGCGATACCGCCGAGGGCCGATACCGCGGCGACGGCGCCGGCGACGCCGTACGAGCGGGTGGCCGCGACGGTGAGCAGCAGGCTCAGGGTGAACATGGAGCCCTGCAGCTTGCTCGCGAGCGCGGCGACCCCGCACCCGGCCATCCCCGGCTCGGAAAGCAGTCGGCGGTAGCGGCCGAGTCCCTTGTGGCCCGGTGTCATGACGTGGGCGCGGGTGCGGGCTCGACGGTGATCCGGAAACGGTCGACCGCCTCACGGGCCGGCCGCAACGCCTCGTCCGGGGTGTCGCCGGTGGCGACGGCGGCTCCGGCCCGGTCCGAGGAGCTGCGCAGCTCGCCGATGACGGAACCGGGCGCTACGGTCAGGTAGGCCTCCGTGACCCCTTCCGCCGACTCGGCCGCGTCCAGGCCACCGACGCTCGTCACCGTGCCGGCCCCCGGTGTGAGGAACGAGGTCGCGGCGGCTCGCGGTCGGGCGCCGCCCTCCAGGTTGAGCGGGCGCCCGGCGAGCCAGTCGAAGGTGATCCGCTGGACGTCCAGGCCCACGGCGAGCCGTACGAGTTCGACGATGCCGTCACCGCCGGGGCGGCAGTGAGTCTCGACGACGCGCGGCCCTCCGGGGGTGAGCACGATCTCGGTGTGGGCCGGCCCTTCCCTCAGTCCCACGGCGTCGAGACACGCGCCGACCTCGGCGGTCATGTCCCGTACGACGTCGACGGAGAGCCGCGCCGGCACCAGGTGACCTATCTCGACGAAGTTCGCTCCCTTGAACTTCTCGGTCACCGCGAGCAGATGGTGCGTCCCGTCGGTACTGAAGGTCTCGACGCTGAACTCGGGCCCGTGCAGGTACTCCTCGGCTATCCACGCCCCCTCGGGGCCCGCCGCGGCCGCGCCCACGGTCCGTGCGACCGCGTCGTCCAGGCCCTCCTCGTCCGGTACGAGGGTCACGCCCAGGCTGCCCGATCCGTCAACGGGCTTGAGGATGACCGGGTAGCCCGCCTCGGCGGCGAATCCCCTCACTTCGTCCGCTGTGGAGACACGGGCGGCGACGACCGCGCCGGCCGCGGAGCCGCGCAGGATCTCGCGCATCCGCGCCTTGTCGTTCGCGGCCCTCGGCACGCCGGGGCTGTTGCCGGGGAGGCCGAGCGACTCGTTGATCACGGCGACGGCTTCCACATACGCGTCGCTCATCGAGACCGCCACGCCGAACGGCTGCTCCGCGTGAATGCTCTTCGCCGCGGATATCACCGCGTCCGGGGCCGGGTCGTCGAGCAGCGTCACCTCGTCCGCGCCGGTGGCGAGCCAGGCCGGCGCGCCCTCCCGCACGCCCAGATAGTGCACCAGGAGACCCGCCTCGCGGGCCGCCCGCGCCGCCGCGGGATGGCGTCCTCCGACGAGGAGGACACGTGTCACAGCGCGACTGCGCACGGTCATCGCGCACCTTCTTTCTGTTCATCCACGGCGACGGCCCGGCCTGCGACGCGTACAGGGTCACGTCGTCGCCGACGGTGTGCGTGGTCCAGCGGCCGTGCAGTTCGGCCGGTTCGAGCGTGTAGACCGAGACGATGGCGAGACCCCGCTCCCGCACCGCCGACTTGAAGTTGGCTCCCTTGTTGACGGGGTCGAGCAGCAGGACCGCGTCCTGCGTGGACGTGTTCATGAGCACCTGAAGGATGAGGGCGGGAAAGGCCGGAGGCCGTTCACGCGACTGGCGGGAGGTCGAGCGGCGTACCGGGAGCTCCACATGCTTCTCGGCGAGAACCTTCGCGGCCTCGCACGCCTCGGGGGTCCCGGCGGCAGTGATGACGACCGCGAAGCGTCCCCGGACGTGGTCCCTCGGGGGAAGCCGCAGCTTCCGGCCGGCGCCGACCAGCGCAATGACCGTGTGGACCTCGGTCGGCAGACCGTCCTCGCCCACGGTCAGCGCCTCGACCTCGATGTCGGTGCCGGGGTAGAGGAAGTCGATCTGCGCGGTGCGCAGCGGGAGTTCCGGCGCGGTCGGGGCAATGCCCAGTGCGAGCCGGGCGGCGATGTCGCCGTAGTCGACACCGGTGGCCAGCTGCGCGGTGTAGGGGATCAGGTCCCCGCCGAGCCGCGCGTTGACCTCGATGACCTTGGGACCTGTGCCGGTCAGCCTGACCTCGGTATGGGTCATCAGGGTGGACAGGCCGAGCGCGGTGTGGGCGTCCTGCAGGATCCGTGTGATCTCGGGGTCCGTCAAGAGGGGGTCGCGGGCACTCACGACATGCCCGACTTCCTCGAAGTGCGGTGCGAATCCGGTCTTCTTGCGCGCCACGAAGAGCGGAGTCACCCGGCCGTTGTGGCAGGCGGAGTCGATGCTGATCTCGGGACCGTCGGCGAACGACTCGACGAGCACGCCGGCCTCCAGCCTGGGGAGTTCGGTGAACTCCACGCCCCGTGTCGCCGTGTACGCGGCCGGCAGGTCCTCCGCACTCGCCACCAGCGTGACGCCGAGGCTGCCCGCCAGAGCTCGCGGCTTCACCACCACGGGGTAGCCGAGGGCCGCGGCCCGCTCGGTGGCCTCCTCCAGCGAGGACACGGCGTACGAGTAGGGCTGGGGAACCCCGGCGGCCGTGAACGCCCGCCGGGTCGCGGCCTTGTCACGGCAGGCGGCGACGGCTTCGAGGCCGCCGCCCGGCAGGCCGAGCGCATCCGCCACGGCGGCCGCGATCGGCACCCGGATCTCGTCGTAGGAGAGCACGCCACTGACGCCGAGGCGACGGTGCACGGCCTCGGCCGCCTCGACCGCCGCTGCGTGATCGAGGGCGTCCAGCTTGGTGCTGCCGACGACGTACGGGGTCTCCCACGTGACATCGACTGCCGAGAACAGCCAAATGTCGCAATCCTTGGACATTGACCGCAGAAGGTACTCGCGCCAGATGGGCGACCCGCTGCCGATAACCAGAAGGAGGGGCCTCTTGTCAACCGGCCCGGAAATCCCTGTCATATGCGGCCACACATAGAGACGAGCGGATTCTTCACGTTCTCCCCCTTGCTGCTTTTCATCGCCCGGCGCGACGACAGCGAGAGCGGAACATGGATCCATGCATCGACCAAGGGATCTGAGGTTCTCTTGAGGTGGCGAGATCGTCAACCGGCCACTCCGGCCACTCCGGGAAGAACGGGACGCTTCCCGTGATCAGGCTGTAGTTGCGCCATGAATACTAGCGATATACACCGACATTGTCGCAGGCGACCGATAGTCGGATCCCAGTGTTCGATGTGGCCGAAAGGCTGCCGTCGGGGAGCGTTTACGGAACCTGTGATTCACCATCGCAAGCACCTGTAATGCCTTGCCCCAGGCACGAAACCCGCTGTTTGAGGGCTTGTTGCTCTGCGCACACCGGTCTCGGATCACCACTTCTGCAACCCCACCAGCGCCTACGACCCGGCTGGCGGCGGAGACTCTCGCGCCATGCAGTCACCCGCATGTTTCACGTCGGACCCCGGGGCTCAAAAATGCCCGCTATGACATGGAATGAGACCAACCGCCAGCGGGGTCGCAGCACCGGCGCGACGGGCGTACCGGAATGCTCCGGGGGCTCGACAGTAAGCCCCACCTGCCTCGGTGTTTCACCGTGAATTCCATGAACTGTGACGTTCTGTCACCGCATGCAAAAGGTGCCCCGTGGCCTGCGATGATCCGGCTTGTTGAGG
>NZ_JBIWCL010000028.1:0-112018 GCF_044761485.1 Streptomyces sp. NPDC097617
CACGCTTCCTACGAGCCCTTCACCCGCCCACTCGACCTCCTGGGCATCGCCTGACCAGCACACCTACAAGATTGCTGGACTTTGCAACACCCCTGAGTCGGGAGGCGGGGGAGGTGGCTGCCATGCCTGCCATTGTCGTCGTGCGCCTACGTGGGGTCGCAGGCGGGTCCGGTGACGAAGTGACGGAATGGCGATTAGTTCTGATCAATGCATAGCAACAAAGAAATATCTTATGAGAGGTAACCCGGGCGGTGCGTCATACCGTCACTTCGTCACTCTCGCCGTCGTGGCCGTGCGCCCCTCACAGCCCGCAGAGGACACGAACGGCCCGCCGCTGGGGTTTCCCGGCGGCAGGACGTAAACGGGTCTCATGAGGGCGTCAGTGCCTCTGTGGCTGTGGCTGTGGCGCCAGCGTCGTGGGTCGGGGGTCCTCGCCCACCCAATGGAACCTGAGCCGGGTCAGGACCGGGTCCTTGCAGCCCTGGCCACGGGACGGGAGGAGCGCCACGGAGTGGAGCACGACGCGCAGCAGCATCCGGGCGCGCTCCTGGTCCGCAGCCATCCACGCTTGGTGCAACATCTCGCCGTCCCGCAGGATCGTGATGTCGATGGCGCGGGTCAGTTCGGCCAGTTCCCCTTGAAGGGCGTCCAACTGGCCAGTGATCGCGTCGCGCAACTGGTCGTAGCGCTGCTGACCCTTCAGGCCCTTGAAGCGTCCGTGCACGAAGTGTGCTTCGTCCAGGCTATCCAGCCGGGCCTGAGCGTCGTCTACCGCGAGCGTCAGCTCCGTGCGGCGCACGTCCTTCTCCGGGTCCTCCACGGCCACCAGCGGATGGCCAGATCCACCAAGAGATCGTCGTCGTCCGGCAGGGTGGAGACGCGCGAGATGAAGACGTGCGTCATTGCGTCGTCCGCAGCCTCCACCAACACGGACATGCCCTGGCAGGCGGTCTTGCCCATGTTGATCCGCCGGTAGCAGCGGTACGAGGGGCCGCCCTTGACCATGTCGCCGCAGCCTTGGTCGTCCGGGTGCGAACGCTGGTGTTGTACGACTCGGCGCGCGCCTGTTCGGCCAGCCATGCGAACAGCCCACGGTGCTGCGGCACGGAGCTGTCCAGGCCGTCCATGTGCGCGACCAGCCGGGCGTTGCGGCTCTCGAAGGTGTCCAGCACGTCGCCCACCTGCCGCATCCCGCCACGGCTCAGGCGATCCAGCTTCCACCCCAAGAGGTGACGGACTTCCCCGGCGACCACGGCAGCAATGGCCTTGTCGAACTTCTCGCGCGTGACGCCGGCCTTGAATGCCGAAGCCTCGTCCGTCCAGACCTCCCGGACGGTCAGGCCTTCCCGCTGTGCCCGCTCCCTGAGGTCACGTTCGTGCGCCTTCAAGGTGTCCTTGTTGTCCTGCAAGGTGCTGCGACGCAGGTAGAGGTCACACAACTTGGCCGGGTCGGTCGGTATGCCCATGAGAGTCACCCTAGGTTGGGGTGATCACGGGCCAAACCGACTATTTCTGCTGGTCGGGCCCGCAAACACCAGTGGGTTTACTCTCGGGCAGCTCCGGATGGACGAGGTCGTCCCGCTTGAGCAGGAGCCGTACGCCGTGCCGCGCGAACCTGTCGTCACGGATCTCCGTCAACGGGGACGGCGGTCGCGGCTGCAGGAGTGCGTCAAGGTGCGTCGGGCGGTTCACCCGCCCATTGTGGGCCGCTCCGGCCCGTGACGCCGCACATCGGGGCCGGAGCGCGCGGACGCGGCCCGGGCATCGCGGGTGACGCGCGCGTGATCGGTGACCACCCGCCGGAACAGACAGTGCCCGGTCCGCCCGGCATGCCGCAGAGCCCGGCGGCGAGAGGTTCTTCACGTGCAGTGGGCAATCAGTGATGATGGATCGTCAAATCCGTTGGGCATGGGGGGAATTCATGGGTGCGAGCAGTGATGTGATTCCGTTCGGCGTGGTGGGGCTGTTGGTCATCGTCCTCGCCTATTTCATTCCGACCGCTGTCGCGTTCGGACGAGGGGTGCCCAACAAGGGCTCCGTTCTGGTGGTCAACCTGTTCCTGGGCTGGTCCGTCGTGGGATGGGTGGTCGCGCTCGCCATGGCGGCCCGCAGCAGGTAGCGGTGCTCCGGCGTCGTCCCCGGCGCGGCGGCGGGGACGACGGCCCGGGAGGAGGGCCCGGAGCCGCCGGCCGGCGGCCGGCTACTTCAGGCGCTCGCCGACGCGGGTGCGCATGGCGTCCATGGTGAAGCCCCTCGGGTCGACCTTGCCCGGTTGCCATTCGCGGTGGCCGATCACCGAGCGGGCCGTCCAGCGGTGGTACCGGCAGACGGCCGCCGCGGCGCGGGCGATGGCGTCGAGCTGGACCGCCGGCCAGGGGTCCTCGCCGTCGCCGAGGTTCTCGCACTCGAAGCCGTAGAAGTGGCGGTTGCCGTCGGTGTCCGTCTCGTTGTCCGGCGGGAGCCGCTTCTCGGCGATCACTGCCGCGAGGACGTCGGAGTCGCCGGCTCCCGCGTGGTTGGCGCGGCCGTAGCCGACCAGGTGGACGCGGCCGTCCTTGGCGATCACTCCGTGGCACAGGGGGCCGGGCAGGGCGCTGTGGCCCTCGCGGCAGAGTTCGACGGTGTAGGGGGTGCCGCGGGTGACGGTGTGGTGGATCATCACCCCGTGCACCGGCCCCCAGGGGCCCTTGTGGTTGCGGTTGTGGGTCCGCCAGGCGCCGACTTCGACGACGGTCAGACCCTCGTTCCGCAGTGCGTTGATGAAACGGTCCGCGGACATGGGTGCGGCCATGGCCGCCTCCTTCGTTGCGGTGCGCGACGGACACCGTGTGTGTCCGTATCGTCACCCTCCGGTTTAGTGGAGGTGGCCCTTCCGCGGCTAGTGCATTCGTACGGCGAGCGAGCCGATTCGGCCAGAGGTCAGGCCGATGCGAGCCACAGGTCCGGGCCGAAGACCTCGTAGTGGATGTCGGCGGCCGGCAGGCCCTTGGCGATCAGCTGCTCGCGCACGGACCGCATGAAGGGGAGCGGCCCGCACAGGTAGGCCCGGGTGCCCGGGGCGAGGGGGACGGCCGAGAGGTCCATGCGGCCCTCGCCGTCGCCCGGCTCCGCCGCCTCCTCGTACCAGAAGCGGGCCGAGGCGTCGGCCAGTTTGTGCGTCAGTGCCCGGTGGTCGCCCCGCAGCGGGTGGTCGGCGGGGGAGCGGTCGGCGTGCAGCACGGTCACCGGGGCGGTGTGCCCGGTGTCGGCCAGGTGCTCCAGCATCGAGAGCATCGGGGTGCAGCCGATGCCGGCCGAGGCGAGCAGGACCGGGGCGGCCGAGTCCGCGAGGACCAGGTCGCCGTACGGGGCCGAGATCCGCAGGGTGTCGCCGGTGCGGACGCGGGCGTGCAGATGGTTGGAGACCTCGCCGTCGGGGCCCGCGGCGGCCGGTCCGTGGACCCGCTTGACGGTGATCGCGCGGATGGCGGAGCCGGGCGGGGTGACGAGGCTGTACTGGCGGATCTGGCGGGCGCCGTCCGGGAGTTCGACCTGCACCGAGACGTACTGGCCGGGCCGGTGTGCGGGTGCGGGGGCGCCGTCCGCGGGGGCGATCCGGAAGGTGGCGCAGTCCGCCGTCTCCGTCACCCGGTCGGTGACGGTCCACTCGCGCCACACGTCGCCGGCGACGACCCGCTGCTCGGCGTAGAGGCGCTCCTCCAGGGCGATCAGGGCGTTCGCCATCAGCCAGTAGACCTCGTCCCAGGCTTCGGCGACCTCGGGGGTGACGGCCTCGCCGAGGACCTCGGCGATCGCCGCGAAGAGGTGCTCGTGGACGACGGCGTACTGCTCGCGGGTCACGCCGAGGCTGGCGTGCTTGTGGGCGATGCGGCTGAGCATCACGTCGGGACGGGTGTCCGGGTGGGCGAGGAGGTGGGTCGCGAAGGCGGCGACGGAGCCGGCGAGGGCCTGCTTCTGGAGGCCGGCGTTCTGGTTGCCCCGGTTGAACAGGTCGCGGATCAGCGCCGGGTGGGCCGCGAAGAGCTTGGTGTAGAAGAGCTCGGCTATGTCGCCGATCGCCGCTCCGACGGCGGGCAGGGTGGCTCGTACGGTCGTGCTCGACTTCTCGGACAGCATGCGGAACTCCTCGCGGGATGAGCGTGTGCGCGTGACAGATTGAATTTGCATCTAAGATGCGTATTTTTGATCGAAGAAAGACCGCAGTGGTGCGGACTTCTGTTCGGGCTGCCGCCGGACCGGCTCGGGCGGGCGGCGGTATTCGGCCATCCGGCCCCGGGGTCAGGGGCCGCCCGCCCCCGTCGGCGCCCTGCTCGCAATGCCCAGCAGGAGCGGCCTGGTCGGCGACGCGGCCAGGTCGTTCACCGTCAGCGGGTCCAGCGCGGCGTAGAAGGCCTCCTGGGCCCGGCGCAGCGCGCCGCGCAGGATGCAGGCCCCGCGCAGCGGGCACGGGGTGGTGCCTTCGCAGTCCACGACGTCACCCTCGCCCTCCAGCTCGCGCACCACCGAGCCGACCGGTGCGGCCCGCCCGGCGGCGGTCAGGGCGAGCCCGCCGCCGCGGCCGCGCCGCGCCTCGACCAGGCCGAGGTGCTGCAGCCTGGCGACCACTTTGGCGGTGTGCGTGTAGGGGACCTCCATGGTCGCCGCCACGTCGCGGGTGGTGGGGAGGTCCGTTTCCTCGACGGCCAGGCGCATCAGGACGCGCAGTGCCAGGTCGGTGAATCGGGTCAGCCTCATGGGGTCACCGTAGGGAAAGTGGCATCCCTGATGCAAGTTAAACGGGCGCGAGCGTTGCGCTTGGCCGAAAATGACCGCTCGCGTGGGGCTCGTGAGGCGGGTGGGAGCGGGGAGCGGCCCCAAAGGGTGCCCCGCGCTCGGACGGAGTAGTCCCACCCTTTTGTGTAATGGTCCGACCACGTTCCGTACTGACAGGCTGCACCGGCAGATCCATGGAGTGATCGAAAGGGAAAGACATGTCGGTCCAGGCAGGTTCCGAGTCCGAGGCCCAGACGCCGCAGCGCAGTCTTGGGACGACGGCCGCACGGAACTTGGCAACCACGACCAAGTCCGCGCCGCAGATGCAGGAGATCACCTCCCGGTGGCTCCTGAAGATGCTCCCGTGGGTGTCGGTGCAGGGCGGCACGTACCGCGTCAACCGCAGGCTCAGCTACTCGGTCGGCAACGGCGTCGTGGAGTTCATCAAGACCGGCACCCAGGTCCAGGTCATCCCGGCCGAGCTCGGTGAGCTCCCGCTGCTGCGCGACTACGAGGACCTCGACGTCCTCGGCGAACTCGCCCAGCGGTGCCGGCAGATCGACTTCGAGCCCGGACAGGAGCTCACCTCCTTCGGCAGCCCCGCCGACCAGGTCTTCCTGCTCGCCCACGGCCGCATCGACCAGATCGGCCCCGGCCCCTACGGGGACGACGCCGTCCTGCGGACCGTCGCCGACGGCGCGTACTTCGGCGACGACTCCCTCGTCGATGAAGAATCGATTTGGGAGTACACCGCGCGCGCCGCCACCTCCGGCACCGTGCTCACCCTGTCCCGGCAGGACTTCCAGATCCTCGCCGACCGGGTCGAATCGCTGCGCGCCCACGTGGAGAACGTACGGACCCGGCCCGACCGGGACACCAACAAGTACGGCGAGGCCGCGATCGAGCTCTCCGCCGGCCACCAGGGCGAGGCCGTCCTGCCCGGCACCTTCGTCGACTACGAGGCCCGGCCGCGCGAGTACGAGCTCTCCATCGCGCAAACCGTCCTGCGCGTCCACAGCCGCGTCGCCGATCTCTACAACCACCCGATGAACCAGACCGAGCAGCAGTTGCGGCTCACGGTCGAGGCGCTGCGCGAGCGCCAGGAGCACGAGATGCTCAACAACCGCGATTTCGGCCTGCTCCACAACGCCGACTACGACCAGCGCATCCAGCCGCACGACGGCGCGCCCAGCCCCGACGACATGGACCAGCTGCTCAGCATGCGGCGCGGCTCCAAGCTGTTCCTGGCTCACCCCAAGGCGATCGCCGCCTTCGGCCGCGAGTGCAACAAGCGCGGCATCTACCCGGAGTCGGTGGACATCGGCGGCAACCGGGTGCCGGCCTGGCGCGGGGTGCCGATCTTCCCGAGCAACAAGATCCCGATCAGTGACGCCCGCACCACGTCCATCCTGTGCATGCGCACCGGCGAGGACGAGCAGGGCGTCATCGGGCTCCACCAGCCGGGCATCCCGGACGAGATCGAGCCGAGCCTGTCGGTCCGCTTCATGGGCATCAGTGAGCAGGCGATCATCTCCTACCTGGTCACCGCCTACTTCTCGGCCGCCGTACTGGTGCCGGACGCACTCGGCGTGCTGGAGAACGTCGAGATCGGCCGCTGGCGCTGACGACGGTGAACGCCATCGCGACCGGTGAGGGCCAGGACGCCGCAGCCCTCCTGGAACGGACGAGAGAAACGGTCGACCCGCAGCTGCGCCGCACCGTCGAGAGCCTGCCGGGCTCGATGCGGCGGGTGGCGATGTACCACTTCGGCTGGGAGCACGAGGACGGCAGCCCCGCCGCGGGCGGAGCCGGGAAGGCCATCCGGCCGGCCCTGGTGCTGGCCGCGGCGCAGGCCCTGCGCGACCCCGGGGCGGGGCCGGCCGCGGAGGCCGTACGGGCGGCGGCGGCCGTGGAGCTCGCGCACAACTTCACGCTGCTGCACGACGACATCATCGACAGGGACGTCCAGCGGCGCGGGCGGGCCACGGCCTGGACCGTCTTCGGGACACCGGACGCCATCATCACGGGGGACGCGATGATGGCGCTCGCGCTGCGGCTGCTCGCCGAGGACCCGCATCCGGCCGCGGCGGCGGCCTCGGCCCGGCTCGCGGCCTGCGTCATCGAGCTGTGCGCGGGCCAGCAGGCGGACTGCGCCTTCGAGCAGCGCCCGCACGTCTCGCTCGACGAGTGCCTGGCCATGGCCACCGCCAAGACCGGGGCGCTGCTGGGCTGCGCGTGCGCGCTGGGCGCCCTGTACGCGGGGGCCGGGCCCGACGAGGTCGACGCCATGGACGCCTTCGGTCGGGAGGCCGGGCTGGCCTTCCAGCTGATCGACGACCTGATCGGCATCTGGGGGGACCCGGAGCACACCGGCAAGCCCGCCGGGGCCGACCTGATCGCCCGCAAGAAGTCCCTCCCCGTCGTGGCCGCCCTCACCTCGGGCACCGCGGCGGGCAAGGAGCTGGCCGCGCTGTACGCCGGCCCCATGACCGGGGAACACGTACGCGAGGCGGCCGACGCGGTGGACCGGGCCGGGGGTCGGGACTGGGCGCAGGCCCAGGCCGCGGACCGGATGGGGCGGGCGGTCCAGCAGCTGTCCCGGGCCGTGCCCGACCTCGGGGCGGCGGGCGGGCTGCTGGCGCTCGCGGAGTTCGTGACGCGCCGCACGCGGTGAGGCCGGAGGGTCCGAGGCCTGTTCCGGTACCGCACGGTGCCGGAACGGGCCTTACCGCATTTCCGCGCCAACTCTAGGATCGCTCACGGTTGTTGACACGTGAGTGAAGGGTGTGACCAATGGCGCTGGAGATACGTCAGGCGGATCAGTCGGACCGGGACGCGGTGGCCCGGCTGCTCGACGAGTCCTTCCGTACCGACCCGGTGAGCAGCTGGGTCTTCCCGGACGAGGAGCACCGCGCCGCCGTGCACGGGAAGTTCCTCGGCGTCTTCGTGGACGTGGCGCTGGAGGAGGGCCGGATCGACTACGCCGCGGACGGTTCGGCGGCCGCGCTCTGGCTGCGGATCCCGGCGGGTGACCCGGAGGGGGAGGCCGTCGAGGACGAGGTCCCGGCGCGGATGCGGGCCGTGGCGGATCCGGACAACGAGCGGTGCGAGCTGGTCGGGCGCCTCACGGGCGCGGTGCACCCGACGGCGGAGGAGCACGAGTACCTGCTGATGATCGCGGTCGCCCCGGACCGGCAGGGGCAGGGCCTGGGCGGCGAGTTGATCCGGCCGGTGCTGGAGCGCTGCGACCGCGAGGGGGTGCCGGCGTACCTGGAGGCGAGCAGTGAGCGCAGCAAGGGGCTGTACGAGCGGCTGGGCTGGGAGTGCACGGGGGAGGCGGTGCGGCTCCCCGGGGGGCCGCTGATGTGGCCGATGTGGCGCAAGCCGCGCGGCTGAGAGCAGCGGCTGAGAGCAGCGGAGACGGAGCCGCGGTCCCGCACCGGAGGGAAATCCTTGCGTAAGCACTGCATGTGAAGTACTTTGCTCGACGTGCTCCGGTGCGGCTGCACTGCCCAGTGAAAGAGAATCGCTTGCGCAAGCTCACGTACTTCATCGCCACATCCGTCGACGGGTTCATCGGGGCCCCGAACGGCGACGGCGACTTCTTCTACAGCCAGCTCGACGCCGAGTTCGCCGGTCACCTGGCGGCTGAATACCCCGAGACCATCTCGGCCCAGGGGCGCGTCCACCTGGGCATCGCCGACGCGGCACCCAGGCGCTTCGACGCGGTGATCATGGGGCGCAACACCTACGAGCCGGGTCTGAAGCAGGGCATGACCAGCCCCTACGGCCACCTGCCCGAGCAGTACGTGGTCTCGCGCTCCCTCGCCACCCCGCCGGACCCGCAGGTCCGGCTGATCAGCGGCGACCTCGCGGCCCGGGTCCGCGAGCTGAAGGCCCGCGACGGTCTCGGCATCTGGCTCTGCGGCGGCGCGGACCTCGCCACCCAGCTGATCGACGAGATCGACGAGATCATCGTCAAGACCTACCCCGTTTTCGCGGGCACCGGAATGCCGATGTCCCACGCCGGATTCGGAGTGCGCCCTCTGGAGCTCACCGGGGCAAAGATCTTCGGCGGCGGCCAGGTCATCAGCACGTACACCGTCCTCGGGCGCTGACCCGCCGAACGCACGGAACCGGCCTACCGTGGAGGTATGGCCGGTGAACAGCAGCATCACGCGCACGAGACGGTGGCCCCGCAGGCCGGGCACGAGCAGCAGGCGTGCCCGGCGTGCGGACGCCGCGTCGACACAGTGGTCAGGCGGCGCAAGTCCCTCGGGATCTTCATTCCGGTGTGGAGTCGGGGTCCCTGCCGGAACCCCGACTGCCATGACTACGCGGACCCCGGGGAGAGGTGACTCAGCCCTTGGTGGCGAGATCCTTCGCGCCCAGGCCCGAGGCGAAGCCGTTGGCCCAGAGCTGGTTGACGCGCGCCCGCTCGGCGGAGTTCGGGTTGGCGTTGGTGCACGAGGTGCCCGGGCCGCCGCCCGACATCAGCTCGCTGCACGGGCCCGAGTAGTGGTCCGGCAGACCCAGCACGTGGCCGGTCTCGTGCGCGGTCACCCGGGTGGAGTTGTACTGCTGGTTCTGCCGGTAGTCGAGGAAGATGTAGCCCCGGCCGTGCCCGTCGGTGCTCGCGTACGAGCCGCGTGAGTCGTTGCCCTCGCGGTACGAGAAGTTCCCGCCCGAGGACACCTCCTGCAGCTTGACGTTGGAGACCGACCCGTTCCAGATCTGCGTGGAGCGGGCTATCTGGCTGCGGAAGCTGGGGGCGCTGCGGGTGTTGTACGTGACGGTCACGGCCAGGGCGCCGGGGTTCGCGGCGCGCTGCTCGGCGACCGCGCGCTGCACGGCCTCGAAGAAGGCGGTGTTGGCGGCCGCGTTCTCCGGCGAACGCTCGTACGTGGCGTAGCTGACGGCGTTTCCGGCGGGGGCGGGCGCGGCGGTGGCGGTGGGGACGACACCAAGGGTTGCGGCGAGGCCGAGGCCGACGGTCGTGGCCAGCATGGCCTTACGGGAGTGGCGCATGTGGGGGAGCTCCTACTCGTCCGGTGCGGTGGGGGGTGGGTCTTTCGAACCGGAGTCTGCGGGAGCACGAGTGCCCGGCGGATGATGTCACTGCCCGATAGCGCGGGCCTATCGGCAAGATTTCGGCAGCCCAACTAGCGTGAGAATGGCGGGATTCGGGGGGCTATCGGTGGCTGGTGCGGTCCGTAGGGACCGGCCTACCCTCGGGTCATGGAGCTTGAGGTCAGGCACTTGCGCGCCCTGTGCGCGATCGCCGACGCCGGAAGCCTGCACAAGGCCGCCCGGCAACTCGGCGTGAGCCAGCCCTCCCTGACGACCCAGCTGCGCCGCATCGAACGGGCCCTCGACGGCGAGTTGTTCCTGCGCGAGCGCACCGGCTGCCGGCCCACCCCCTTCGGACGGACCGTCCTCGGCCGGGCCCGCCCGCTGCTCGCCGAGATGGCCGCGCTGGTCGCGGAGGCCCGCGAACTGGCCCACGCCTCCCGGCTGCGCATCGGCTCCACCGCCAGCAGCGCGCTGCCCGGCTGGCTGCGCCGCATCCACCGGCGGCTGCCGGACACCGAGACCTCGCTGGTGGTGGACGTCTCCGCCAACGCGCTGCTCAGGATGGCCGCCGCGGGGCAGCTGGACGTCGCGTTCGTGCACGAGGTGGAGGGCAGCCCGCTGCGGGTGCCGACCGGACTGCAGATCCACGTACTGATGGAGCGGGAACCGCAGTTCGTGTCCATGTCCCGGGACCATCCGGCCGCCGGGCAGGCGGTGGTCTCCTTACGGGACCTGGCCGCCGACCGGTGGATGGTGGACCCCTCGGTCGACGGCGAGTGGGACGGGCTGCGCCGGGTCTTCGCCGGGGCCGGGCTCGACCCGCCGCTCCTGCACGCCGACTACCACACGGCGGCCTCACTGATCATCTCCGGCGAGGCGGTCGCCCCCTGCCAGCCGACCTCCGGGCCGCGCGAGGACATGGCGATCCGGCCGCTCTCGGGGGACCCCCTCGCCGTGCGGCTGCTGCTGGCGACCCGGCCCGGCGCACACGCCGAGGTGTACGAGGACCTGCGCGCGGCCTACCGGGAGGCCGCGCTGCGCACGCCCCCCTACCGGGCCTGGCTCCACCACCACGCGAGCCCCCTGCTGGAGGTGGCGTAACGGCGGACCGTCCGGGTCAGCGCCGCGCGCGGGTCCGGTCGTAGGCCAGTACCCCGGCGCCCTGCGCCAGCAGGAACGCGCCCGCCGCGGCCCAGCCCGCGCTGCGGCGGTGGGCGGCCCAGGCCAGGAGGGGCGCACCGGCCGCCACCTGGGCGGCGCCCAGCAGCCGGGCCCTCGGGCCGCGGATCCACGGACCCAGCGGGCTCCCCTCCGCCGCGTCGAACTCGGCCCGCACCGCGTCGCGCCAGCCCGACCACTCCACCGTCTCGACGCCGGGAGCCATCCGGGCCGCGCCCCGCAGCCGGTCGGCCGGTTCGCCCGGGGTCAGCCCGGCGGGCAGGGTCAGTCCGGCCCGGGTCAGCAGGGCGACCAGGGCGAGCAGCCGGCCCTCCCCGTCGACGGCGGGGTCCGTAGCGGGGCGGGTGAGGCCTTCCAGGTCCGCCAGGTCGAGCACCGGGTCCAGGCCGAGCCGCGCGGACAGGGCCCGCATGGCATCGGGCTCGCCGGCGGGGCGCCCGGCCGCGTCCCATGCGTAGGCGGTGGTGCGCCGGAACCCGCTGGAGAGGGCGAAGCCGGTCCGGCCGTCCTCCCACCACAGGCTCAGCACCGGCCGGTCGGTGCCGATCGCGAGGGCCGAGCCCCAGCCGGCGAGGACCTCCGCCACGCTCTGCGGACCCTCCCGCCACGGCTTGTCCTCGGGGACGAGCACGCTCCATCCGCCTGCCGGGGCGAGCAGCAGGCGGACACGCAACAGGTGTGCCGGGGGTCGGACGGCAAGGGGTTCGGCGCGGCAGAGCAGCAGTCCGCCGGTCACGGTCCGGGAGATTGACATGGGCACACAATAATGCAAAACACCCCAAATGGCGGGGTTTCGGGAGGGCGCTTGACTTCCTTTGACCGCGATATATCGTGTTAACAGAAGACGCGATATGTTGCGTGCGTCGAGCCCGGTCCGTGTACGCACGAGGAGGATCAGCACCATGGCAGAGCAGTCGCCCCAGCCGTCGCCCCAGCCGTCGCCGGCGCCGTCGACGTGGCACTTCGCCGAACCTCGCAAGCTCACCCTCGAGGAGCCGGTCACCGAACTCCGCGTCCGCGTCCTGGGCGGCACGGTCAACGTGGTCGCCGCCGAGGAGGGCCCGGCCCGCCTGGAGGTGACCGAGGTCGACGGACCGCCGCTGTATGTCGTGCAGGACGCCGGCACCCTCACCGTCTCCTACGAGGACATTCCCTGGAACGGCTCGTCGGGACTCAAGGAATGGTTCGAGTCCAAGCCCTGGAAGTCCTGGTCCCGGGTGGCCTCCGGCCGCAAGGCCTGGGAGCGCAGCGCCGCGATCACCCTCACCGTCCCCGCCGGCACCCAGGTCCGCGTGGCGGTCGTCGACGCAGTCTCCTTCGTCTCCGGCATCTCCGGGGGCACCGACGTCAACGGGGTCTCCGGCGACGCCACGCTGGTCGGCCTGTCCGGCCGGGTCAAGGCGCACACCGTCTCCGGCAATGTCGAGGCCCAGTCCGTCACCGGCGACCTCGGCTTCCACTCGGTGTCCGGCGACCTGACCGTCGTGGACGGCGCGGGCGTCACCGTACGGGCCGACTCGGTCAGCGGTGACATGCTCATCGACCTGGACCCCGGCCCGGAGGCCGGCCGTCCCGTGGACATCGCGCTGAACTCCGTCTCCGGCCAGGTCGCGATCCGCCTCCCGCACCCCGCCGACGCCCGCGTCGAGGCCAACACCGCCACCGGTCGCGTCTCCAACGCCTTCGAGGACCTGCGGGTCTCCGGCCAGATGGGCGCCAAGCGGATCACCGGGACCCTCGGCTCCGGGGCGGGCACCCTGCGGGCGACCACGGTCTCCGGCTCGATCGCGCTGCTGCGCCGCCCGCAGGCCGAGGCCGACGCCCCCGCTGCCGCCGACGCCCCGCTCACGCTCGACAAGAAGGTGCTCTGACATGCCGCCCGTCTTCGCCCACGGCCGCCTCCGCCTGTACCTCCTCAAGCTGCTGGACGAGGCCCCGCGCCACGGGTACGAGGTGATCCGCCTGCTGGAGGAGCGCTTCCAGGGCCTGTACGCGCCCTCCGCGGGCACCGTGTACCCGCGGCTGGCGAAGCTGGAGGCCGAAGGCCTGGTCACGCACGCCACCGAGGGCGGGCGCAAGGTGTACTCCATCACCGAGGCGGGTCGCGCGGAGTTGGCCGACCGCGGCGGCGAACTCGCCGACCTGGAACTGGAGATCCGTGATTCGGTCACCGAACTCGCCGCCGAGATCCGCAGCGAGGTCCGGGGCGCGGCGGGTGACCTGCGGCGCGAGATGCGTGCGGCGGCCTCCGCGTCGGCGACCCGGACGACCGAGGAGGAGTCCTGGCAGACCGCCAAGGAGGAGCTGCGCAAGGCGCGGCAGGAGTGGAAGGAACAGGCGCGCCGGGCGAAGGATGAGAGCCGCCGCGCCCGCGAGGAGGCGCAGCAGGCCCGCCGCCAGGCCAAGGAGGCCCAGGAGCGGGCCCGCGAGGAGGTCCAGCGGATCGCGGGCCAGCTGCAGGAGCAGTTCGCCAGGTCCGGCGGTGTCCTGGGCAGCCTGGCCGGGGCCTGGCTCGGCGGTACGCCGGCCGCGGGCCCGGCAGCCGGTGCCGGTGCCTCGGCGAAGGCTGCGGACGCGGAGCGGGCATCGGAGCCGGCTTCGGAGCCGGCTTCGGACTGGGCCGCGGACCTGGCCCCCACCGGTGATCCGGCCCGTGACCTGGACCGGCTGCTCGACCGCTTCCGCGACGAGGTGCGCGATGCGGCCCGGGATCGCGGGGTGACCGCGGCGCAGGTGGCCGAGGCCCGTCGGCACCTGGAGGCGGCCCGCGGCCGGCTGGGAACCGCGTTCGCGGCCAGGCCGTAGTCCGCCCGCGGCGCCGCTGCCGGGGTGCCGCCCCGGATCCCGCGCCCCAAACGCCGGCGAGGCTGGAGAGCGCGGGGCGAGGCTGGATGGGGCGGCGGGGTGGTCAGGCTGCCAGGGTGGTTTCGGCCGTGTTGTAGGTGATGCCGTGGTCCGTCAGGACCTCGGAGACCGTGCCGGGGCGGGAGAGCAGGGCCAGCAGCAGGTGCAGGGTGCCGATGTGGATGTCCTTGCGGCCCAGGGCGATCCGCAGGGACTGCTCCAGCACCTTCTTCGACCCCTCGGTGAAGGGGACGTGGTGGCTGCCGGCGCGGTCGTCCGCGTCCCCGCGTCCCAGGGCCGAGCGGAGCGAGGAGCCCAGGGTCCGCCTGCGGGGCGTCGGCGTCGCGAGGGCGCCCTCGCCGTGGGTCTCCTCGATGCGGGAGACGATCTCGGTGAGGTCGATGCCGAGGCCGGCCAGCGCCTCCTCGTCCGCCCTGGACATTCCGCCCCGCCGGCGGGCCGCCGTGAGATCGGCGGCCACCGCCGCACGGTCCACCCCGAGGGGGTCCAGGGCGCCCAGGGCCAGCAGGGAGAGCAGCAGGTGTTCCTCGGTGACGGTGGCGGCGCCGCTCCGGCGGGCCTCGGTCACGGCCCCGGTCACGGTCGACCGGGCATCGCGGGTGAAGCGTTCGAACATCAGAGCCTCCCGTACTTCTTGTGCACGGCCTGCCGGCTCACGCCCAGCTCGGCCGCGATCTCCTCCCAGGACCACCCCTGCGCGCGGGCGCTGCGTACCTGTACGGCCTCCAGCTGCTCCAGCAGCCTGCGGAGGGCGGACACGGCACGCAGGCCCACGCGCGGGTCGCGGTCACCGGCCCGCTCGGCGAGATCAGTGGCTTCGGTCATGGGTGTCAATGTAGGTTGACGCGGGAGGGTTCGTCAACCCCGGTTGACATTCGGGCGTCAGGACGTCAGGGCGTCAGGGCGTCAGGACGATCTTGCCGAAGAGGTCGCCCGCCTCGAGCTTCTCGAACCCCTCGCGCGCCCGGTCCAGCGGCAGCACCTCGTCGATGACCGGCCGCAGCCCGGTGGTCGCGCAGAAGGCGAGGAGGTCCTCCAGCTCGTCCTTCGAGCCCATCGTCGAACCGACCACCTTCAGCTCCAGGAAGAAGATCCGGGTCAGTTCGGCGTGCGCCGGCCGGTCGCCGCTCGTGGCGCCGGAGATCACCAGGGTGCCGCCGGGGCGCAGAGACTTCACCGAGTGGGACCAGGTCGCGGCGCCCACCGTCTCGATCACGGCGTCCACCCGCTGCGGCAGCCGCGCACCCGGCTCGTACGCCTCCACGGCGCCGAGCTCCACGGCCCGCTTGCGCTTGGCCTCGTCCCGGCTCGTGGCGAAGACCCGCAGGCCGGCCGCCTTGCCGAGGGCGATCGCGGCGGTCGCGACACCGCCGCCGGCGCCCTGCACCAGTACGGAGTCCCCGGGACGGACCCCGGCATTGGTGAACAGCATCCGGTACGCCGTCAGCCAGGCCGTCGGAAGGCAGGCGGCCTCCTCGAAGGTCAGCTCGGCGGGCTTGCGCAGCACGTTCCAGGCGGGGACGGTCACCTGCTCGGCGAAGGTCCCCTGGTAGCGCTCGGTCAGGATCGAGCGGGGCTCGTCCGGGCCGACCCCGTGGCCGCTCTGGCCGATCACGGAGTGCAGGACGACCTCGTTGCCGTCCTGGTCGATCCCGGCGGCGTCGCAGCCGAGGATCATCGGGAGTCTTTCCTCGCCGAGGCCGACCCCGCGCAGCGACCACAGGTCGTGGTGGTTGAGGGAGGCGGCCCTGACGTTCACGGTCACCCAGCCGGGCCGGTCCTCGGGAGCCGGGCGGTCGCCCAGCACAAGGCCGTTCAGGGGCTGGTCACGGTCGATTCGGGCGGCGTAGGCAGCGAACATGCGGCGACGCTACCGCTCGGTAGCCCCGGCATCCACCCCCGTTCCCGTCACACGGCCGTGTCCGCCGTGGGCACCGGGACGTGCAGAGGCCCGACCGGATCGCTCCGGTCGGGCCTCTGTACGTACTGCCCGGGTCCGCGGTCAGACCAGGCGGGCCACGCCGTCGGCCTTGGCCGCGGCGGCGACGGCCGTCGCGACGGCCTCGGCCACGCGCTCGTCGAACGGCGACGGGATCACGTGGTCGGCGGCGAGCTCGTCACCCACGACACCGGCGATGGCGTCGGCGGCGGCGATCTTCATGCCCTCGGTGATCCGGGTGGCGCGCACCTTGAGGGCGCCCGCGAAGATGCCGGGGAACGCCAGCACGTTGTTGATCTGGTTCGGGAAGTCCGAGCGGCCCGTGGCCACGACCGCCGCGTACTTGTGCGCGACGTCCGGGTGGACCTCCGGGTTCGGGTTGGCCATGGCGAAGACGAACGCGTCCTTCGCCATCGAGGCCACCGCCTCCTCCGGGACCGTTCCGCCGGAGACGCCGATGAAGACGTCCGCCCCGTTCAGTGCCGCCTCCAGGGAGCCGGTCTGGCCGGTCCTGTTGGTCAGGCCCGCGATCTCCGCCTTGACGTCCGTCAGGTCGGAGCGGTCCGCGGACACGACGCCCTTGCGGTCGGTGACGCAGACGTCGCCGATGCCCGCGTCCACCAGGATCTTCGCGATGGCGATACCGGCGGCGCCGGCGCCCGAGATCACGGCGCGCAGGTCGCCGAGGGTGCGACCCGTCAGCTTCGCCGCGTTGCGCAGCGCGGCCAGCGTCACGATGGCCGTGCCGTGCTGGTCGTCGTGGAAGATCGGGATGTCCAGCGCCTCCTGGAGGCGGCGCTCGATCTCGAAGCAGCGGGGGGCGGAGATGTCCTCCAGGTTCACCCCGCCGAAGGACGGGGCGAGGCGGATGACCGTCTCGATGATCTCGTCCGTGTCCTTGGTGGCGAGCGCGATCGGCACCGCGTCCACGCCACCGAACTGCTTGAAGAGGATGGCCTTGCCCTCCATGACGGGGAGGGAGGCCTCGGGACCGATGTCACCGAGTCCGAGCACGGCCGTACCGTCGGTGACGACGGCGACCACGTTCGACTTCCAGGTGTACTCGTTCACCAGCTCCGGGTGCTCGGCGATGGCGCTGCACACCTTCGCCACGCCGGGCGTGTACGCGAGGGAAAGGTCATCCTTGTTGGTGACCGGCACTGTGGCCTGGATGGCCATCTTGCCGCCCCGGTGCAGCGCGAACACCGCGTCCGGGTTGTTGTCCGTGACGCTGTCACTGCGAGGGTTGAAGATCTCCGCTGCCACTTCGTGTGACCCCTTAAGTCCTTTGAATCGTTGAGGGTGGCCACTCCTTGTTAAGGGGTGGGCGGGCACCGCGTCCGTACTCCGCGTCAACGGTTGGCCCGTCTCCGCGAAGGGGAGGTCGTACGCGCGGGCGCGCCGCACGCGCGCCCTGAGCCCCGGATGAGGGGTGTAAGGATCTGTTCTACCCGAAGAACGCTCGCCCAGACGAGTCGATTCCCGCTCAACTGTAGGTCCCTTGCCCGGCTTTTGGTGAAAAGTCCAAACCTTGCTGTCCGATGGGCGAGACGGTCCGCAGAAAGTGCGGCAAAAAGGCCAGGTCACGGCAGTATCTGCGGCCTTTAACCCCCTTCTCCGCAGTCCTGTTGGGCTACCCCCATCGCCCGTTATGCGATTTTGACCTGACGGGCACCCTGAATGTCTCAGTCCGAATGGCAAGATGCCGTAATCACACAAGGTCGCGACACTCGATGGTGCGTGTCCGACCGTTTTTCGATGCTTTTCCACCAGCGCCGGAGGAACCAAGCCATGACCGCTAGCACCACCCGTCGTACGACCGCCGCACGGTCCCGGATCGCCGCGGTCGGCGCGATCGCGGTCGCGGGCGCCCTGATCCTCACCGGCTGTGGTGACCAGACGGACAAGGCTTCCAGCACGCCGTCCGGCGCTGCGAACAACAGCAGCGCCCCGCTCTTCTCCAAGCTCCCGAAGAAGATCCAGGACGCCGGTGTCATCAAGGTCGGCACGGACGCCACCTATGCGCCGATGGAGTTCACCGAGGGCGGCAAGATCGTCGGCGTCGACCCCGATGTCGCGGCGGCCCTGAGCAAGCAGCTCGGCGTGCAGTTCAAGTTCGAGTCCGGCACCTTCGACACCCTGATCGGCAGCATGCAGACGGGTCGCAGCGACCTGGTCATGTCCTCGCTCACCGACACCAAGGCCCGTCAGGAGGGCCTGGACGACAAGGGCGCCAAGACCGGTGCCGGTGTCGACTTCGTCGACTACTTCTCCGCCTCGACCGGCATCCTGGTGAAGAAGGGCAACCCCCAGGGCATCAAGACCCTCGACGACCTGTGCGGCAAGACGGTCGCCGTCCAGCGCGGCACCACGTACGAGGAGTCCGCCAAGACCCAGGCCGAGAAGTGCAAGACGGACGGCAAGGGCGAGCTCAAGATCGAGTCCTTCCCGACCGATGCCGAGGCCCAGACCCGTGTGAAGGCCGGTGGCGCCGCCGCCGACCTGAACGACTCCCCGGTCGCCGCGTACATCGCGCAGACCGCGGGTGGCGGCAACGAATTCGAGGCCATTGCCAACCCGACCGACGCCGGTCTCTTCGGCATCGCGGTGGACAAGAAGAACACCGAGCTGCGCGACGCGCTCAAGGAAGCCCTCGACGCGGTCATCAAGGACGGCTCCTACAAGGCCGCCCTGGACAAGTGGAACGCGGGCTCCGGCGCCGTGACCGAGGCCAAGATCAACGCCGGTTCCTGACCTCCGCGTACCACCGCAGCACACTGAAGGGCAGTCACTGTGACTGACAAGCTCGACAAGGTCCCGGACCCGGCGGACACCCCGCCGGCCGGGGCCGTACCCCCCGAGGCGATCCGCGCGATCCCGGTCCGCCACTACGGCCGCTGGATCAGCGCCGTGGTCGTCATCGGCCTGGTCGTGGCGCTCGTCGTCGCCTTCTCGCAGGGCAACGTGCGCTGGGCGACCGTGCCGGAGAAGCTGTTCGACCCGACGATCCTGCGCGGTGTCGTCAACACGGTCTGGATCAGCGTCACCTCGATGGCCCTGGGCCTGGTGCTCGGTGTCCTCTTCGCGGTCATGCGGCTCTCGAAGAACCCGGTGACCAGCACCATCGCCTGGTTCTACATCTGGCTGTTCCGCGGCACCCCGGTGTACGTGCAGCTCCTCATCTGGTTCAACCTCGCCCTGATCTTCCCGCTCCTGAACCTCGGGTTCTACAAGGACGAGATGACGCAGGTCATGACGCCGTTCCTGGCGGCCCTGCTGGGTCTGGGCCTGAACGAGGGCGCCTACATGGCGGAGATCGTCCGCGCCGGCATCCAGTCGGTCGACGAGGGCCAGACCGAGGCCTCGCACGCGCTGGGCATGACCCGGACGCAGACGATGCGCCGTGTCGTGCTGCCGCAGGCCATGCGGGTGATCGTGCCGCCCTCGGGCAACGAGTTCATCAACATGCTCAAAACCTCCTCCCTCGTGGTCGCGGTGCAGTACTTCGACCTGCTGCGCGCGGCCCAGGACATCGCGTCCACGTCGTTCGCGGTGATGGAGATGTTCTTCGTCGCATCGATCTGGTACCTCGCCCTGACCAGCGTGTTCAGCGTCGGCCAGTACTACCTGGAGCGCCGCTACGCCCGTGGCGCGCTGCGGTCCCTGCCGCCGACGCCGCTGCAGAAGATCAAGGCGAAACTGTCCAGCTTCTCGAACCGCAAGGCGGTGGCCTGATGACGACTGCCATGGTGAAGGCCGAGGGCGTCCACAAGTCCTACGGTGCGGCGCACATCCTCAAGGGCATCGACCTGGAGGTCGCTCCGCGTGAGGTGTTCTGCCTGGTCGGTCCGTCCGGCTCGGGCAAGTCGACCTTCCTGCGGTGCATCAACCACCTGGAGCAGGTCAATGCGGGTCGGCTGTATGTCGACGGGCAGCTGGTCGGCTACCGCCAGAAGGGCGACAAGCTCTACGAGCTGAAGGACAGCGAGGTCGCGGCCCAGCGCCGGGACATCGGCATGGTCTTCCAGCGCTTCAACCTGTTCCCGCACATGACGGCCATCGAGAACGTGATGGAAGCCCCCGTCATGGTCAAGGGCGAGTCGAAGTCGGTGGCGCGCGAGCGTGCCGCCAAGCTGCTGGACCGGGTGGGTCTCGGCGACAAGGGCGGGAACTACCCCACCCAGCTCTCCGGCGGTCAGCAGCAGCGTGTGGCGATCGCCCGCGCGCTGGCCATGGAGCCGAAGCTGATGCTCTTCGACGAGCCCACCTCGGCTCTCGACCCTGAGCTGGTGGGTGACGTCCTGGACGTCATGCGCGACCTCGCCGAGTCGGGCATGACCATGATCGTGGTCACCCACGAGATGGGCTTCGCCCGCGAGGTCGGCGACAACCTCGTCTTCATGGACGGTGGCGTCGTCGTCGAGTCCGGCCACCCCCGCGAGGTCCTCGGCAACCCCCAGCACGACCGCACCAAGGCGTTCCTCTCCAAGGTGCTGTAACTCACCGCAGTTGCGCGCACCCGCGGACGGCGAGGGGCGGTACGGGATTCCCGTACCGCCCCTCGGTCGTTTCTCCCGCGGTCCTGACGACCTGAGATTCCTACTTCAGTCCTAGGACCAGCCCGTCCGAGGGGGAGCGCCAGACCGTACGGGCCTCCGCGAAGCCCGCGGCGCGCAGGGTCTCGGTGTGCCAGGCCTCGGAGGGCGTGTCGCCGTCCGCGTGCTCCCCGTAGATCGCGAAGCGCTCCTTCACCTGCTCGGTCAGCGCCGGGTCGGCGCCCGCCAGGTCCCACCACTCGCGCCAGTCCACGGCCCCCGCCGCCTTGGCCCGGTCCATGCCGGCGTGCCGGTGGGTGTGCTCGGCGGCGTCGATGCGCGGGGTGGCCGGGTCGGGCATGTGGTCGGCGTTCATGAACACCCCGCCCGGGGCCAGCAGCGGAGCGAGCTGCCCGTACAGGACGGCCAGGTCCTGGCTCGGCAGCCAGTGCAGGGCGGTGGCCGTCAGGACGGCGTCGTAGGTGGCGTGGGGGAGCGCTGCGGGCCAGTTCGGGTCCTTGAGGTCGGCGGTCACGAAGGTGACCCGCTCGTCCCCCGCGAAGTGCCCCTCGGCGATGGTCAACAGGGCCGGGTCGAGATCGACGCCCGTACTGGTGGCTTCCGGGAACCGCTTGAGGACGCGGTCCGTAATACTTCCCGTACCGCATGCGAGATCCAGCACCCGGGGGGCGGGTCCCACCAGTGCCTCGACCATGTCCAGCATCACCCGGAACCGCTCCTCGCGGTCGGGCATGTACCACTCCTGCTGCCGGTCCCAGCTGTCCTGCCAGGCCTGCCAGTCTGTCGTGCCCGGTGCTCGGCCCGCATCCGCCGCAACCGTTCCGTCCGCCGTATCCGTCATCCCGTACCCCTCCATACGTAATACCCTCGAAGAAGTCTCAGCCGTTACCGGAGACATTAATCCGCAGCCGTAAGGACTACAAGTGGAACTGGCCCATTACTCGGACTTCGCCGTGCGCCTGGTCAACACCGAGGAGCCGGCCCGCAACAAGGACGCGCTCACCTCGGTGGACGCCGTCCGCGACCTGTTCGGCGCCAGTCAGCAGATGGCGCGCCGCGTCACCGACGGTGACGTCACCCGCTTCCGCAACGTCCGCGGCCGGCTGCGCTCCGTCTTCGAGGCCGCCGACGGGGGCGACCACGTCCTCGCGGTCGACCTGCTGAACTCGCTGCTCATGGAGTTCCCCGTCAGCCCCCAGGTCTCGGGCCACGAGACCCTCGACGACGACGGCCGCCCCGACTGGCACATCCACCTCGCCGAGCACCCCTCGAACGCCTCCGCGGGCTACGCCGCCATGGCCGCCATGGGCCTGGCCTTCGCCCTCACCGAGCACGGCCCCGACCGGCTCGGCCTGTGCCAGGCAGCGCCCTGCCGCAACGCCTACCTCGACACCTCCACCAACCGCTCCCGGCGCTACTGCTCCGACCGCTGCGCCACCCGGGCGAACGTGGCCGCCTACCGCGCCCGCAAGCGGCTGGAGGCCGAGGCGTCCGCCCGCAGCGGGCGCAGCGCCGAGACCGCCCAGGACAGCCGGGCCCTCAGCGAACGCTGATCCTCCTCGCGCGGCCGGAAGCGCAGCACCGCCGTCGCCAGCACCAGCTCCCCGGGCACCGGCCCGAAGACGGTGCTGTCGCCGGGCGCCTCGTTGTACGGGTTGTCCCCGAGCACCCACCAGGCACCGCCCGGCCTCCGCTCCACCGCGCGCTTGATCACCAGCAGGTCCTGCTGGAGCGGGTGGCGCAGCACCACGACGCCACCCGGACGGACGGCCGCCCCGTAACGGACCAGCACCTGGTCCCCCTGGTTCAGCGTCGGCGCCATCGACGGCCCCGTCACCTCCACCATCCCGAACTGCTTGCGCGGGCGCCCGATCTCCACCATGCGTGTCCTCCTCGTCACCCCCGCATGCTGCCGCACGGGCCCGTACATTCGCTCACCGGTCCGGCCGCGACCCTGGACTTTTGTCCTAAGCCCATGGGGGCGGCCGCGAAATCCGGTTGTTCAGCGAGTAATCTCCCCCTTGAGAAGACGATCACGAGGAGGACAAACTCCATGCTTTCCCGCCTCTTCGCCCCCAAGGCGAAGGTCTCCGCCCACTGCGATCTTCCGTGCGGCGTGTACGACCCTGCCCAGGCCCGCATCGAGGCCGAGTCCGTCAAGGCCGTGCAGGAGAAGTACCAGGCCAACGAAGACGCCGACTTCCGCGCGCGCGCCATCACCATCAAGGAGCAGCGCGCCGAGCTCGCCAAGCACCACGTCTCGGTGCTGTGGAGCGACTACTTCAAGCCCCCGCACTTCGAGAAGTACCCGCAGCTGCACACCCTGGTCAACGACACCCTGAAGGCCCTCTCGGCCGCCAAGGCGTCGAACGACCCGGCGACCGGCGCGAAGGCTCTTGAGCTCATCGCCGAGATCGACCGCATCTTCTGGGAGACCAAGGCCGCCTGATCTCGGGCGCCCGAGGGATCTCCCCGCGCTGCTGTTCAGAGCGCACATGACACCGGCCCGACCGCTCCGAGCGGCCGGGCCGGTGTCATACGCGGCCGCGTCCGGGGTCAGGCCTTCTCGCCGAGGACGCTGCGCAACCAGTCGAGGGGATCCTGGCCCAGCAGCTCGCCGGCCAGACGCCGGCCGGTCTCCGTCGTGAGGCGGGCCCTGCTGTTGTCGATCCAGCGCTGGGCGCCGGAGTACCCCTGCGCCTTGTACTCGATGCCTTGGAGCATGCACTCCAGCTTGTCCGCGTCGCGTGCGCAGACGGCTTCCGGGGAGTCCTTTGCCTCGTACTCGGCGACGAGTTCCCGGATCACCGAAGCGAGCCCGTCCGGCATGCCGCCGGTCTGATCGGCCGTCACCGCGACCGGGTCGGCACCGGCCGCGTACTTCTTCCCGAGGTGGTTCACGTCCCCGGTGCGGGTCTCCTGGGTGTCGTGCCACACCGCGAGGAAGGCGGCCCGCGCGGGGTCGGCGCCTTCCAGCTTCGCGATGATCGACGCGATGAGCGAGGTCCGCCAGGAGTGCTCGGCCACGCTCTCCGGATCGTTGACGCCGGCCATCCACCAGCCCGTGCGGCGCGTGTGCTTGAGCGTCCCCGCCTCGTAGAGGAACCCGGCTACCGCGGACAGGTCGTCAGCCACTGTGTCTCTCCTTCACGCCTCGGCGACGAGGCGGTCGATCGCGGTCAGGGCGAGATCCCAGGGGTACGCCTCCCGGCGGCCCTGCCCGGGAAGGTTCGGCATGAAGCCGCCCTCGCCGTACAGCACCGTCACCCCCATGTCCCGAAGTTCCTGCACGGACCGGTCGAAGGCCCTGTGCTGTACGTAGGCCGCGTTGACGCACGGCATGACGGCCAGGGGGATCCCCTTGCCGATGCCTTCGGCGACCACGCCGACAATGAAGCGGTCGGTGAGGCCCAGGGCCCACGCGTTGATGGTGTTGAAGGTGGCCGGGGCGACGAGGACGGCGTCCGCCGCAGGCCACACGTCCGGATCCCCCGGCCGTTTGTAGCTGCTGCGGACCGGGTGTCCGGTGAGCGCGGCGAGGCCGTCGAGCCCTCCCCCGAGCCAGTCCGCGGCCGTCGGAGTCAACCCGAGGCAGACGTCCCACCCACGGGACTGCGCCTCCTCGATCACGCGGGC
The DNA here is from genome assembly GCF_044761485.1 of Streptomyces sp. NPDC097617. NCBI lineage: Bacteria > Bacillati > Actinomycetota > Actinomycetes > Kitasatosporales > Streptomycetaceae > Streptomyces > Streptomyces sp. NPDC097617. The sequence continues at coordinate 24,001 of NZ_JBIWCL010000028.1, forward strand.
GACATCGAATACCGGCGGAGCGGCCGATCCGAAGAGGTACAAGGTGCGCGTCATGGCTCCCAGTTGACCATAGGCTCGGACATCCGATCCCAGGTGCCCCAAGGGTGGAATGGGTAGTGTCCGGACGACAAGTCAGAAACGGGAGTGTCCGGCATGCCCACTTTCGACGACCATCCAGGATCGCGCATTCGCGCCCGGCGGCGGCTGGCCCGCCTCACGCAGAAGCAGCTGGCTGAGCTGCTTCCGTACTCCTACAGCCTGCTGAACCAGGTGGAGTGCGGTGCCCGGCCCGCGACGGATGCCTTTCTCACCGCGGTCGCCCAAGCCCTGCGGATCGATTCCGCCGTACTGACAGGCCAACCGCACGTCAGCACCATCCAAGGGGACCGCCGAGAAGCGCTCGTGCGGCCCATCCGCGACGCGCTCACTCTCTACGACCTCGGGCATGACCCGGAGGTCACCGCCCGCCCGGTGGGCGACCTCGTAACAGCGGCCGACCGATTGTGTGCGACCGTCCGCGCGACCAAGCTGCGGGAAGCCTCCCGGACTCTTCCCGGGGTGATCGCCGAGCTGACCTCGACCGTATGGTCCGGTCCGTCCACCGAAGCCTGGAAGGCATTGGCATCGGCCTATCGGAGCGCCCACGACGTTGCCGTCAAGCTGGGGTTCTACGACCTCTCCACGGTTGCCCTCGACCGCATGGACTGGGCCGCCGAGCATGCTGCGGACCCGTGCCTCGCGGCCGTGCGGCAGTACAAACGGGCCCTTGTCCACTCGAAGAGCGGCGAGTACCGCACGGGCGAGAGGCTGATCGAGGCAGGACTCCGGATCCTGGAGCAGGCTGAGGAGGGCCGTGAACGCCTCGCAGTGACCGGGCAACTGCACCTAGGTGCCTCCGTCATCGCGGCACGTGCGGGGGATCGGGATGCCGTGGAACGGCACATCGCCGAAGCCCGCACACTTGCCGAGCGAACCGGAGACGCCTCGACGGTGCACTGGCTGTCCTTCGGGCCCATGAACGTCGCGGTGCACGCGATGTCGGCACTCACTCAGATGAGGCAGTACGACGACGCACTCACAGCCGCCCGGAAGATCCGGCCGCCGACGGCCTTCGCGACGAGCCGTCGAGCCCATTTCCTGATCTACCGGGCGCGCGCCGAAATGGAGACGGGGAACGCGACGAGGGCCTTGGCCTCGTTGTCCGAAGCCCGCCACGTCGCCCCTGAACAGACCCGCTACCACCCGAGTACCCAGGAGACGATCCAAGGCCTGGTCCATATGGCTCGGCGGACCCCCGAGGCCCTCAACCACCTCGCTGCCTGGGTGGAAAAGTAGAGCGCTCACACGCTCACACGGTTGTGAGCATTTCGTGCCTTGCCGCTCGCCAGTCTGGTCCCATCACCCGCTGACGACGGTAGGAGCCGCCGTGTCCTGGAAGAAGACGGCCGACTGGTACGCGCGTTGTCTCCCCGATCCCGCGGCGGCGCATACCGCGTGGCGGGAGCACGGGGTCGCCGTGCTGCCGCTCGGCGCTCGGTTCGAAGCCGTACGGGTACCCGACGCCCTCGCGCACGCGGCCGTCGAGAGCTCCGAGGACCGTGTCGTGGACCTCGCGCTCGCGCTGGCCCTGGAGGGGCCCGTCATTCACGACCCGCGCGGTCGCAACCACTACGCGCTCGTCGAACCGGGAACGGCGGAGCGCTGGCGCTCCCGGGAAGCGGTCGAGTGCCTCGGGGACGGGACCCACCTCGGGGTGCCCGACATCGGCCGGGATCGGGCCGCGTCAAAGTGGTCCCTCTACTGGGCCGCAGCCCCCGGCCCGGGGGCGTACTTCTGCCGGGTCGCCGCCGTCCGGCTGCTCGTCCGGGTGGGCGCGGCACGGCTCGCCGAGCCGGATGGGGCGAAGTGACGGGCCTCCCGGAGCGCCTGACGGCCGTGGTGTCCGAGGAGCATCCCCACGGCGTGTGCACACGGGCGAACGTACGGTGCTCCGGGTGCGGCCTGCCGGTCCCGATCGCGACCATGTACGGCGGTCCCATGGGCGACTGCCGGCGCTGCCACTACGCGTGGGGCGTCCACCACGACCCGGTGAGCTGCTGGCGGCCCAGCAGCATGGAGGAGAGCCTCATCGCCCGGGTACGCGAGGTGACGCCACGCCTCGTCGCTGCTCGCGCCCTGCTCGACGACATCGTCGGCAGCCTGTGACCCGCCCGGGTGCGGTGGTGGACAGAACCGGCCAGTAGGGGCGGGGCCCGGGCAGGGCCGAAAGGCCGGTGCCCGGACCCCCGGGGATCACTCGTCGTCCTCGTCCTCGTCCTCGTCGTCGTCCAGCCGGGCCAGCCAGGTGGCCAGGCGTTCCACCGGGACCTCGAAGTCCGGGTTGAGGTCGACGAAGGTGCGCAGCTGCTCGGCGAGCCACTCGAAGGTGACCTCCTCCTCGCCGCGCCTCTTCTCCAGCTCCTCGATGCCGCGATCGGTGAAGTACAAGTCGGGCTCCGTGCCGTGATGGGGGTGTGCAGGGGGTGTTTCCCGCCAGGATAATCCGCCTTAAGGCGAGACCTCCCGCCTGCGCCCTTCCCGGGTCTAGCCTGGATGCCCGACAAACAGGGGGCGCGCATGACGGACGGGCGCACGACCGGGTCCGCGCGCGCCTTCGAGCTCCTCGAGCCTCTCGTTCAGGCCGCGACCGTACGCGTTCACGCCCCTGCGGGAGGGTATGAGAACCCCCGCAGTCATCGGACCGGTCCCACCTGGGGGAGCGGCTTCTTCATCGCTCCCGGGTGGGTCCTGACGTGCGCGCACGTGGTCGGCGAAGGGGGTGCTGCGGTGCGTCTGACGGGGCGCGAGGTCGGCATCACCTTCTCCGCCGGGAGCCTGACCGGGACGGTCACCGGGCGCGTGGAGTGCGTACTGCCCGAGCGGCTGGAGGAGCGGCGTCCCGGACGGCACGCGCTGTGGGACCTGCCCGACCTGGCGCTGGTCAGGGTGCTGGCGCCCGTCTCGCACGCCTGCGTCCGGCTGACCGACCGCTCCCGCCCGCGCTTCGACGAGGTCGCCTACTTCGGCTGCACCGAGGACCTCGGCACCCCCGAGATCACCGGCCGCACCACCCGGCTGCGCGGCACCGCCGGGAACGGCGCGGCCATCCGGCTCGGCGACGACGACGAGATCGAGCCGGGCATGTCCGGCGGGCCCGTCGTGGACCTGGCCCGCGGCGAGGTCGTCGGCGTGCTCAAGGCCCGGAGGCAGAGCGGCGGCGGCGGGCTCGCCGTCTCCGTCGTGCAGCTGCGCACCCTCCCGATGGCCGCTCGGGGCCAGGTCGGGCTGTACCGCCGGATCATGCAGGCGCACGACCTGTACCACTACGACCAGCACCTCAGCGATCTCGACAACCGCCGGACCTGGACGGACGTGCACGGCGAGCTCCCGCCCGAGGAGGGCGACCCGTACGCCGGCCGCGGCCGGCTCACCCCCGGCGAGCGCACCACCCTGTGCGGGCTGCTGGCCGAACTGCCCCCGCCCGGTTCCTCCGAGGTCGTACGGGCCCTGGTCGAGGCGGCGCGCGGCGAGGAGCCGGACCCGCTGCCCCCCGCCCCGCTGAGCTGGCGCGACGGGCTCGGGCTGCTGCACGATCCGCCCGGCGGGACGGGGGAGGCCGCGGCGATGCTGCGGTACGCGACGGACGTGAGCGTCGCCGAGTACCGCGAGCCCGTCACCCCGGGCGCGGACGAGGAACTGTGGGACTGGGTGCGGGCCACGGCCGAGCGACTGTGGCGGCCGCTGCGGAGGGAGCTCGGCGAACGCCGCGAGCGGGGCCTCGCCGATCGGGAGCGGCGCCGGCGGGCCCCGGCCGGGCGGGCGGTGCACGGGAGCGCCCGGCGGGCCGGCGGGCTGCCGTCCGGGGCCTCGGTGCTGCTGGAGGTGTGGGCGCACGGCTGGGAGGACGTCTACGACTGGCGGGTCTCCGTGCTCGCCGGTCCCGCGCACGCGGGGCGGGTGACGCCGGTGGACTCGGGCGTACGGCTCACCCTGGCGGGCCTGCCGGAGGCGTTGCGGGTCCCGCTCGCCGAGGGGTTCCGGCGCTGCGACACCCACGAGGCGGCGGCCCTGCTCGAAGTGGCCGTGGCACCCGAGCTGTTCGGGCTGGCGGTGGACGCGTGGGTGGTGGTGGGCGGCGTACCGCTGGGCGTGCAGCGGCCGGTGGTGCTGCGCCACCCGGCCGGCGCGAGCCAGGGCGGGCCGAACCCCGGCGGGGCGCGGGAGCACCCCGCCGACCGCGAGTGCGCCGACGCCGCCGCCCGTTGGGCCCGGGTGCAGGCGGGACCGCTCCAGGACGAACGGGCCGACTGCGCGGGAGGGCGCCCGCGCACCCCCGCCACCGAGTGGCTGACCGGCCTCCCCGACAACACCGTGCCCGTGCACTGCCGGGCGGCGGACCAGGAGCCCACGCTCGGTTCGCTGCACGCGGTACGGGATGCCGGGTACGGGGTGGCGGTGACCCGGCGGCCCCCGCCGGAGCCGGGGGCCTCGTGCGCGCCCTTCCATCGCGGGCTGCGCGAGGAGCTGGCCGACGCGGGGCGGGCGGAGGTGCTGCCGCTGCGCTTCCAGACCCTGCGGGGGCGTGCGTACGGCGCGGACCCCGACGCCTACTGGGCGACCGGGGCGGGGCTGGTGTGGGAGGACCCGGCGCGGCCGCTGCCCGAGGAAGAGCCGCTGCAGGGCGACCTGTGACGGGGCCGGCCCGGCCGACGCGAGGGAGGGAGCGAGCACCATGAACGACGAGTGGCTCATTTACCGCGGGGTGGGCGAGCCCCACGACGGGATCGACGCGCTGCCCGACCCGCCGCCCTGGCGGGACTTCGACGGCGGTCCGGTGGCGGAGCCGGGCGGTCCGGCGCGCGTCGCCGACGGCAACGTGGCCCGGCGGCTCGGCGCGCACCGGCAGGCCGCCGAGCTGCACCGGCCGGAACCGGAGGAGCTGGAGGCCATCAACGCGGCGCTGTACCTGCGGCGTCCGCTGCTCGTGACCGGCTTTCCCGGAACCGGGAAGTCCACCCTCGCGCATGCCGTCGCCCACGAGTTGAAGCTGGGGCGGGTGCTGCGCTGGCCGGTGGTGTCGAGGACCGTGCTCCAGGACGGGCTGTACCGCTACGACGCCCTGGCCCGGCTCCAGGACGTGCAGATCGCCGCGAGCGGAGGCGGTCCGGCCGCCCCCGGACCCGCCCCCGGAGACGCGGCCGCCCCCGGCACGGTCCCCGGCATCGGGAAGTACATCCGCCTCGGGCCGCTCGGGACCGCCCTGCTGCCCACCGCCCGGCCCCGCGTCCTGCTGATCGACGAGCTCGACAAGAGCGACATAGACCTGCCCAACGACCTGCTGAACGTGCTGGAGGAAGGGGAGTTCGCCCTCCCCGAGCTGGAACGGGTCGCCGATACCGAGCCCGAGGTGCAGGTGCTCACCGACGACGGGACGAAGGTGACCGTCCGCGGCGGCCGCGTCCGCTGCCGGTCCTTCCCCTTCATCATCCTGACCAGCAACGGGGAACGGGACTTCCCCGCCGCCCTGCTGCGCCGCTGTATCCAGCTGGGGCTCGGGCAGCCCGGCGAGAAGCGGCTCGCGACCATGGTCCGCGCCCACCTCGGCGAGGAGGCCGCCCGCCTCGGGGCCGACCTGATCCGCGAGTTCCTCAGCCGCTCCCAGACCGAGCTGGTCGCCGCCGACCAGCTGCTCAACGCCGTCTACCTGACCCATTACGCCGCCCCGCCCACCCGGGAGGACCTCGCCGACCTGCTCATCCAGCGCCTCGACCGTCCCAGGTGATCGGCCGTGGCAGCCGCCGGCGCGCCCGGCGTCCGTGAACTGGCCGCGCTGCTGCGCGCCGCCGGACTCGACCCGTCCGCCGAGGAGATCGCCGACGCGCTGTGGCTGGCCGGGCACATCCGCGGGCCCGGGCCGGCCGCCCCGGGCGACCGGGGGCCGGGCGGCGGCCCGGACTCCGCGGCCGGGGAGCCGCCCACCGAGTCCGCCGAGCCCGTACGGGCGGACGCGGAGGCCGACGACCCGGTCGGGCTGTACGCGCCCGGGGCGGCCCGCGCCGACGGCTCCGACGGGCAACCGGCGGGGGAGTCGCCCGAGGAGTACGGAGTGCCCGTGAGGGTGCCGGGAGCCGCCGCGCTGCCCCGCATCCTCGACATCCAGCGGGCCCTGCGCGCCCTCCAGCGGCACCGCCCGCCCGGCCCGCCCACCCGGCTGGTCATCGACGAGACGGCCACCGCCGAGGCCAGCGCCCGCACCCTCGGACTGGTCATCCCGGTGCTCCGGCCGGAGAGCCGGCGCGAGGCGACCGTACGGCTGGTGATGGACGCGTCCCCGTCGATGGCCGTCTGGCAGGACATGTTCGAGGAACTGCGCTCCGTGTGCGAGCGGTTGGGGGCCTTCCGGGACGTCCAGGTGCACTACCTGCACCGCCTCACCGACGGCACGGCCGCCCTCGGGCGCAGCCCCGCACCCGGCTGCGTACGCGCCTCCGGCCTGCGCTCCGGGGACCAGCTGCGCGACCCCACCGGCCGGGCCCTGACCATGGTGGTCTCCGACTGCGCCGGGCCGCTGTGGCGCGAGGGCACCGCGCAACGGCTGCTGCACCGGTGGGCCGAGTGCACCCCGTGCATGGTCGTGCAGCCGCTCCCGCAGCGGCTGTGGGGGCGCAGCTGGCTGCCCACCGAGCGGGGCACGCTCACCCGGCTGGAGGGCGGCGCGCAGCAGCTCGCCTTCCGGCCCGACCGGCCGCCGCTGCCCGGACGGCCCACGGGCGGGCTGACCGTGCCGGTGCTGCCGCCGAGCCCGACCGCCCTCGGAGCCTGGGCCCGGCTGCTGGCCGGGCTCTCCGCGGGACCGGTACCGGCCGAGGTGGGCCGGGTCCTGGCCGGCCATCCGGCCGCGCCCCTGCCGCCGCCGCGGGCCGTGCGGCCGCCGCGCGAGCTGGTGGCGCGCTTCCGGTCCTCGGCCGCGCCCCGGGCCGTACAGCTCGCCGTGTACCTCTCGGCGGCACCCCTGACCCTGCCCGTGATGCAGCTGGTGCAGCGCACGATGCTGCCGGACTCCGAGCCCTCCGACCTGGCGGAGGTGCTGCTGAGCGGGCTGCTGCGGCGCAGCGGGCACGGGGACGGGCACTGGTACGAGTTCGTCCCCGGAGTGCAGGACGTCCTGCTGGGGCCGCTGGGGCGGGACGAGGCCGCGCTCGTGCTCAAGCACTGCTCCGAGTACGTCCTCGCGCACTTCGGCCGGGGCGTACGGAACTTCCCCGCGCTCGCCGTCTCCCAGCTGACCGGAGTCCCACCGGCGGTGGCCGACCCCGGACCCGAGGACAGCGAGCGGGCGCCCGAGGGCCGCCTCCCGCAGGCCTTTGCGCAGGTTTCGGCCAAAGTCGTACGGCGCTACCTGCCCGGGATGCCGCAGGAGGCCCCGCCCGTACGGGAGCCCGCCCCGGCCCGGATGCCCGCCCGGGCCGGCGCGGTGCGCGCCGCCCGGGACCGGCTCGCGGACGCCGACGCCGACGGGGACGGCGGCGCCCGGGCCCTGTACGAGGCCGTGGCGGTCCTGCGGCGCGCGGTGACGGCCCCGGCCGGGCCCGGGGATCCGCCGGAGGAGGCGGAGACCGAGCTGGCGGGGGCGCTGCTGCGGCTGTGGACGGCCCAGCGGGACCCGGAGCTCCTCGCCGAGGCGGAGCGGGCGGTGACCGGGCTGGGGACGCCGCAGGCGGGCGCGCTGCTCGGCCGGGTGCTGTACGAGCGGGCGCTGGCCTCCGGACCGGACGCGGAGCTGCTGGCCGCGGCGGACATGGAGTTCGCGGCGGCGGGCGCCGCGGCCGACCCCGAGCTGGGGCGGGACTGCGCGGTGCGGCGGGCCGAGACCCTGATCCGGCTGAGCGTGCTGCGGGACGAGCCGGGCGCACTCCGCGAGGCCCGCGCGGCCCTCGAACCCCTGGCGGGCCCCGCACCCGACCCCTCGGGCGCGGCGGACCCCGGCGGGGCCGGGGACAGGGCCGGGGGCAGGGCCGGGGACGGCGGCCCGGGCGCGGCCCCGGCCCCGCACCCCGAGCTGCAACTGGCCCTGGGCCGCGTCCTGCTGGCCCTGCTGCCGCGTACCGCGAACCCGGCCGAGCGCACCGCCCTGGCCGAACAGGCCGCCGCCCGGCTCGCGTCGGCCCTGGCCGCCCCGCTCGCCGCCCGGCCGACCGCCCCCGCCCGGCCCGCCCCGGGCGGCGCGCGGGTACGGGTGGAACTGGCCGACGCGCTGCGCCACCTCCCCGGCCGCCTGGAGGAGGCCGCCGGGCAGCTGGACGCCGCCCTCGCGGAGCCGGGCGGGGACCCGGAGCTGCGGGTCGCCGCCCTGGTGTGCCTGGCGCGGGTGCACCGGGAGCGGTACGCGCGGGACGGCGACCCGGCGGCCCTGGAGGACGCCGCCGAGGCGTACGGCCGGGCCCGGCGGCTGATTCCCCGCGACGCGGAGGCCTTCGCGGAACTGCTGCCCGAGTGGGGCGACGTACTCCTGGACCGGGCCCGGGCCGCGGACGGGCGCCGGTTCACCGGGGCCGCCGTACGCGTCCTGCGCGAGAGCCGGTCCGCGGTCCCGCAGTCGGACCCCGGGGCGGCGCACCGGCTGCAGCGGCTGGCCACCGGGCTCCGGCTGCGGCACACGTACGAGGGCGACCCGGTGGACCTGCGGGAGGCCGAGTACCTGCTGGAACTGGCCGTCCGGAACAGCCGCGGCCCGCTGGAACAGGCCCGGGCCTGGCGGGACCACGGCGACGTCCAGCAGGAGATCCACGGCCACACCCGGGCGCTGGACCGCCTCGACCGGGCGGCCGACTCCTACCGGCGGGCCTGGCGGGCCGCCCTGGAGGCCGACGTGGAGGACCGTGAGGACACCGCCGTCCAGCTGGCCGCCCGGGTCCAGCAGTTGCGCGGGGACGTGCTGGAGCGCCTGGCCCGGCCCCGCGCTGCGCTGGACGCGTACCGCTCGGCGCTGGAGCTCTGGACTCGGACCCGCGAGGGCGCCGCCGGGCGCTCGGAGGCGGTCCGGGCGCGGATCCGGTCCCTGGAGGCCGGGCTCTGATGCGCCCGACCGGGCCGGGGCCGCCGTTTCCACGGACCGGTCGGCGGGAAAAGGGAGTGGACCATCCGATGTGCGACGCGACAGGGGGACCGGCGGCACATGGCGACGAAGCAGCAGGAAGTGGAGGCAGCGACCCCGGGATGTCCGGGGCGGTTGCCGGATCTCTCCGGGCTGGACCTGGAGGCGCTGCGCGGGATCGACCATCCCGTGCTCGCCCGGGTGATCGAGGGCATGGTCGAGCGGGTGAGCCATCCCGCGGAGATCCTCAACGCCTTCGACTCCAGCGTGGCCTGACCGTGCCGTGCCTGATCCGCCCCGACTTGAAAGCGAGTTGACCACTTTCCGCCGTTAGGCGGGACCTTCCCCAGGGCAGGGATGCACCGTCCGCCGGGGTGTCCCCGGGCGGTGCTGGCCGGGGGAGGAGGTGCGGCGATGGGGCGAGCGATCAGGAACGGCTCCCCGCTGCCCCCGCCCGGCAGCCCCACCCCCACCCCGCCCCGATCCGCCGCGGCATCCGGGCCCCCCGACCCCGCAGGGCAGCGCCCTCACCCCGACCCCGCCGTGCTGCACCCCGACCCTGCCGGGCAGCGCTCGCGGCATGCCCGGTACGCGCCCTGGCCGTATACCCGGCTCGACGTGGCCGCTGCCCGGGCCGCCGGGCACCGGCCGCATCCCATCCGGCAGTTCGTCCTCAAGACCCGCAGCCGCTGCAACCTCGCCTGCACCTACTGCTACGTCTACGAGATGGCCGACCAGGGCTGGCGCGACCAGCCGCCCGTCATGACCCCCGCCACCGCCGCCCGCGCCGCGCAGCGGATCGCCGAGCACGCCGCCGCCCACGACCTGCCCCGCGTCGACCTCGTCCTGCACGGCGGCGAGCCTCTGCTCACCTCGCCCGCCCAACTGGCCGCGCCCGTCGACGCCGTACGGGCCGCCGTCGCCGGGGCCGCCCCGCGCACCCGGGTCACCGCCACCGTCCAGACCAACGGCACCCTCCTCACCCGCGGCCGCATCGCCGCCCTGGCCGCGGCCGGGATCCGGGTCGGCGTCAGCCTCGACGGCGGCCTGCCCGCGCACAACGCCCGGCGCGTGGACCACGCCGGACGCCCCGGCTTCGGCGCCGCCGCCCGCGGCCTGCGGCTGCTCGCCCGGCACCCGCAGAGCTACGCCGGGGTGCTCTGCGTCGTCGACCTCGCCCAGGACCCGGTGGAGACCTACGAGTCCCTGCTCTCCTTCGCCCCGCCCAGCATCGGGCTGCTCCTGCCGCTCGCGAACTGGAGCGACCCGCCCCCCGGCCACCATCCGGGCCGGACCCCGTACGCCGACTGGCTCCTCGCCGTCTTCGAGCGCTGGTGGCACGACGGCGTACGGCGCACCCGGATCCGGCTCTTCGAGGAGATCATCGCCCTGTTGCTCGGCCTGCCCACCGCAACCGAGACCCTCGGGCTCACGCCCGCCGCCACCGCCGTGATCGAGACCGACGGCTCCATCGAACAGGCCGATTCGCTGAAATCCGCGTACGAGGGCGCCGCCGCGACCGGAATGACCCTGGACACCCACAGCTTCGACGAGCTCCTCGACCACCCCGGACTGGCCGCCCGCCAGCTCGGGCGGGACGCGCTCGCCGCCCGGTGCCGCGCCTGCGAACTGGTCGAGGTGTGCGGCGGCGGGCACTACCCGCACCGCTACCGGGCCGGCGAGGGCTTCCGCCAGCCGTCCGTGTACTGCGCCGACCTCCAGCCGCTGATCCGGCACATCGCCGCCGCCGTCCAGCGCGCCGCCCCGGCCTCCACCAACCCCCCCGAGGCCGAGCTCCCCGCACACCCCCCGGCGGTCGCCTCATGACCACCGCACTCACCGCCTTCACGGTCTCCTCGCCCGCCCTGCGCGCCCTCGCCTCCACCGAGCCGTCCGTGGAGGGCACCCGCCTGGTCCGCGACGTACGCCGCTCCAAGCGCCTGCTCCTGCTGCGGGCCGTCCTCGACGCCGCCCCCGGAGGCCGGTCCGGGGAGACCGCCGACGCCTGGGCCCTGCTGGAGGAGGCCGAACGGCACGACGCGGGCGCGGTGCGCGACGTACTCCACTACCCGGCCACCGGAGTGTGGGCCGAGGAGACCCTGCGCCGGCTGCACGCCCCGTGCGGCCCCCCGGCGGACCTCGGACACCTCGGGGCGCTCGCCGCAGCAGCCGCCCTGCGCGCCGGGATCGCCTTCACCCACACCCTGCGGCCGCTGCACGGCCGGCTCGTCCTGCCGACCCTCGGACTGCTGCGCCCGGACCGCCCCGGCCCGCTCGCCCTCACCCAGTACTCCTGGGACCCCGACGACCCGGCCACCGTGCCCCTGCACGCCCTGCCCGGGGGCCGCACCGCCCTCGACGACCTCGACCCCTACCGGGTGCCCGGCCCGGCGAAGCCCGCCCCGGTCCGCCCCGCCCGCCGGCTCACCCCCAAGGGCCACAAGCGCTGGGACACCCAGTGGTCCGGCGCGCTCACCCTGCTCGAGCGCTACGACACCCTCCGCGCGGAGGAGACCGTCCAACTGCTGCGCTCCGTCGTACCGCTGGCCGGAGGCTCCCGCTCCAGCGGCGCCACCCTCCCCGCTGCCGCAGGCTCCGTACTGGCCCGTGCGCAGGCGCCGCCCGCGCTCGCCGCGACCCTCGTCCACGAGGTCCAGCACGGCAAACTGACCGCCCTCGCCGACGTGCTGACCCTGCACACCGCCGACCACACGCCCCGCCACTGGGCCCCCTGGCGCAGTGACCCACGTCCCCTGGAGGGGCTGCTGCACGGCGCCTACGCCCACCTGGCCCTCGCCGGGTACTGGCAGCGCGCCGCCCTCTACGGGGCCCGCGGCGCCTGGGCCCAGCACGCCCGGATCCGTGCCCAGGTGGCCGCGGTCCTGCCCGCCCTGCGGGCGCACGAGCGACTGACCTCCGCGGGAAGGGAGTTCACGGATGCGATGGGCGTCGCCGAGCGCGCCATGGACGACCTCCCGCCGCCCGGCGACCAGCACGCCGCGGCCCGCCGGGCCGTCGACCGCGAACGCCGTGCCTGGTGCGAGGCACACCCCGAACTCGCGCCGTTCGCACAAGGCTGACGGACCGTCCGCTGCGGTACCTTTCAAGCCCGTCCACCGCCCGGATTTCAGGGAGACGGCCGCATGACCACCGGTAGTCGGCAGGACCGTGAATCGGCGGCGCAGCAGCCGCCCCAGCCACCCCAGCAGGCGTACCCGCCTCACCTGCCTCACCCGTCTCACGCGCAGCGATTCGTCATCAGCTTCGCGGGGTTCAACCGGCCCTGGGCGGTGTGGATCGCCCACCGCCTGGAGGAGCACGGCCACCGGGTCGCCCTCCAGCGCTGGGACCCGCAGAGCAGCCCCGGCATCGGCCAGGCCCTCGACGACCTGGCCCGCTCCGGCAGCCGGGTCCTCCTCATCCTCAGCGAGCGCTACTTCTCCGCCGGCACCCACGCCGAGGAGGAGTGGAACACCGCCCTGCGCGCGGTCACCGACCGCCACCCCGACCGGTTCGCCGCGGTCTGCCTCACCGACGCCCCGCTGCCCAGCGCCGTCGCCGTACTGGAGAAGACCGACCTGTGGGGCCTGGACGCGTACGAGGCCGAGTACCGGGTGCTGCGCCGCCTGGAGCTGCCCACCGACCGGATCGGCACCGAGACCGGCCGCCGCGGGCCGCGCTTCCCCAACGACCCGCCGGAGATCTGGGGCCGGGTCCCGCGCCGCAACCCGCGTTTCACCGGCCGCAACGACGTCATCGGCACCCTGCGCGAGGCGCTGGCCGAGGCCCCGCCCGGCGCCTCCACGGTCACCCTGCTCGGGCTCTCCGGCGTCGGCAAGACCCAGGTCGCCACCGAGTACGCCTACCGCTTCGCCTCCGAGTACGACGTGGTGTGGTGGGTCCCCGCCGAGGACCGGCCGACCCTGCGCGAGCGCCTCGCCGACCTGGCCCCGGCGCTCGGGCTGCCGCGCGGCGCCGGCAGCTACGGCGAGCAGATCCGGGCCGTCCTCGAAGCGCTGCGGCGCGGGAACCCGTACGGCCGCTGGCTGATCGTCTTCGACGGCTGCGACAACCCGGACGACCTCATCGACCTGCTGCCCTCCGGCGGCGGCGGCGATGTGATCATCACCTCGCGCAACCGCGAATGGGCCGCCCGGCACACCAGCCTCGTCGAGGTCCCGCTCTACGCCCGCCCCGAGTCGATCACCTTCATCCGCCGCCGGGCCCTGCGCCTGACCGCCGCCGAGGCCGACCAGCTCGCCGAGGCCCTGGAGGACTACCCGCTCGCCCTCGACCAGACCGCCGGCTGGCTCGCCGACTCCCCGCTGCCGGTGGGCGACTACCTCGTCCTGCTCCAGCACCGGATGGACTCCCGCCAGGCCGTCGCGGTCTCCGAGGACTACCCCCTGCCCTTCCCCACCGCCCTCGCCATACTGCTCAACAACGTCCGCGAGAACTTCCCCGACGCCCTCGCCCTGCTGCGGCTGTTCGTCTTCTTCGCACCCGGCCCGGTGCCCCTGCGGCTGCTGCGTGAGTTCCCCGCCGACGACGTGCCCGAACAGCTCGCCGGTCTGATCAACGATCAGATCCGGTGGAACGCCGCCCTCAACAAGCTCGTCCAGTTCTCCGTCGTCCGGCTGGAGTACTCCGACCTGGCCGTCGAGGAGGGCGGCGGCGGACTGGAGACCGTACAACTGCACCGCATGGTCCACGGCATCGTCCGCGAGAACCTCTCCCAGGAGGAGGCCGAACCCCTGGCCCGCGCCGTGCGCCAGGTCCTCGCCGCCGCCGACCCCGGCCGGCCCTCCGACTCCCGGCTCTGGCCCCGGTACGCCGAACTCGTCCCGCACCTGGCCACCTCCGGGGTGCTCACCAGCAGCAACCCGCGCATCCAGAACTTCCTGCTGCACTGCCTGCGCTACCTGATCCTCGCCGGGGAATACCGCACCTGCCTGCGCCTCTCCGAGGAGACCGACCTCATCTGGCGGGCGCTGCTCGGCGAGGACCATCCCAAGGTCCGCGAGCTCAGCTACCAGTACGGCGGAGCCCTGCGCAACCTCGGCCTGTTCCGGCGCGCGGAGACCCTCACCCGCTCCCGCGCCGCCCAACTCACCGAGGAGCGCGGCGACCGCGACCTGGAGACCCTGCGCGCGACCAGCTCGTACGGCGGAGTCCTGCTGTGCATCGCGCGCTTCGAACCGGCCCGGGAGATCTTCGAGCACTGCCTGGCCACCTACCGCGAACTCCTCGGCGAGGACGACTCCACCACCCTCGCCGCCCAGAACAACCTGGCCGCCACCTACCGCCTGCTCGGCCGCTACCAGGACGCCTACGACCTCGACCTGGACACCCTGCGCCGCCGCGAACGGGTCCTGCGGACCCATCACATCTCCACCCTGTCCTCCGGGATCGCCTGCGCCATGGGGCTGCGGCTGATGGGCCGCTACCACGAGGCCCAGACCCGGCAGGAACAGGGCGTGAAGATCAACACCCAGGTGCTGGGCCTGGAACACCCGCAGACCCTGCGCGCCGAGCACAACCTCGGGATGTGCCTGCGCCGCTCCGGCGACATCCCCGGCGCGGGCCTGCGGCTGCGGACCGTGTGGGAGCGGGCCACCCGGGTCTTCGGCGTCGACTACCCGTGGACCCTGATGGTCGCCTCCGACTACGCCACCTACCTCAGGGAGTACGGGGACATCGGCGAGGCCCGCCGGATCTCCGACGACGTGGTCCGCGGCTACCAGTCGCAGCTCGGCCTCGCCCACCCGTACAGCATCGGCACGGTCGGCAACCTCGGCCTCGTCCTGCGGGCGCAGGGCGAACGCGCGGCGGCCCTCTCCCTCGCGGAGCAGGCGCTGGTGGGTATGCGGGGCGCACTCGGCGACCGGCACCCGTGGACTCTGGGCTGCGCCCTGAACGCCACCGGGCACCGCAACATCACGGGGCGGCTGGAGGACGCGCTGGACCTCAGCCGGGACACGCTGCGCACGGCCGAGCAGGTGCTCGGCCCGGACCACCCGATGTCCCTGAGCGCCCAGATCGCCCTGGCGGCGGACCTCCGGTCGGTACGGGAACACGAGGAGGCGGCGAAACACGAGGACGCGGGCATCAAGGGCCTCACCCGCACCCTGGGCCCCCAACACGTCCACACGATTTCGGCGAAACAACAGACGAGGCCGTACTGGGACTTCGAACCCCAGCCGTAGTGGGCCCGTGCGGAGCCCTGGGGTACGGGGCCCACGCGCGCGGGGCCTCCACCCCCTGGGCGCCACCACTCCGCGGCGGCGGCTGCCCACCCGCCGCCCTCGGAGCCAGGGTGGGGCCGAAGGCTTGCCGGGCGGGGTCGGTGCCGGTGAACTCCGCCCGGCCGGGCCCGTTCGCGCGGCCGGATCCGGTGGGCGGGAGCCGCTCGGGCGCCATCGGGGAGGCGTACGGGGTTTCCCGTCAGCCTCATCGTCTGTCCGGTCGTGCCGGTCCCTCAAGGGCGCACCTTCGTCGCGTCACTGCGTGATGGCCTTCGGCCACCCTTGACCGACCGACCCGCCCCGGAAATCCGAAGACTGCGGGAAAATCCCCAAAGGAACGGGCCGGGCGTTCTGTTCCAGGGACGGGGACGTCAGAGACCTCCAGCGAGATCGGGCGTGGGGCTCGTTCCCGAGACGGGGCCCATGGGGCCGGCTCTCCGGGTCGGGGGAGCGCGTCCCATCGCTACGCGCTCCTTACGTCTCAGCGTCTCCAGCCCGTCTTGGGCCGTCGGATGGGGTGGGTCATTCGGCCGGCTCGACGTTGCCGACTGCAGTGGTGAACTCGCGGCCGGACGCGGCTCGGATGTAGGCGAGTTCGATCCAGTGTTGGTGGACGGAGTCCGACACGTCCTCATTGATCACGGCCATCAGGACTCCTTCGGCGCCGGACGCGATATCTCGCACACGACGGCGCAGCAAGCGATGCGGGACGTACTCGTACCGGTCAGTCATCGAGGGATCCCTCGAAGGAGGAGACGAAACGCTCCCAGCCGACGAGCGCGCGGTCGAGGAGATCCTCGCTGAGCTCAAGCCTCGGGATGGGCGGGCTGTCGCGAACCTGGGAGGCTACGACCACTTCGGCGTGTTCGTGGACGATCTTTCCCGTCCGGGTGCTGATGTCGTACACGCGAATAGTCATGGGCATGCGCACTCCCGCAGCTCAGGGATGTTGTGAATTCGGCTTGTCCCCAGTGGACCGCTTTAGGGGGCACCACGGGCTGCTGTGGACCGGACATTCGGGCGGACGTTTTCCCGCCCGTGTCCGAGGCCGGATCACTACGGTGAGGTCATGGATCCGCAGCCACGAGGGGGCCACATGAGGGACGGGCTGGCACGCTTGCGGCAAGCCGCCGGCTACACGCAGGAGTCATTCGTCGAGGTGTTCCGGCAGGAATCCGTTCGCCTCGGCATCGCCGCTGCGGTGAGCGCCCGGCAATTGCGGCGGTGGGAGCGCGAGACGCCCCCGCCGTTACCGCATCCGGGGCAGCAGGCCGTCCTCGAAGCGCTCTTCGGCGTACCACTCCGGGAGATGGGGTTCAACGTGCCCGCGCACCGTGAGACGGTCGCGGTGCCGATCAGCGACGCTGGAGGGGTGAAGAGGAGAACCTTCGTCGCGGACGCGGGTGCCCTCGCCGCGGCGGCTCTGATTCCGGCCGCACCAGGGCCCCGCGTCGGTACAGCCGATCTCGGACGGCTGAGGGAACGACTCGACGGGCTCTACCAGACGGACCACACGGCGGGCAGCGTGCCCGCAGGGGCCGAGGCCGGACGCATCGAGCGAGAGATCACGAGTGTTCTCGGGAGCGCCTCGTACACGTCGCGCGTCGGTCGGGAGCTACAAACGATGCTCGCCGAGCTCCACGGGCATCGTGCCTGGTACGGCTACGACGGCGGACGCATCGCTGAAGGACGTGGCGCCTGCTTGGAAGCCCTCGCCGCTGCGCAGTTCGTCGACAACCCACTGCTACAGGTTTCCGTGTTGGAAACCTTCGTGCTTCTCGCGGTCAAGGCAGACCGGTCGTGGGAAGCGGCGAGCGCGGTCGAGAACGCCTACCAGCTTGCGAGTCGAGCGGGTGCTGGCCCGACGGTTCACCTTGTGATCGCGCTACGTGATGCCAACGTCGCCACGCACACAGGGGATCTGTCGAGTGCGCGTCGCGCCCTGACCCGGGCGGTTACCTACCAGGGGCGCGCGGACTCCGATGCGGATGTGCCGAACTGGGCACGGTTCGTGGGGCCGTTCGAGGTCGATTACGCGACGGCGGACATGTACGTGCGCGCTGCTCAGCCCAAGCGCGCAGTGCCGTTCCTGCGGGCGGGGCTGCGCAGCATCGGGAATGGGCTGGCGCGGAACAGCGCCTTGTACCGCGTCAAGCTCGCCGATGTGCTGCTGGCCGCCGGGGAGGTTGAGGAGGCGTGCGCCGAAGTGAACACCGTGCTCGATACCTGGGGCGGTATCGCGTCGCCCCGTCTCCACGGCAAGGTGCGCGACTTCAAGAAAGCGGCCCGGGCGGTCGACAGTTCAACTGCGCGCGCATGCGTAGCGCGCATTCACGAGACCGTGTGAGAGGGGGCTTATGACTGAGCCAGAGGAAGTGTGGGTCGAACGGCTGGACGGGCCGGGTGCCGCGGAGGTCGAGGGTGCCTTTCGAGTGGTCTACGCCGAGGCGTTCGCCGAGCCGCCTTACAACGAGAGCGAGGACGACGTGTCGGCCGCGTTCCGCCGGTTTCGATCGCAGACCTGTAAGGCCACCTTCCGGGGCGCTCTGGCGCGCGGTTCGGGCGGCGAGCCCGTCGGCATCACGTACGGCTATCCGATCGGGCCGCGGACGAGCTGGTGGGGGCAGTTGACCGAGCCCGTGACCGAGGAGATGAGTAGGGAGGACGGTCGGCGGACCTTCGGTCTGATGGAACTCGCTGTGCGTCGCCCGTGGCGCAGGCGGGGCATTGCCCGACGGCTGCACGACACCCTGCTCGACGGAATCGACGCCGAGCGGGTGCTGCTCAACGTTCACCCGGAAGGCACGGCGGCTGTGGCCGCCTATCGGGCTTGGGGGTATCGGAAGGTCGGCGATGCGCGCCCTTGGGGCGGTGCGGACCTGCACGACGTGATGTTGCTGGAACTTCGCTGACCGGCTCGCCGCGAAAAGCCGGAAGGCCCGGCCCCCGAGGGGGCCGGGCCTTCCGCGAGTCGTGAGGCTTACGCCTCGAAGACCTCGTTCAGCAGGAGCTGCTGCTCCGCCTGGTGGCGCTTCGCGGAGCCCACCGCCGGGGACGAGCCGTGCGGGCGCGAGATGCGCCGCAGGCGCTCGCCCGCCGGGACGTCCGCGCCGACCGCCAGGTCGAGGTGGTCGATCAGGTTCAGCGCGATGAACGGCCACGCACCCTGGTTCGCCGGCTCCTCCTGCGCCCAGATGTACTTCGCCGCGTTCGGGAACTTGGCGATCTCCGCCTGGATCTCCGCGCCGGCCAGCGGGTACAGCCGCTCGATGCGGATGATCGCGGTGTCGGTGACGCCGCGCTTCTCGCGCTCGGCCTCCAGGTCGTAGTAGACCTTGCCGGCGCAGAAGACGACCTTGCGGACCGCGTTCGCGTCCACCGTGCTGTCAGCGATGACCGGACGGAACGCTCCGGTGGTGAACTCCTCCGCCTTCGAAGCCGCCGCCTTCAGACGCAGCATCGACTTCGGGGTGAAGACGATGAGCGGCTTGTGGTGCGGGTTGTGGACCTGCCACCGCAGGAGGTGGAAGTAGTTGGAGGGCAGGGTGGGCATGGCCACCGTCATGTTGTCCTGCGCGCACATCTGGAGGAAGCGCTCGGGACGCGCGGACGAGTGGTCCGGGCCCTGGCCCTCGTAGCCGTGCGGGAGGAGCAGCGTGACGCCGGAGGTCTGGCCCCACTTCTGCTCGGCCGAGGAGATGAACTCGTCGACGACGGTCTGCGCGCCGTTGACGAAGTCACCGAACTGGGCCTCCCAGAGGACCAGCGCGTCCGGGCGGGCCAGCGAGTAGCCGTACTCGAAGCCCATGGCCGCGTACTCGGAGAGCAGCGAGTCGTAGACGTTGTAGCGGGCCTGGTCGTCCGACAGGTAGAGGAGCGGCGTGTAGTCCTCGCCCGTCTCCCGGTCGATGAGGACCGCGTGGCGCTGGCCGAAGGTGCCGCGGCGGGAGTCCTGGCCGGACAGCCGGACCGGGGTGCCCTCCATCAGCAGCGAGCCGAAGGCGAGGGTCTCGCCCATGCCCCAGTCGATGGTGCCCTCGTCGATCATCGACGCGCGGCGCTGCAGCTGCGGCAGCAGACGCGGGTGGACGGTGACGCCCTCGGGGATGGTGACCTGGGACTCGGCGATGCGCTTGACGACGTCCTGGGAGATCGCGGTGTTGACGGCGACCGGGAAGTCGGGCTGCGGGGTCGGGGAGGGCGCCGCGACGGCGGGCTGCGTGGCGGCCTCGCGGACCTCCGCGAAGACCTTCTCCAGCTGGCCCTGGAAGTCCTGGAGCGCCTGCTCGGCCTCTTCCAGCGTGATGTCGCCGCGACCGATGAGGGACTCGGTGTAGAGCTTGCGCACCGAGCGCTTCTTGTCGATCAGGTCGTACATCAGCGGCTGCGTGAACGCCGGGTTGTCCGACTCGTTGTGACCGCGGCGGCGGTAGCAGATGAGGTCGATGACGACGTCCTTGTTGAACGCCTGGCGGAACTCGAACGCGAGGCGCGCGACGCGCACCACGGCCTCCGGGTCGTCGCCGTTCACGTGGAAGATCGGCGCCTCGATCATGCGGGCCACGTCGGTCGCGTACATCGAGGAACGCGAGGACTCCGGGGCGGCGGTGAAGCCGACCTGGTTGTTGATGACCACGTGCACGGTGCCGCCGGTGCGGTAGCCGCGCAGCTGCGACATGTTCAGCGTCTCGGCGACGACGCCCTGGCCGGCGAAGGCCGCGTCGCCGTGGAGCGCGAGGGGCAGGACCGTGAAGTCCGTGCCGCCCTTGTTGATGACGTCCTGCTTGGCGCGGACCACGCCCTCCAGGACCGGGTCCACCGCCTCCAGGTGCGAGGGGTTCGCGACGAGCGAGACCTTGATCTGCTCGCCGTCCAGGCCCGTGAAGGTGCCCTCGGCGCCCAGGTGGTACTTGACGTCGCCCGAGCCGTGCATGGACTTCGGGTCGAGGTTGCCCTCGAACTCGCGGAAGATCTGCGCGTACGACTTGCCGACGATGTTCGCCAGGACGTTCAGGCGGCCGCGGTGGGCCATGCCGATCGCGACCTCTTCGAGGCGGGCCTCGGCGGCCGAGTCGATGACGGCGTCGAGCAGCGGGATGACGGACTCGCCGCCCTCCAGGGAGAACCGCTTCTGGCCGACGTACTTCGTCTGCAGGAAGGTCTCGAATGCCTCCGCCGCGTTCAGCCGGCGCAGGATGCGCAACTGCTCCTCACGCTCCGGCTTGGAGTGCGGGCGCTCGATGCGGTCCTGGATCCAGCGGCGCTGCTTCGGGTCCTGGATGTGCATGAACTCGACGCCGGTGGTGCGGCAGTACGAGTCGCGCAGCACGCCGAGGATGTCGCGGAGCTTCATCATCGACTTGCCGGAGAAGCCGCCGACCGCGAACTCGCGCTCCAGGTCCCACAGGGTGAGGCCGTGCTCGGTGATGTCGAGGTCGGGGTGCTTGCGCTGCTTGTACTCCAGCGGGTCGGTGTCGGCCATGACGTGGCCGCGGACCCGGTAGGAGTGGATCAGCTCGAAGACGCGGGCGGCCTTCGTGACGTCGTCGTCGTGCGAGGCGTCGATGTCCCGGTTCCAGCGGACGGGCTCGTACGGGATGCGCAGCGACTCGAAGACGGCGTCGTAGAAGCCGTCCTCGCCGAGCAGCAGGTTCGCGACGATGCGCAGGAACTCGCCGGAGGCCGCGCCCTGGATGACCCGGTGGTCGTAGGTCGAGGTCAGGGTCATGACCTTGGAGATGCCCAGCTTGTTCAGGGTGTCCTGCGAGGTGCCCTGGAACTCGGCGGGGTAGTCCATGGAGCCGACGCCCATGATGACCGACTGTCCGGGCATCAGGCGGGGCACGGAGTGCACGGTGCCCAGGCCGCCGGGGTTGGTCAGCGAGACGGTGACGCCGGTGAAGTCGTCCATCGTCAGCTTGCCGACACGGGCGCGGCGGACGATGTCCTCGTAGGCCTGCCAGAACTCGAAGAAGTTGAGGGTCTCGGCCTTCTTGATGCCGGCGACGACGAGCTGGCGGTCGCCGTTGGGCTTCACCAGGTCGATCGCGAGACCGAAGTTGATGTGCTCCGGCTTGACCAGGGTCGGCTTGCCGTCCTTCTCCGCGAAGGAGTAGTTCATGGCCGGCATGGCCTTGATCGCCTGCACCATCGCGTAGCCGATCAGGTGCGTGAAGGAGATCTTCCCGCCCCGGGCGCGCTTGAGGTGGTTGTTGATGACGATGCGGTTGTCGAACAGCAGCTTCACCGGGACCGCGCGGACGGAGGTGGCCGTCGGCATGTCGAGGGAGGCGTTCATGTTCTTGGCAACGGCAGCCGCCGGGCCGCGGAGCGTCACCAGCTCGGGGCCCGTGGGGGCCTCGGTGGCGGGCGCGGGCTTCTGGGGGGCTACGGCGGAGGGGGCGGGCGCGGCCGGTGCGGCGGCCGGGGCCTGGGAGGTGACAGTCACAGCAGGGGCACCAGAGGGGGTGGCAGGAGCAGGGGCAGGGGCTGGCACAGGCGCAGAAGCGGGCGCGGCGGCAGCCGCTCCAGGGGAGCCGGGGCCCGCACCGGGAGTCTGGGCAGCAGGGGCTGCGGCGCGCGCCGCCCCCGTGACGGCGGCGTCGGTGACCTGGGGCGCCGGGGCGACGGTGGTGGCGGCCTGTGCGGAGGCGCCGTCCGTCGTCGCGGGCTTTGCGGGACCGTCCGACTTCACCGGAGTGACAGCGCCACCCGGCTTGTAGTCGGCGAAGAAGTCCCACCAGGCCCGGTCGACCGAATTCGGGTCCTGGAGGTACTGCTGATAGATCTCGTCGACGAGCCACTCATTGGCACCGAAGCCTGAGGCAGGGTTCTTCCCGCCCTCTGCTGCTTCGGTCGTGGTGCTCGAGTTACTGGGGGACTGTGGCGACACGGCGGCAACCGCCCTCTTCCGCTTCACAAGGTATGGACAGCGGGAATAAAGGCTACGCCTCCTCGACCGCTGCATGCAGGCCGGGCGGGACTTACGTCGTGCAGGTCACACCGAACGGCGGGTTTCATGACGTGGAATGGCGGGAAACCAGCCTGGTTCGGGTAGGCGGCACCGAGGTTGCGGCCCCCTTGGCTTCGCACCCCTGACGGACCCCGGGTACGTGTGGCCGAGATCATGTCCTTCCCACTCGAACCCTACGTCAACCCGGCACCTACGAGCTGCCCGGAAGCGTGACGAGGATGCGGCAGCCGCGTGACGATTCGGCCACTCCGATCCGCCCTCCGTGCAGCTCCACGGCCCAGCGGGCGATCGCGAGGCCCAGTCCGGTGCCCCCGTCGCCGCCGCGCGCGCTGCCCCGGTTGAACCGCTCGAAGACGCGGTGGCGCTCCGCCTCCGGGATGCCGGGGCCCTCGTCCCGCACCTCCAGCGTCAGGCTTCCGGGCGCGTCGCCGGCCCGGGCGCGGACCGTGACCCGGCCGTGCGGAGGGCTGTGTTTGACCGCGTTGTCGATCAGATTTGCTACTACCTGGTGCAGCCGCTCGGCGTCCGCGTGCGCCCACAGCTCGGGCGGGTGGACGTCCAGGTGCAGGTGCACGTCGTTGCGGGTGTGCCCGCCCGAACCGGAGAGCAGTCCCGGCCGGCCGGCGGCCGCGAGCCTCGATTCCTTCAGCACGCCCGACAGGTAGGGCCACACCTCGAAGCGGCGGGCGCGCAGCGGGACGACGCCGTTGTCCACCCGGGACAGGTCCAGCAGGGTCTCCACGAGCCCGCCGAGCCGCTCGGTCTGCTTCAGCATCGTGCGCATGGTCTCGGGATCGGCGGCCGAGACCCCGTCCACGACGTTCTCCAGCACGGCCCGCAGCGCCGCGATGGGCGTGCGCAGCTCGTGCGAGACATTGGCGACGAGCTCCTTGCGGTGCCGGTCCACGGCCTCCAGGTCGTCCGCCATCAGGTTGATGGTGGAGGCCAGGTCGCCGAGCTCGTCGCGGCGACCCGCCCCGCGTACCCGCCGGGTGAAGTCGCCGTGGGATATCGCCCGGGCCACGGTCGTCATGTCGTCCAGTGGCGCCGTCAGGCTGTGCGCCACGAACTGGGTGATCAGCATCGAGGCGATCACCGAGAAGACCGTGATGAAGCGCAGCTCGGTGTCGGTGCGCAGGGCCACCAGCAGCAGGCCGGTCGTGATGAAGACCGAGACCACGACGAGCGTGCCCAGCTTGGTCTTGATCGAGAAGGGTGAGAAGGGCCGCAGCCCTCCCGAGGGCCGCTGCCGCTGGCGCATCGGCTGGCGCATCGGCTGGCGCATGGGCGGGCCGCTCATGCCTGGGCCGGGGTCTCCAGGGCGTACCCGACGCCGTGGACCGTACGGATCCGCTCCGCGCCGATCTTGCGCCGCAAGGCCTTGATGTGGCTGTCGACCGTACGGGTCCCGGACGCGTCGGCCCAGTCCCACACCTCGGCCAGCAGCTGCTCCCGGGAGAGCACCGCCCGCGGGGTGCCGGCCAGGCACACCAGCAGGTCGAACTCGGTCGGGGTCAGGTGCACGTCCTCGGTGTGCACCCGCACCCGCCGCTGCGCGTGGTCGATCTCCAGATCGCCCAGGCGCAGGGTGGCCCCGCGCGGGGTGTGCGCGGCGATCGTGGCCCGCTCCACGCGCCGCAGCAGTACGTGGACCCGGGCGGCCAGCTCGCGCATCGAGAACGGCTTGGTCATGTAGTCGTCCGCGCCGACCCCGAGCCCGACCAGCAGGTCCGTCTCGTCGTCACGCGCGGTGAGCATGAGGACCGGGACCGGCCGCTGGGCCTGGACCCGGCGGCAGACCTCCAGACCGTCGAAGCCGGGCAGCATGATGTCGAGGACCAGCAGCTCGGGCAGCCAGCTCTCGGCCGCGGCGACGGCGGAGGGGCCGTCGCCGGCGGTCTGCACCTGGAAGCCCTCGGCGCGCAGGCGGGCCGCGATGGCCTCGGCGATGGTGTGGTCGTCCTCGACGACCAGCACACGCCGCTGGGCGCCGGGTGTCGCCGCGGCGCCCTGATGGGTGGTGTGTGTGTGTTCCATGTCCGCCCCTGAAGATCCCGCGTGAATGGGGTGCAGCGTAGAGGAGGCGTCGGCCTGCGGCTACGTGGGGTTCGGACATGGCATATGTGCTTGACCACAGTAAACGGAATGTGATGTACCGGGTACCGGTCCCCCCACGGGACCGGCACCCGGCGGGCGAGACCGGTCAGGTGCCTCGCCGTTGAGGCCTTCCGGAGGGCGCTCGCGGAGCGCTCGGAAGGTGCCTAGAGGGTCAGTCCGTGGCCGTGCGGGAAGACCGGATCGAGAGTGTCGTTCGGCACATCCGGCCGGGACGCCTCCACGGCCTTCATCGAGCGCGGGAGCTCGAAGGGGAGGCGGCCCCCGGGGGTGGCGCGGCCGAAGGCGACGTCCAGCAGGGCGGCGTCACAGGCGCCGTAGTCGGCGATCAGGGCCGCCGCGCGCTCGGCGATCTCCGGGATGACCGCGGCCCGCTCCAGATTGATGCAGACCAGCGTGGGCACCAGGTCCAGGAGGGCCAGGATCTCCGTCAGTTCGGGCTCGGCGAAGGCCAGCGAACCGGAGTGGAAGGAGGACTCGAAGATGTTCTCCCGCGGCTCGTACGGGGTCCGCAGCCGCAGCACGGCCACGTCCGCGTCCGCCGGGGCGGCGACGACGTCGCCGTACGCGCCGGCGACGCCCGCGTCCACTCCGCGCAGGTACAGTTTCGGCCGCGCGGCGAGCGGGAGCAGGCCCGAGGGGTTGGTGAGGACGGTGAGCGAGCGGCGCTGGGCCGCGGCCCCGAGGGCCGTGAAGTCGGACCGGCCCACGGTCTCGGCCGCCGCGTCCGGGTCCACGTACGGGTCCTCGAACAGCCCGAGCGTGAACTTCTCCCGCAGCAGGCGGCGTACCGACTCGTCGATCCGGGACTCCGCGACGCGGCCCGAGCGGACCAGCTCCACGACCACCTCGGGGCACTGCTCGCCGCCGAACTGGTCGCAGCCGGCCTCCAGGGCGCGGGCCGTGCGCTCGGCCACGCTCAGGTGCTCCAGGCCCCAGGCGCGCGCCGGGTGCACCTGCCCGAAGATCGTCGCGTCGTTGAGCAGGCCCCAGTCGCTGCAGACGATGCCCTCGAAGCCGAGCTCCTCGCGGAGCAGGCCGGTGACCACGCCCTTGTTGAAGCCGAAGCCGACCTCCTCCCAGTCCGTGCCGATCGGCAGGCCGTAGTACGGCATCATCTGCGCGCATCCGGCGGCGATCGCGGCCCTGAACGGCTCCAGGTGGTGCTCGCGCATCCCGCCCGGGTAAACCTGCTCCTTGCCGTGCGCGAAGTGCGGGTCCTCGCCGTCCTTCTGGGGGCCGCCGCCGGGGAAGTGCTTGACCATCGCGGACACCGACCCGGGCCCGAGGACCGGGCCCTGCAGGCCGCGTACGTACGCCGCCACGAGCTCGCCCGTCAGTCGCACGTCGGAGCCGAAGGTGCCGGACTGGCGGGCCCAGCGGGGTTCGCTGGCCAGGTCGATCTGCGGGTGGAGAGCGACGCGGAAGCCGACGGCGAGGTACTCGCGGCGGACGGTGTCGGCGAACCGCTCGACGAGCTCGGCGTCGCCGATGGCGGCCAGGCCCAGGGCCTCCGGCCAGGCGGAGAAGGCCCCGGCGTTGAAGGAGGCGCCGATGTTGTCGGTGAAGGTGTGGCGCGGGTCGGTGGACAGGGTGACCGGGATGCCGAGGCGGGTGGCCGCGGCCATCTCCTGGACGGCGTTCTGCCACCGGGCCATTGCGCGGGGCCCGTAGGTGCCGAGCAGGTTGAAGTGGGTGAGGAAGCGGTCCTCGACCAGCTCGGGCGTGGTGAAGGGGAGCATCGAGCCGTCGGTCTCGGTGACCGGGGTGCCGTCCGCGTTCATCATCAGCATCGCGTGGAAGAGCTGGCCCGCCTTCTCCTCCAGGGTCATCCGGGCGAGCAGGTCCTCCACGCGGCGGTCGACCGGCAGGGAGGCGTCTCGGTAGTCGGGCGTCGTGTTCATGGCGGGGCTCCTGGCGCGTGACCGGGCGGATCGGCACGGTCAAGGTAGAGCCGAAAACCGCGTACCTGCTAGGTTTTTGAAAAGTGACCTGGGTCACGCCGGCCGGGTGGCCGGAAACAGCGGCCGCTTAGGGTGTCCGCATGGCACAGGACGAGGGGCGGACGGGGCGGACGGGTCGGACCGCCCCGAAGGGATCGGCCCGGGGGACCTACGCGGTCGGCGACGCCCGGCGGCAGAAGATCCTCGACACCGCCGTCGAGCACTTCGCCCAGCGGGGCTTCAACGCCTCCTCGCTGGCCCGGATCGCCGCCGACTGCGGGATCACCCAGGGCGGGCTGCTGCACCACTTCCGCGGCAAGGAGGACCTGCTGCTCTCGGTCCTCGCCCAGAGCGAGCAGCACGATGTGGAGCGGCTGTTCAGTGAGCCCGCCGCGTCGGTCGCCGCCCACTTCGCCACCGTCGTGGACCTCGCCGCCGACAACGCGCGGCGGCCCGGCATCGTCCGGATGTTCAACACCCTGGTCGGCGAGTCCGGCAATCCCGGCCACCCCGCCCACGCGTACTTCACGCAGCGGTACGCCCGGGTGCTCGGCCACACCGTCGACCTGCTGGAGGCCGGCGTCGCCCGCGGCGAACTGCGCCCCGGCACCGACTGCGACGCCGTCGGCCGGGAGACCCTCGCCGTCATGGACGGCCTCCAGATCCAGTGGGTGCTGGCGCCCGCGAACGTGGACATGCCGGCCCGGCTGCGCGGCTTCCTGGACCGCCTGCTGCGGGACATCTCGGTCGCCGGGACGGGCCTGCCGGACGTCCCGCCGGGCGAGGACTAGCCGGTGCCGTGCCGATCGGGCAGGGCCGGCGCAAGGGCCGCTAGGGCGTTTCGCCGTCGCCGGTGAACGAGGGGAGCGCGTCCAGCACCTTCGTCAGGGAGTCCGGCAGCGACCCCTGGTCGCCCGCCACCTCGTGGCCGTCGTGCACGAAGGCGTAGGAGAACCCGTCGTAGATCGTGGGGCCGCCGGTCGCGATCCGGGGAAGCCGGGCGAAGTCCGCCTCCCGCAGGGCGGTGCGCAGGCCCCTGAGCTCCGCCTCGGACAGCTTGCCGGTGCCCGTCGGCCGTGCCCCGGCGTCCAGCCGGGTGAAGGAGCCGTCGCCCTTGACCACGAGGGTGTGGGTCCGCCCCGCGAAGCCGCCGCTCCGCGTGACTCGGACCAGGGTCTCGCCGGGGGCGGGGAGCCGGCCGACCGTGGGGCTCGCGGACGCACCCGTACTCGTGCTCGCGGGCGGGCTCGCACTCGGGTCGGCGGGCGGGCCCGTGCTCGTACGCGCGCTCGCGGCGGGCTCCGTGGAGGCCTTCGGGGGCGCGTCGTCACCGCCCCCGGAACCGGTGGGTCCGCAGCCCGCCAGGACCACCGCGCTCAGCACCGCCGCCGCCACCGCTCTCCACGCGTGCACACCCACCTCCGCAGGGACTCGGGTCCAACCCCGAGTATGGAGTCCGCACACCCGTTCCGACAGCACGCGGAGGCCGCCATCAGCCGGATCGCCCCCTGGCGGCTGCTCCCGCCGCTGATCGCCGTGCTCCTCGGCCTGTGGGGCCTGGAGCGCGGCGCCAGCATGTGGCGCGACGAGTCCGTCACCTGGCAGGTGGCCCACCGGCCGCTGGGCCGGATCGCGGAGCTGCTGGGCGGGGTCGACGCCGTGCACGGCCTGTACTACCTGCTCATGCACGGGGTCTTCCAGGCCTGGGACGGCGGCCTGTGGGCGCTGCGGCTGCCCTCCGTCGCCGCCACCGCCCTCGCGGCCGCCGGGGTGGCCGCGATCGCCCACCGGCTGGTGGGGGAGCGGGCCGCGCTCCTCGCGGGCTGCGTGTACGCCGTACTCCCGCCCGTGCAGATGTACGCCCAGGAAGGGCGGTCGTACGCCTTCGTCGCCGCCGCCGTCGTGTGGGCCACGTACCTGATGCTGTGCGAGCGGTGGGTGGCGTACACCGCGGTGCTGCTGCTCGGCTGCTGGCTGCACGAGTTCGCGGCCCTGGCCCTGCTCGCCCACGCCTTCACCGCCCGGCGCTCGCGCGGCTGGCGGTGGAGCGCGGCGGCCGTGGTCGCCCTGCTGCTGCCGCTGGCCGTGCTGAGCGCCCGGCAGGCCGAGCAGCAGCTCGGCTGGCTCGGGCGCCCGGGCTGGCAGGACTGGGCCGCGTACGCGGTGGTGGCCGCAGCGGCCCTGCTGCTCGCGCGGGGGGCGCCGGGGGACCTCGTACGGGTGGCGCTCCCGCTCGTCCTGCTGCCGCCCGGGCTGCTGATGGTCGTCTCGCTGTTCAACCCCTGGTACGTCGACCGGTACGTGCTCTACGCGCTGGCCGGGCTCGCCCTGCTGGCGGGCGCCCGGCTCGCGACGGCCCGCGGCTGGTGGCCGTGGGTGCTGGCGGGCGCCCTCCTGGCCGGGGCCGGCGTCTGGTCGGTGTGGCTGCGCACGCCGGAGAGCCGCAAGGACGACGCACTCGCGGTGGCCGCCGCCGTCCGCGAACGGGCGCGGCCGGGGGACGCGGTGGTCTTCATGCCCGCGCGCCGGCGCGAGTGGCTGCTGTCCTCCCCGGAGGTCTACGGGGAGCTGCGCGACGTGGCCCTGGACCGCACACCGACGTCCTCGCGCAGCCTCCAGGGCACCGAGCTGCCCCCGGAGCGGATCCGCGCGGCGCTGCTCGACTCGCCCCGGGTGATCGCCCTGCTGGACCCGGCGGGCCAGCCGCTGGACCCGTACCCGAAGGAGGCGGTCAAACGGGAGGAGCTGGCCGCCCGCTTCGACCTGTGCTCGATGACCGGGGTGCGCGGCGCCCGGGTCGCGGTCTACGGCCGCCCGGGCACCTGCCCCTGACCCCCCGGGCCCCGCCCTGGCCCGACCCCCGGCCCGTCCCGACCCCCGGCCCCGCCCCCCCGCCGTCGGAGCGGGTCCTGGCCGCGTCGGAGGATGGGGCGACCTGTGCCGTCGAGCCGGAGGTGCCGCATGACCACGCCCCACCACATGACGCCCGAAGCCCTGCCCGAAGCACGGCCGGAAGGCCTGCCCGAAGCACTGCCCGAAGCACTGCCCGGAGCGCTGCCGGGCCCGCTGGTCGGGGTGGACTGGCTCGCCCGGCGGTTGGGCGCGCCCGGACTCGTCCTCCTCGACGCCTCCGTCGGCGCCCACCGTGGCGCCGGGCACCGGATCCCCGGCGCCCGCCCCTTCGACCTCGACGGGGACCTGTCCGACCACACCGCACCGGCCCCGCACAGCATGCCCGGGGCCCCGGAGTTCACCGAGGCCGTGCGGGCCCTCGGCGTCGAGGACTCGGACACCGTCGTCGTCTACGACGGCGCCGGCCTGTACTCCAGCGCCCGCGCCTGGTGGATGCTGCGCGCCATGGGCTTCGACCGGGCCGCCGTCCTCGACGGGGGACTGCCCGCCTGGACGGCCGCCGGTCTGTCCGTCGAGGCCACCGGCCCCGCGTACGGGGGCCCGCGCGGCTCCTTCACCGCCCGGCCCCGGCCCGGCCTGCTGGTCGACAGCGCCACCGTCCAGCGAGCCCTGGCCGATCCGGCCGCCGCCGTCCTGGACGCCCGCACCCGGGGGCGGTTCGAGGGCACCGCCCCCGAACCCAGGCCGGGCCTGCGCGGCGGCCATATGCCGGGCGCGCTCAACCTGCCGTTCGGCGAACTCCTGGACGGGGCCGGGCTGATGCGCCCCGCCGGGGAACTGCGCGCGGCCTTCCGGGAGCCGGCCGGGGACCGGGAGCGGCTCTACTTCAGCTGCGGCTCCGGGGTGACCGCCTGCGTACTGGCCCTCGGCGCGACCCTCGCCGGGTACCGGGAGCTCGCGGTGTACGACGGTTCCTGGAGCGAGTGGGGCATGCCATCGGAGCTCCCCGTCACGACGAACGGGCAGCGGGCGGGCGGGGGTTAACCCCACCGGGGTCCGGGTACGCGCCCCATCGGCCGGGGGGCCTGCGCCGCCCGAGAATCGGGCATGACCTCACACACCACATCGGTCCGCGTCGCCCGCACCACGATCGCCGCCCTCGGGGCCGGCCTCCTGCTGGCCGGCTGCTCCTTCCCTGACGGTCCGAAGGACGGCGCGCGCAAGACCGCGACCGCCGACGCCACGGTCACCGAGGCGGTCACCGTGGTGCGGGTGACCGGGGCCCGGGCCGGCTCGATCGAGGTCACCCCCGCGAGCGGCCCCGCCGTCACGATCCGCCGCACCGTCCACTACCGCGACGGCGCCGCGCCGACCCCCGGCCAGAAGGTCACCGCCGGCGTACTGACCTTCACCGACGGCTGCTCCGAGAGCTGCTACGTCGACTACCGCCTCGAGGTCCCGGCCGCCGCCACGGTCGAACTGGAGAGCAGCAGCGGCGCCATCACGGTGACGGGCGTGGCGGCGGCCGGGGTGACGGCCGACTCCGGCACGGTGCGGGCCGAGCGGATCGGCGACCCGCTGACGATCCGTACCTCCTCCGGCGACATCACCGCCACCGGCCTGTCCGCCCCGGGCGCCGACGTCCACTCCGACTCGGGCGACGTCCGGCTGGACTTCGCGAAGGCGCCGTCCTCGGTGCTCGCCGAGACCACCTCGGGCAACGTCACCCTGAAGGTTCCCGCGGCCCCGTACCGGCTCGCGGTTTCCACCACCTCCGGCGACCGCGACGTCACCCTCCCCGACGACGCCTCCGCCCCCTCCCGCCTCTCGGCGAAGACCACCTCCGGCGACGTCCGCATCTCCGCCGTCTGACGCGTTCGCCGCGGGCGAACGGCGTGGGGGGAACATCGGGCGACGCACATGCATTGAGTCGGCATAGCTCAACTTCACTGCCGGAGGGAAGATCATGGCTTCGACGTCCGTCACACTCACCCTGCCCGTGCTGCCGCTCGACGACGAGGTCGTGCTGCCCGCAATGGTCGTTCCGCTGGACCTCTCCGACGCGGAGGTGCGCGCCGCCGTGGAGGCCGCGCAGGCCGCCGCCGGGACGAGCGGCAGCGGGAAGCCGCGGGTGCTGCTCGTGCCGCGCATCGACGGGACGTACGCCGCGACCGGTGTGCTCGGGACCGTCGAGCAGGTCGGCCGGCTCTCGGGCGGCGACCCCGGCGCGCTGATCCGCGGCCTCGGCCGGGTCCGTATCGGCGCCGGGACCACCGGCCCCGGCGCCGCGCTCTGGGTCGAGGGCGAGACCGTGGACGAGGCGGTGCCCGATCCGCTGCCCGGAGCGGTCGCCGAGCTCGTCAAGGAGTACAAGGCGCTCGCCACCAGCTGGCTCAAGAAGCGCGGGGCCTGGCAGGTCGTGGACCGGGTCCAGCAGATCGAAGGCGTGTCCGCGCTCGCGGACAACTCCGGGTACTCGCCCTTCCTGACGGTCGGGCAGAAGGTCGAACTGCTGGAGACGGCCGACCCGGTCGCCCGCCTGAAGCTCGCGATCAAGGCCCTCAGCGACCACCTCGCCGAGCAGGACGTGGCCGAGTCCATCGCCAAGGACGTCCAGGACGGCGTCGACAAGCAGCAGCGCGAGTTCCTGCTCCGGCGGCAGCTGGAGGCCGTACGCAAGGAACTGCGCGAGCTGAACGGCGAGCAGGACGGCGAGGAGTCCGACGACTACCGGGCCCGCGTCGAGTCCGCCGACCTCCCCGAGAAGGTACGGGAGGCCGCGCTCAAGGAGGTCGACAAGCTGGAGCGGTCCAGCGACCAGAGCCCCGAGGGCTCCTGGATCCGGACCTGGCTGGACACCGTGCTGGAACTGCCCTGGAACGAGCGCACCGAGGACGCGTACGACATCCGCGGCGCCCGGGCGGTGCTCGACGCCGAGCACGCGGGCCTCAGCGACGTGAAGGACCGCATCACCGAGTACCTCGCCGTCCGCAAGCGGCGCGGCGAGCGCGGCATGGGCGTCATCGGCGGTCGCCGGGGCGGCGCCGTGCTGGCGCTGGTCGGTCCTCCCGGAGTCGGAAAGACCTCGCTCGGTGAAAGCGTGGCGCACGCCATGGGCCGCAAGTTCGTCCGCGTCGCGCTCGGCGGCGTACGGGACGAGGCCGAGATCCGCGGCCACCGCCGGACCTACGTCGGCGCCCTGCCCGGCCGGATCGTCCGGGCCATCAAGGAGGCCGGGTCGATGAACCCGGTGGTCCTCCTCGACGAGATCGACAAGGTGGGCTCCGACTTCCGCGGCGACCCGGCGGCCGCCCTGCTGGAGGTCCTGGACCCGGCGCAGAACCACACCTTCCGCGACCACTACCTGGAGGTGGAACTCGACCTCAGCGACGTCGTCTTCCTGGCCACCGCCAACGTCCTGGAGGCCATCCCCGAGGCCCTGGCCGACCGGATGGAGCTCGTCCGCCTCGACGGGTACACCGAGGACGAGAAGGTCGTCATCGCCCGCGACCACCTGCTGCCCCGCCAGCTGGAGCGCGCCGGGCTCGGCGCCGACGAGGTGGTCCTGGAGGAGGCCGCCCTGCGCAGGCTGGCCGGCGAGTACACCCGCGAGGCGGGCGTACGCACCCTGGAGCGGTCCCTCGCCCGCCTGCTGCGCAAGGTCGCCTCGCAGCACGAGCTGGGGGACCGGGAACTGCCCTTCAGCATCGGCGCGGACGATCTGCGGGGGCTGATCGGGCGCCCGCACCACGTGCCCGAGTCCGCCCAGGACCCGGCCGAGCGGCGCACCGCCGTCCCCGGCGTGGCCACCGGCCTCGCGGTCACCGGCGCGGGCGGCGACGTGCTGTTCGTGGAGGCCTCGCTCGCCGACCCGGAGACGGGCGCGGCCGGCCTGACCCTCACCGGCCAGCTCGGCGACGTCATGAAGGAGTCGGCGCAGATCGCGCTGAGCTTCCTGCGCTCGCACGGCGCGGAACTGGAGCTGCCGGTCGCCGACCTGAAGGACCGGGGCGTGCACATCCACTTCCCGGCGGGCGCCGTGCCCAAGGACGGCCCGAGCGCGGGCATCACGATGACCACCGCACTCGCCTCGCTGCTCTCCGGGCGGCAGGTGCGCACGGACGTGGCCATGACCGGCGAGGTCTCGCTGACCGGGCGGGTCCTGCCGATCGGCGGGGTGAAGCAGAAGCTGCTCGCCGCGCACCGGGCCGGGCTGACCACCGTCATCATCCCGAAGCGCAACGAGGCCGACCTGGACGATGTCCCGGCGGAGGTACTGGCAGGACTGGAGGTGCACCCGGTGACCGACGTGCGCCAGGTCCTGGAGCTCGCCCTGGCCCGCGCGCAGGCTCCGGTCACCGCAGTGGCCTGAGCACCCGACACGCCGACCGCGCACGGCCCGGTGTCCCGCTCCGGCGGGGTACCGGGTCGTCGGCGCACCCGCTGCGAAATACTGGTCCCGCACCCACCGAGGTGCCACACACCATCGAAGGAGCAGGACGTGCACGGGAGCGAAGACCAGGAGTTCCTTGCCCTGGAGCGGGAGCTGTCCGTCTTCCTCCGACGGGCCCGCGCCTCCTCCGGCGAGATGGCCCGCGAGCTCCACCCCGAGCTGGAACCGGCCGCGTACGGGCTCCTCGTACGCCTGGAGGCGGCCGGCCGGCAGCGGGCCACCGAGCTCGCCGCCTACTTCGGGGTCGGCAAGGCCACCATGAGCCGGCAGCTGCGGGCCCTGGAGGTGCTGGGTCTGGTGGCCCGCGAGCCGGACCCCGCCGACGGCCGGGCCTCCCTGGTGGGCCTCACCGAGGAGGGCCGGGAGCGCTTCCTGCGGGTCCGGGGCGCGCGGCGCGAGCAGTACATGCGCAAGCTCGCCGACTGGGACCGCGGCGAGGTGGCGGAACTGGCCCGGCTGCTGAACCAGTTGAACGCGGGCGCGGAGTAGGGAAACGCCCCGTGGTGCGGGGCTGGGCGCCGGGAGCGCTCAGAGCTCCGCGTAGACAGCCGAGGCGTCGTCGTGCCGCTTGTACCGGGCCGACGGACGGGCCGGGTCGGACTCGACGGCGCGCACCCGGTCGATCAGGCCCCGCGCACCCTCTTTCCGCAGCACCGCCAGGCAATCCGCCCAGTCGCCCTCCCCGAAGGTGTCCGTCCACCGGCTCGCCCCGTCCGTGAGCGCGGCCACCGCCCGCACCCGCCCGCGCGGGGTGCGCCCCGTCACCGCCCGGGCCGCCACCGCCGGGTCCGCGGCCGCCGTGAAGAAGCCGCCCTCCGCGTTGCGCAGGGCGTCCGTCGCGGCCACCGAGCCCAGTACCTCCCGCGGGATCCGGTCCAGCCGGTCGTCGAGCACCGCCGTCACCTCGCCCCCGGGTGCCTGCAGGAGCAGTACGGAGTCCGAGAGGACGAGGTGCTCCACGTACCGCGCGTCCCAGCGGACCACGACGACCGTCGCCTGCGGGGTTCGCACGTGAGAAAGGTCACAGGTGTCGCGGTGGGCGTCGGCCGTGGCGCGGACGGACTCGGCCAGAACCTGATCGAGCGGCATGTCCCGCCGCGATCCGGACAGTTCGGTCAATCGGCCGCCGAGCCGGGCCGCGAACCAGGGCACTCCGTGCACGCACCCGTCATCGCCGGCCGGCGGCGTGACGCCGTCCAGAACCACGAGCACGCCGCCGCCCGAAGCGGGGACCGCGGCCGACACCCAGTCCTCATTGGGGCGTTCCTGGTGGCCGGGGGCCGAGGCGAGGTCGATGCGCATACCGGCATTCTGCCGCGCGAGGGGCGGAGAGCGCGGGCAGGTACGTACCAAAACGGAGGCGGATCGGCGCAGCGGGCGCGGAGTTCGCGGACACGGGCCGCGGGGGCCGGGGCGGCGGGCCACCCATGTGGGCGGGCATACTGCCAAAGCCCCTATCGATCTTTCAACCACCTGTCCATGGCGGCGCTCTGACACGGGGTGCCCGAGTTGGTCGGCAACTCATCCGTGATGTTCACTCCTTCGAGTGGCCGGGTGGGCGATGTGCGGCTCTCTCCCCAACACGCTGCAAAGGTCTGAGGCGGTACGAGGGGGCAGGGGGCGTTTACTTGTTGACCGGCCGTTACCTCGGCCACACGAGTAGACGAGCTAGAGCACACGTACAGGATTGCGAGCACCGGTGCAGAAGAAGCGGTCTCGGAAGAACGGCACCGCCGCCGACGGCCCGGCCCCCGCAGGACGCCGCGTCCGCGTGCGCCGCAGGCTGGTCATCGGCGTCGCCGTCGCGGGCCTCACCGTCCTCGCGGCAGGCGCGCCAGCCGTCGTCTCCGCAACGAGAGAACTGAACGACTCCCAGCGCCTGGTCACCCTCGCGGACCAGAGCCGGCAGACCCTCACCCTCGCGCACCTCCTCGCCGACGAGCGCGACACCGTCGTCGAGTACGCCGCGAAGGGCCGCCCCGGCGGCGCCCGGACGCCCGTCCAGGAGCGCACGGCCCGCACCGACCGGCAGCTCGCCGAGGTCCAGGCCGAGGCCGACGAGGCGACCGCCGGCACCCTGGCCCGGGTCCGGGCCGTCCGCGGCGAGGCCGTCGACGGCAAGGGCAGCGCCCTCGCCGCCCACCAGGCCTACGCCGCGGTCATCGCGGAAATCCTCGCGCCGGGCGTCCGGCTCGCCGAACTGACCCCGCCGCGCGCCGAAGCCGCCCTCGTCACCACCCGTCCGCTGGCCCCGCTGGGCCAGGCCGTGGAACAGGCCTCGGCCACCCGTGGACTGCTGCTCGCCGCTCTGGCCGTCCCCCGCGGCGATCAGCCCCCCAACTCGGCCGTGGTCGACGAACTCACCACCGCCGCCCAGCGGGCGCGCGTACGGGAACAGGCCGCCCTCGACGACTTCGCGCGGGCCGCGCGGCCCGAGGTGCGCCAGACCCTGGCCGTCACCGTCACCGGCCCCGAGGTCAAGGCGGCCGACGACTTCCTCAAGCGGCTCACCGACCGGCCCACCCTGAGCACCGCCGACCGCAAGACCGACGGAGCCACCGTGGCCCCGGCGCTCACGGCGCGCATCGACCGCATGCGGACCGTGGAGGCCACCCTCGCGGGTGAACGGGCCACCGCCCTGGCCTCCCTGCGCGACGACGACGTGACCCGGCTCGAAATCATGATCGCCCTGATGGGCGTGCTGTTCGTGGTCGCCGTCGGCATCTCGACCGCCGTTGCGCGCTCCCTCACCCGGCCGCTGTCGGTCCTGCGCCGCGGCGCGCAGCGGCTGGCGACGCCGGAGGGCTCCGTGGAACCGGTGCGCTTCACCGGCCGCAACGACGAGTTCGCCGAGGTCGTGCGCCACCTCAACGCGGTGCGCGACCAGACGGTCTCCCTGCACACCCGGATCGCCGGGCTCGACGCCGACCGCCGCCGGATCATCGGCCGCAACGAGGCCCTCGCCGCCGGCCGGGACGTGCTGGAGGAGGAGCTGACGAAGCTGCGGGCGGGGCTGGAGGAGCACCGGCGCATCATGTCGACGACCTCCGTCTCGCTGTCGCTGCGGACCCTGGGCCTGGTGGAACGCCAGCTCGCGGTCATCGAGGAGCTGGAATCCAAGGAGCAGGACTCCGACCGCCTGGCGACCCTCTTCAAGCTGGACCACCTCGCGACCGTGATGCGCCGCCACAACGAGAACCTGCTGGTCCTCTCCGGGCAGGAGCACGGCCACGGGCAGGGACTGCCGGTGCCGCTCGTCGATGTCATGCGGGCCGCGGTCAGCGAGATCGAGCGCTACGAGCGGGTCGAACTCGCCGCGCTGCCCTCGTACACCCAGATCGCGGGGCACGCGGCCGACGACATCTCGCACGTGCTCGCCGAGCTGCTGGAGAACGCGACCACGTTCTCGCCGCCGGAGGTCAAGGTGAAGGTGTCCGGCTGGCTCCAGGGCTCCGGCGACGTGGTGCTGTCCGTCGTGGACGAGGGCATCGGCGTCACCGGGGACCGCCTGGAGGCGCTGAACACCCGGCTGTCCACGCCCGAGGCCTACGACGAGGAACCCGAGGCGGAACACGGCCTCGGCCTCGGCCTGTACGTGGCCGGGCGGCTCGCCGCCCGGCACGGCGTCACCGCGGAGCTGCGCGCCGGGCGGCACGGCGGGACCGAGGCCCTGGTGGTCGTCCCGGCGACGCTGCTGCCCACCACCCCGGTGGTCTCCCCGGTGCACGTCCTGGCCACGCCGGGCGGACCCGCCCTGCGGCTGCCCGGCGTGATAGCGGAGGCCAACGAGAACACGCTGCCGGCGCGGCGACGGGGCGCGCATGCCGCCCCGGACACGGAGGCGGACGCCGAAGCCGAAGCCGAAGCCAACGCGGGAGCGGGCGCGGAGGCCGAGGTGGTGGCCGAGGCCGCTCCCGTCGAGCCGTCGGTCCCGGCTGCCGCCGAGCCCGAGCCCGAGCCCGATCCGGGGGCGGACCCGGAGCCGGCGCCGGAGCCCGCCGTCGCGGCGGTCCCGATCACCCTGGCCGAGGCACTGGCGGGCCCCGCCGTCGTGGCCGACGCCCCGGCCGAGGCGGACCCGTTCGCCGAGGCGCCCGGGGCCGGTCCGTTCGCCGACGCGCCCGGGGCGGATCCGTTCGCCGACGTGCCCGCCGCGGCCGGACTGCCGCCCGCCGACCAGGTGTTCGTGGCCGCGCCCCCGGCAGGGGACGCGCCCACCCCTGAGGAACAGCTGCTCGCGCGGGTCGTCCCCGACGCCGAGCAGGTCGCCCTCGGGGCGCCGGACCCCGCCGAGGGGATCGGGGCCGCGGCGCACGACGCCGCACCCGTGGCCGACGTACGGGAAACAGAACCGGAGGCGGACCCGCACACCCACGCCCCGGCCGAGGGCAACTGGCTCCCCCGCCAGGGCAGCCACCCTGCCGACCAGGCCGAGGGCGACGGAGCCGTCACCGACAAGGGCCTGCCGAGGCGGACCCCGCGCGCCGTTCCCGCCAAGCGCGACGCCCGTGACGACGGACCGCCCGAGCCGCCGCGCCGGGTCGACGCCGAGGAGTTGCGGCGCCGGCTCGGGGGCTTCTACCAGGGAGCCCAGGACGGCCGGCGCGTCGCCGCCGCCGAACTCGCGCAGGACCAGGCGCTCGACCAAGCCCTCGACCAGGGGCAGCCGCACACGCAGAGGCAGGGCCAGAGCAAGACCGACCGGGGGGACACCGCACAGGAGGCACGCACATGACCGCGCCCAGTACGTACGGACTGAGCATCCAGGCCCGCAACCTGCAGTGGCTGCTGACCGACCTGGTCGAGGAGGTGCCCGGCGTCAACTCCGTCGCCGTCGTCTCCTCGGACGGGCTGCTGCTCCTGTCCTCGGACCCGGGAGCGGGCGCACCCGAGCCACCGGTCGAGCCCCGGGCCAAGGGCCCGCGCGGCGCGTCCGCCGACCTCGCCACCATCGTCTCCGGCCTCGGCAGCCTCACCACGGGCGCCGCCGCGCTCATGGAGACCGGCGCGGTCAAGCAGACGATGGTCGCGATGGAGCACGGCTCCGTCTTCGTGATGGCCATCAGCGACGGCTCGCTGCTGGGCGTGCACGCCACTCCCGACTGCGACATGAGCGTCGTCGCCTACCACATGGCCCTGTTCGTCGGCCGTGCCGGCCATGTCCTGACCCCCGAAGTCCGCAGCGAGCTGCGCCAGTCGATGGAGAACACCCCGTGAGGAGTACGGCCTCCGACCGG
This sequence comes from Streptomyces sp. NPDC097617, assembly GCF_044761485.1. NCBI lineage: Bacteria > Bacillati > Actinomycetota > Actinomycetes > Kitasatosporales > Streptomycetaceae > Streptomyces > Streptomyces sp. NPDC097617. The sequence goes on from NZ_JBIWCL010000028.1 coordinate 62,953, forward strand.
CTGCCGATACGCGGCGCCGACCGCCGCCCCGCCCGCGTCCGCCCGTACTCCCTCACGGGCGGCCGGACCCGGTTCACGCAGGTCCTGCTCGTCGAAACGTTCGTGGCCGCCCTGGACACGAAGGTGTCGGAGCCGCAGAAGCCCGACCGCATGCCGGAGATGCCCGCCATCGTCGAGGTCTGCCGCCGCATGCGCACGATCGCCGAGATAGCCGCGCTCCTGGGGCTTCCGCTCGGCGTGGTCCGCGTCCTGGTCAGCGACCTCGCGGACCAGGGCAGGCTCCGCGTCTACGGAACGGGCCACGGCACCGGCCGCCCCGAACGTGCGCTGCTGGAAAGGGTGCTCAGTGGTCTTCGCCGTCTCTGACCATCCCGTGTCCCTGGCGCCGTCGGACGACGACGAACCGGTCCAGGCCTGGCAGTACGACCGCTCCCGCGCACCCGTCGCCGTCAAGGTGCTGGTCGCGGGCGGCTTCGGCGTCGGCAAGACCACCTTCGTCTCCTCGGTCTCCGAGATCACCCCGCTGCGTACCGAGGCGGTGATGACCCGGGCCGGCGCCCCGACGGACGACCTGTCCGGCACCCCGGACAAGAAGACCACCACCGTCGCCATGGACTTCGGCCGCATCACCCTCGACGACGACCTCGTCCTCTACGTGTACGGGACCCCCGGCCAGGAGCGCTTCTGGTTCATGTGGGACGACCTGGTGCGCGGGGCCATCGGCGGTCTCGTCCTGGCCGACACCCGCCGCCTGCGCGACTGCTTCCCGGCCCTCGACTACTTCGAGAGCTGCGGGCTCCCGTACGCCGTCGCCGTCAACCACTTCGACGGTTCGCAGTCGTACGAGCCCGAGGACGTGCGCGAGGCGCTCGGCATCCCGCCCCACGCGCCCGTGGTGATCATGGATGCGAGGCGCCGCGACACGGTGGTCGAATCCCTGCTCGCCCTGGTGGGCCACGCGCTCGACGCCACTCCCGAATAGAGCACCCCCGAACAGAGACGTGAGAGATGCGCAAGATACTCGTCGTGGGAGCCGGCCAGTCCGGTCTCCAGCTCGCACTCGGACTCCAGTCGAAGGGGTACGAGGTCACCCTCATGTCCAACCGGACGGCGGACGAGATCCGCGCCGGGCGGGTCATGTCCACGCAGTGCATGTTCGACACGGCGCTGCAGCACGAGCGGGACCTCCGGATCAACTTCTGGGACCGGCAGGCGCCGAAGATCGAGGGCCTCGGCGTCTCCGTCGCCGCCCCCGATTCCGGCCGGGCCGTCGACTGGCTCGGCACGCTCAAGGGGTTCGCGCAGTCCGTCGACCAGCGCGTGAAGATGGCCGGCTGGCTCGACACCTTCGTGCAGCGGGGCGGGCAGCTGGTCATCCACGGGGCCTCCGTCGCCGACCTCGACTTCTTCTCCCGCACCTATGACCTGGTGCTCGTCGCCGCCGGCAAGGGCGAGCTGGTCTCGATGTTCGAGCGGGACGCGGCGCGTTCCCCCTACGACGCCCCGCAGCGCGCGCTCGCCGTCTCCTACGTGCACGGCCTCGGCCCCCGCCCGGAGCACCCGGAGACGGAGGCGGTCCGCTGCAACCTGGTCCCGGGCGTCGGCGAGCTGTTCGTCATGCCGACCCTGACCACCTCCGGCCGGGCCGACATCCTCTTCTGGGAGGGCGTCCCGGGCGGTCCGGTGGACGCCTTCAAGGGCGTCAAGGACCCGGCGGACCACCTGGCGCTCACGCTGGAGCTGATGGAGACCTTCACGCCGTGGGAGTACGCCCGGGCGACGAACGTGGAGCTGACGGACGCGGGCGCCACGCTCGCCGGGCGCTACGCGCCGGTCGTCCGCAACCCGATCGGGCGCCTGCCCGGCGGGGGCCTGGTGCTGGGCGTCGCGGACGTGGTCGTCGCGAACGACCCGATCACCGGCCAGGGCTCGAACTCCGCCGCGAAGTGCGCCGCCTCGTACCTGTCGTCGATCCTGATGCACGGGGACAAGCCGTTCGACGAGGCGTGGATGAAGGCCACCTTCGACAAGTTCTGGTTCACCACGGGCAAGCCGGTCACCCAGTGGACGAACGCGATGCTGGGCGTCCCGCCGGAGCACGTACTGAACCTGATCGGGGCGGCCGGGCAGCTCCAGCCGGTGGCGAATCGATTCGCCAACGGCTTCGACAACCCGGCCGACTTCGACGCGTACTTCTACGACCCCGAGGACGCGGCCGACTACCTGGCCGAGGTCGCCTCCGCCGCCCCCGCTTCCTCTGCTTCCGCTTCCGCCTCCGGGGCCTCCTCGGCGGAGTAACCGCTGTCGTCCCCCGCCTCCGCCGCCGGTGCCTCCGGCAGCGCGGGCGGGGTGAACTCCGTGAGCGGGGCCCCGTCCGGGTCCGGGCGGACGGCCCCCAGCAGCGGGTTCGCGGCGATCGGCGAGACCTTGACGCGGGCGCCGGGCCGCGGCGCCTGGATCACCTTGCCGTCACCGACGTACAGGCCCACGTGGGTGGCCTTGGGGAAATAGACCACCAGGTCGCCCGGCCGCAGCTCGTCCAGCGGCACCTTCGGCAGCTGCGCCCACTGCTCCTGGCTGGTCCGGGGGATGGAGCGCCCTGCGTGCGCCCAGGCCTGCGAGGTCAGCCCGGAGCAGTCGAAGGACCCCGGCCCCTCGGCGCCCCAGACGTACGGCTTGCCGATCTGGGCCGCCGCATAGGTGAGGGCCGCGCCGCCGGCCGCCGTGGGGGTGCCCGTACGGGTGGGGAGCCGGCCCGAGTCGACCAGGTTCCGCTGCGCCGCGGCGGTGTTCTCGGCCTCCTTCGCGCCGAGCAGGGTCAGCTGATCCGGGGTCAGGGCGGCGAGGACCCGCTCGACCTCCTTGAGCTGCGCCGCGACCTCGTCCTGGTGGAGCTTCTGCCGCGCGGCGAGGGTCCGGCGGGTGTCCAGGGACGTGCGGGCCCGGGCGGCCAGCGCGTCGGCCTCCTTCTCGCCCCGTGCGAGCCGGGCCAGTACGCCAGCGCGCCGCGCGCCCTCGCGGGCGGCGAGCCGGCGCTGGTCCAGGGCCGCCTGAGGGTTCCCGGCGAGCAGCATCCGGGCGTAGGGGGACAGACCCCGGCCACCCTGGTACTGCTCCCGGGCCAGCCGCCCGGCGAGGGCCTTCTCGGAATCCAGGGCCGTACGGGCCCGGCCGAGGTCGGCGGTGCGCAGCCGCTCCTCCGCCCGGCCGGCCCTGAGGGCCACCTCGGTGGAGTTGTACGCCTCGGTGGCCTCCTCGGCCTTCTGGTAAAGGCCCTGAAGGCGGGTGAGCAGTACCCCGACGGACTCCCCTTCGGGGAGCCCCGGTTCGGCACCGGCGTGCGGGACCGGCCCGGCGAGGAGGAGCACTGCGGCGATGCAGGCGGCGCGAAGCGGCCGAGGGGACAGCCGATATGACATGGGATCACCTCCGAGGCGACCGATGCTGCCACGCCCGGTATGACAAATCGCCCAACGGAGTCGGCCGGTCGGCGGGGGCCACCCGGTTGGGGGTGGCCCGCCCCCGTCCCGCCCCCAACCTGCCCCCGCATCGCCGCCCCCGCCGCCCCGCCCTGCCCGCGCCGCGCTTACCGCACCGTGCGCCGCGCCCGCCTGAGCTCGCGGTCGACCGCCCACGCGTCCGCCACCGGGCCGAGGTGGCCGAGCTTGTCCGGGTTGGCCACCGAGCGGATCGTCCGGATCCGGCCGTCCATGACCTCGAAGGACAGGACGTGGAGCACCCTGCCGTCCGCGTCGCGGGAGATCGCGCCCGGCCGGCCGTTCACGTCGTGCGGCTCGCAGGTGACACCGATGCGCGGCATCCAGGGGAAGACCGAGGCGAGCAGGCGGGCCACCTTCTCCGCGCCGGTGATCGCCTTCACCAGCTGCGGGGCCCTGCCGCCGCTGTCCCCGACCAGTTGGACGTCGGCCGCCGGCAGCTCCTGGCGCCCGCCGACGTCTCCGTCCTTCATCGCGTCCAGGAAACGTGTACGAGCCCGGCGTAGCAGTCCTCCACCAATACCGGGTACCGCACCCGCGGCGCGAGCCCGTACTCGACGGAGACGACGGCGATGCCCAGCGGGAGGGCCCATTCGCGCAGCAGCTGGGGGAGTACGCAGGCGGCGTTGCCCAGGACCATTCCGCCGCCGTGCATGTAGTACAGCAGCGGGAGCGGCCCGGTGAGCCCGGCGGGCCGGGCGCTCAGGAGGGTGGCGTCCCGCCCCGCCACCCGCACCTCGGCCACCTCGAAGAGGCCGTCGGCCCGGAGGTCGCGGACCGTCGGCCGGGGCCGGGTCGCGAGGTCACGCCGCTGCACGGCGGCGAGGTTCTCCGGGGTGAGGGGTTCTCGTACCGCGTCCCCCAAGCTCGCGAGCACGACGTTCAGTTCGGGATCGAAAGGGGGTGCGCCCTCCGAGGGCGTATCACCAGCATTCATACGGCGCAGTCAACCAGCCGCGGTGGGGCGAGCCGCCCGGCCGCGTCCGTTCCCGGATGCGCCCCCGCCCCGCCGTACGGGGCTTCGCCGCGGGCCCCGCCGTCCGTCCCGGGCCGCCGTCAGCCGCGCAGCAGCCGGGCCTTGGCCGTCGTGAACTCCTGCGGGGTCAGCAGGCCCTCGCGGGCCAGGCCGGCCAGTTGGGTCAGCTCCGCCACCAGGCCGGCCGAGGGGCCCGTTCCGGACGGCGGGACCGCGGCCGCCGACTCCTGGGCCTGTTCCTGCTCCTGCTCCTGCTCCTGTTCCTGGGAGTGCTCCTGGGCCTGTTCCTGCTCGGGTTCCCGCTCGCGTTCCTGCTCGGGTTCCTGCTCGGGTTCCCGCGCCGCCGCGGCGGGCCAGGGCTCCCGCACGGCCGGCCCCGGGTGCCGCGGCCGCGCCCCGGCCAGGGGTTCGGCGGGGCCCACCGCTCCCGCCGTGTCCTGCGCCGCGCCCGCCGCCCGCGCCAGCAGGCCGCGCAGCAGCGGGCGCCCCGCCGGGCGGTCGGCCGGGCGGACCGTTACTCCCATCGGGCGGATGAACATCAGACCACCCCCGCCCGCGGGTCCGCCGGGACCCGGTCCGGCGGGATGCGGACCGACCCCACGATCCGGCCGCCCGCCGCCCGTACGGCGACCGCCGCGTCCTCGGCCCATACGTGCTCGACCACCAGCAGTAGCGCGCAGCTCCCGCGCTCCAGCAGCCCAGCCGCCTCCTGCACGTCCTCCGGCCCGATCAGCCGCGCCACGTCCCGGCCCGTCAGCAGCCCGTGCAGCTCCACGAATTCGTCGAACTCGGCCGCCAGCACGTCCCCCGACGCCGTCCGCGTCGCCACGATCCCGTCGATCAGCCGGACCACCCCGGTCTTGCGCAGCCCCATCACGGCCTCGACGGCCGGGGCCCGCAGCTGCTCCTCCGGGAAGGCGAGGACGATGAATTCCACAGGTCCCATGCGCCTCGGCTCCTCACTTTCGACACTTCCGACCGTTTTTGACGACTCTTCGGCACACTATGACATAAGCGGACATATCATCCACGCGCTTGCTACGTTTCGGTGTATGAGCGCTCTGACGGCAAAGGTGGCGGAGCCCGCCCCGCCCCCGCCCCCCGGCGCCGGCGCCCCCAAGCGGCGCGGTGTCGAGCTGACGCTCCTCGTCGGCGCCGTCCTGATCTCCGTCCTCGGCCACCTCTACGTCGGCCTCGCGACCACCGGCCGCATCCCCGGCTCCGCCACCCGCTACGCAGCCGGCCTCGGCGCGGCCGCCCTGCTCGCGCACCTCGCCGTCCGGATCCGCGCCCCGTACGCCGATCCCCTCCTGCTCCCGATCGCCGTCCTGCTCAACGGCCTCGGCCTCGTCCTCATCCAGCGGCTCGACGCGACCACCCCCGGGCACCTCACCGCCGGGTACCAACTCCTGTGGTCCGCACTGGGCGTGGCGCTCTTCGTGCTGGTGGTGGCGCTGCTCCGCGACCACCGGGTGCTCCAGCGCTACGCGTACCTCTCGGTCGTCACGGCTCTCGTCCTGATGCTGATCCCCGTCTTCTTCCCGGCGGTCAACGGCGCGCACATCTGGATCCGGTTCGCCGGGTTCTCCTTCCAGCCGGGGGAGTTGGCCAAGATCCTGCTCGCGGTGTTCTTCGCCGCCTACCTCGCCGCGAACCGCACGGCGCTCGCCCTCACCGGCCGCAGGCTCTTCTGGAAGCTCCGGCTCCTCCCCGGTCGGGTCCTCGGCCCGATCCTGGCGATCTGGCTGCTCAGTGTCGGCGTGCTGGTCCTGGAGCGGGATCTGGGGACCTCGCTGCTGTTCTTCGGACTGTTCGTGATCATGCTGTTCACCGCCACCGGCCGGATCGGCTGGATCGCGATCGGACTGCTGCTGGCCGCCCTCGGCGCCTACGCCGTCGGGACCTTCGAGCCGCACGTGAACAGCCGCGTGGACGACTGGCTGAATCCTTTCGCCTCCATCGAGCGCGGCGAGGGCCCCGGCCAGCTCGCCCAGTCCCTCTTCGCCTTCGGCGCCGGAGGCCTGCTCGGCGCCGGGCTCGGCCACGGCCAGTCCTTCCTCATCGGCTTCGCCGCCAAGTCGGACTTCATCCTCGCCACCGCCGGCGAGGAGCTCGGCCTCGTCGGCCTGGCCGCGATCCTGCTCCTCTACGGGCTCCTCGTCGCCCGGGGCTTCCGCGTCGGGCTCGCGCTGCGCGACCCCTTCGGGCGGCTGCTCGCCACCGGGCTCGCCTCGATCGTCGCGCTCCAGGTGTTCGTCATCGCGGGCGGTGTCACCGGCCTGATCCCGCTCACCGGCATGGCCATGCCCTTCCTGGCACAGGGCGGCTCCTCCGTCGTCACCAACTGGATCATCGTCGCCCTGCTCGTCCGGCTCAGCGACAGCGCCCGCAGACCCCGCCCCGAAAAGGAACCGGCCGAGTGATCCGCTACATCCGCTGGTGCGCCTACTTCTGCGCCCTCCTGCTCGTCGCCCTGCTGGTCAACATGGCCCGCGTACAGGTGTGGGAGTCCGCCGCCTACGGCGCGAACCCGGCCAACAAGCGCCCCGCCATCGAGCGCTACGCCGAACCGCGCGGGGACATCCTGGTCGACGGGCGCCCCGTCACCGGATCCCGCGACAGTGGCCAACTGCTGCGCTACGAGCGGACGTACGCGAACGGCCCGCTCTACGCGCCCGTCACCGGCTTCTCCTCCCAGACGTACGGGACCAGCTTCGTGGAGCGCGCCGAGGACGCCGTCCTGTCCGGCACCGACCCGGGGCTCTCGGCCTTCCCGCTCTGGTACGAACTCTCCCGAGGCCGCCCCGCCGGCGGGAACGCCGTCACCACCCTGCGCGCCGCCGTGCAGCAGGCCGCGTACACCGGTCTCGCGGGCAAGCGCGGGGCGGTGGCCGCCGTGGAGCCGGCCACCGGGAAGATCCTCGCCCTGGTCAGCAGCCCCTCCTACGACCCCGCCGTGCTCTCCGGCACGGGTACGAAGGTCAAGGAGGCCTGGACGGCCCTGAACGCGGACCCCGCCCGGCCGATGCTCAACCGGGCGCTGCGCGAGACGTACCCGCCCGGCTCCACCTTCAAGATCGTGACGGCGGCGGCCGCCCTCGACGCGGGCGTGGTCACCGATGTGGACGCGCCGACCCGGACCCCCGACCCCTACCCGCTGCCGGGCACCAGCACCCTGCTGCCGAACGCGGGCACGGGCTGCGAGGACGCCTCGATGGCGGACGCGGTGCAGTGGTCCTGCAACACGGTGATGGCGAAGATCGGCGTACAGGTCGGGCTGCGCGGCATGGTGGAGGCGGCGCGCCGCTTCGGGTTCAACGGTGAGGCGCTGCGGGTGCCCTCGTGGGTGTCCCGGTCGAACTTCGACACCGACATGAGCCAGGACCAGTTGGCCCTGTCCTCAATCGGGCAGTTCAACACGAAGGCCACCCCGCTGCAGATGGCGATGGTGGCGGCGGCGGTCGCGGACGGCGGCGAGGTCAAGTACCCCTACCTGGTGGAACGCACCACCCAGGACGACGGCTCCCAGGTCCGCCGCGGCGACCGGCGCAGCCTCGGCCGGGCGATGAACCCGGCCACCGCCGTCCGGCTGCAGGAGCTGATGGTCAAGGTGGTGGAGAACGGGACGGGACGCAACGCCGCGATTCCCGGCGCGGTGGTCGGCGGCAAGACCGGCACCGCGCAGCACGGGGTGGGCAACGCGGGGACCCCCTACGCCTGGTTCATCTCCTGGGCCAGGGCCGAGGGCGCGGCGCTGCCGCAGGTGGCCGTGGCGGTGGTGGTCGAGGACGCGTCGGCCGACCGGGGCGACATCAGCGGCAACGGCGCGGCGGCGCCGATCGCGCGGGCGGTGATGCAGGCGGCCCTGTCCGGCTGACCCCGCGGCAGGGCGCCCGCGGTACCTGGACGCGCCGCCCGTGGCCCCGTGCCGGCCGTGCTGCCCGCGCCCACGTGCGCCCACGTGTCCACGTGCCCCCGCGCCGCCTCAGGGGGTGCCCTCGCCCTCCCGGACGGTGGCCTCGCCCTCCCGGACGGCGGCCTCGACCTCCGACACCCGGGCCGACTCCTCCGCCGCGAACCGCTCGCGGTCCAGGGCCTCGGCGATCTCCTCGTCCTGGCTCATCAGCAGGTCCAGGTTGGAGTCGCCCATGTCGAAGACGCCCAGGTTCAGGTAGGCCCGCTGGAGCCGTTCGCCCCACAGCCCGATGTCCTTCACACACGGCACGATCCGGCTGAACAGCAGCTTGCGGAACAGGTGCAGGAACTCCGACTGCTCACTGAGCAGTGCCGCCTCCTTGGCCTGAACGCCGAAGTTCTCCAGCACCTCCACCCCGAGCAGCCGGTCCCGCATCAGGTAGCAGCCCTCGATCACGAACTCCTCGCGCTCGCGCAGCTCGGCGTCCGTCAGCTGCTTGTAGTAGTCGCGCAGCGCCATCCGCCCGAAGGCCACGTGCCGGGCCTCGTCCTGCATCACGTACGCCAGGAGCTGCTTGGGCAGCGGCTTGGTGGTCGTGTCGCGGATCATCCCGAAGGCGGCCAGCGCCAGCCCCTCGATGAGCACCTGCATGCCGAGGTAGGGCATGTCCCAGCGGGAGTCGCGCAGGGTATCGCCCAGCAGCCCCCGAAGGCTGTCGTTGATCGGGTACAGCATCCCGACCTTCTCGTGCAGGAAGCGCCCGAAGATTTCGGCGTGCCGGGCCTCGTCCATGGTCTGCGTGGCGGAGTAGAACTTCGCGTCCAGGTCCGGCACCGACTCCACGATGCGCGCCGCGCACACCATCGCGCCCTGCTCGCCGTGCAGGAACTGGCTGAAGTTCCAGGAGGCGTAGTGCCGGCGCAGCTCGCCCCTGTCCTTCTGGGTGAGCTTGGCCCAGTGCCGCGTCCCGTACAGGGGCAGGGCCTCGTCGGGGGTGCCGAGCGGATCGTACGGGTCCACCTCGATGCCCCAGTCGATGCGCTTGCCGCCGTCCCACTGCTTGTCCTTGCCCTTCTGGTAGAGGGCGAGGAGCCGCTCGCGGCCGTCGGCGTACTCCCAGCTGAAACGGGCGGAGCCGGAGGCGGGGACCTGCCAGACCGTCTCGCCCGGGTTCTCGGTGTAGAGCTCGTGCGTCGACACTGACGCCCCCTCGTCTCACGTACTGCCGTGCGGTACCGGACAGTTGGCAGCGTCACACGTTGGTAGACACGGGGTCAACAAGTCGTGCGCGAGGGATTGACGACCTTGCTGACAGGCAGTCTCATAAGAAGTGACCGCCGGTAACTCGACGACGAGGTGTCCGAACCCATGACGACCGTGACCGAACGCGCCGCGCTCAAGGACGCCCTCGGCCTGCTCAAGGACCGCGAGCAGACAGCCGAGCGACTCCTCGAATCCTCGGCCAAGCACTCCTTCGACCCCGACGAGGAACTCGACTGGGACGCCCCGCCGATCGAGGGCAAGTACTACTGGCCGCCGGAACTGCTCTCCCTCTACGACACCCCGCTGTGGAAGAAGATGGGGGAGGAGCAGCGCATCGACCTCTCCCGCCACGAGGCCGCGGCGCTCGGCTCGCTCGGCATCTGGTTCGAGATCATCCTCATGCAGCTGCTGGTCCGGCACATCTACGACAAGTCCCTGACCAGCAATCACGTCCGCTACGCACTCACCGAGATCGCCGACGAGTGCCGCCACTCGATGATGTTCGCCCGCATGATCCAGAAGGCCGACGCCCCCGAGTACCCGGTGTCCCGCCTCAACCACAATCTCGCGCGGATCCTGAAGACCGTCTCCACCACCCCCGGCTCCTTCGCCTGCACCCTCCTCGGCGAGGAGATCCTCGACTGGATGCAGCGCCTGACCTTCCCGGACGAGCGCGTCCAGCCGCTGGTCCGCGGCGTCACCCGGATCCACGTCATCGAGGAGGCCCGGCACGTCCGGTACGCCCGTGAGGAACTGCGCCGCCAGATGCTGACGGCCCCGCGCTGGGAGCAGGAACTCACCCGGATCAGCTGCGGTGAGGCCGCCCGTGTCTTCTCGCTGGCCTTCGTGAACCCCGCCGTCTACGACAACATCGGCCTGGACCGCCGCGAGGCCGTCGCCCAGGTGAAGGCGAGCGGCCACCGCCGCGAGGTCATGCAGAGCGGCGCGAAGCGACTGACCGACTTCCTCGACGACATCGGCGTACTGCGCGGAGTCGGCCGGAAGCTGTGGCAGAGCTCGGGCCTACTGGCGTAGCCCACGCCGGGTCGGCCGGGGCGTTCGGCCGCAGGCCGATCCGAACCGAACACCACCGGGACGACCGGGCCGCCACATGCCCGCACCCGGGCCGACCCCACACCCCGGCCGGGCTCCGAGCCTGGGCCGGTACCGAACAGGACCTGAACCCGGGCCGGTACCGAACAGGACCTGCACCCGGGCCGGTACCGAACAGGACCTGCACCCGGGCCGGTACCGAACACGCTCCGACCCCTGCCCCGACCCCTGACCGGGACCCGAACGCGGATCAGGACTGATCGACGGGACGCCCACTCGCCCGACGCTAGCGGGGCTACCCTGCGGACATGACCGTACGCGCGTACCGCAGGCTGAGCGTCGAGGAGCGGCGAGCCCAACTCCTCGACGCCGCCCTCTCGCTGTTCGCGCACCGGGCACCGGAGGAGGTCTCGCTCGACGACGTCGCCGAGGCCGCCGGGGTCTCGCGCCCGCTCGTCTACCGCTACTTCCCCGGCGGCAAGCAACAGCTCTACGAGGCCGCCCTCCGCTCGGCGGCGGACGTCCTCGAACTGTGCTTCGCCGAACCGCAGGAAGGACCCCTGACCCGGCGCCTGTCCCGGGCCCTGGACCGCTACCTCGCCTTCGTCGACGAACACGACGCCGGCTTCGCGGCCCTCCTGCAGGGCGGCAGCGTCGTCGAGACCTCCCGCACGACGGCGACCGTCGACGGCATCCGCCGGGCCGCCGCCGAGCAGATCCTCTTCCACCTGGGCGTCGAGGCCCCCGGCCCCCGGCTGCGCATGATGGTCCGTACGTGGATCACCGCGGTCGAGGCGGCCTCCCTCATATGGATCGACGAGGGCAAGCAGCCGGAGGTCGACCGCCTCCGGGACTGGCTGCTGGACCAGTTCATCGCCCTGCTGACGGCCACCGCCGCCACCGACCCGGAAACCGCGGACGCCGCCCGGGCCGCCCTCGCCCTCGAGTCGGCGGACGGCCCGGTGGGGGTCCTGGCCCGCCGGGTGATCCCGGTGGTGTCCGAGGCCGCCCACCTGCTGTGACACTGGTGGGGTGAGAAGCCAACCGACCCCGTTCGAGGGCGGCCCCATGGACGGCCGGGTCCTCCCCGTCCTCCTCGGCCCGACCGGACACCCCCCGAAGTGGTACGAGATCCCCGTCCCGGCGCCGGACGGCGGCCCGCCGACGGTACTGCTGTACGAACGTGTCCCCGCGGGGTACTCCAAGCGGCTGGGACTGCAGAAGGGCTGGAAGTACGACTTCCGCCCCTCCGGCACGAAGCCGCGCCCCCGCTGGCCGTGGACGAAGCCCCCGCGTACCTGAAGCAGGAGCCCGCCGCCGGGGCCGGGTATGTGTCGGGGCGCTCCCCGCAGGAAGCCGAACGCACCGCCGCCGCGCCGTGCGACCTCTCGCCACGTCCGGCGTCCGAGGAGACGCCCCGGCGCGCGCCGGGCCCCCACCCGCACAACGCACCGCCGCAACGCCGAGCCCGGTCCCCGGCCCGCACTCCGCACTGCCGCCCCGTCCAGGTGCCACCGGTCCCCGGCCCGCGCCGCGCACCGCCGCCCCCGGCCCGCGCCGCGCACCGCCGCCCCCGGCCCGCGCCGCGCACCGCCGCCCCCGGCCCGCGCCGCGCACCGCCGCCCCCGGGCCTCGTCGGCGAACGCCGAGCCCGCGGCCAGGAGCGCCCTGCGCCTGGACCCCCGGCCCGGCCGCGCCCTCCATTCCGCGCCACCGCCACCGCCACCGCCCCCGCCCCCGCCGAGCCTCCGGCTAGGAACCCGGCAGGGAGAGGACCGCCAGGCCCCCGCCCCCCTCCGCCTCCCGGAACTCCAGCCGCGCCCCGATCACCGCCGCCTGACCCACGGCGATGGTCAGCCCCAGCCCGTGGCCCTTGCCCCCGCTCCGGAAACGCTGCGGGCCGTGCGCCGCCAGGTACTCCGGGAAGCCGTCCCCGTGGTCCCGTACGGTCACCACCGGCCCGTCCACCGTCAGCACCACCGGCGGCCGCCCGTGCTTGTGGGCGTTGGCCACCAGGTTCCCGAGCACCCGCTCCAGCCTGCGCCGGTCCGTCTCCACGTGCGCGTCCCGGACGACCACCACCTCGGTGTCCGCTCCGGACGCCCGCACCACCCGCCGTACCAGCCGCCCCAGCTGGTGCAGATCGCTCTCCACCACCTCGCTGCCCGATTCCAGCCGGGAGATCTCCAGCAGGTCCTCCGTCAGCTGCCGCATCGTCCGCACCCGCTCACGCACCAGCTCCGTCGGCCGGCTCTCGGGCAGCAGCTCCGACGCCGCCTGCAGGCCCGTCAGCGGCGTGCGCAGTTCGTGCGCCACATCCGCGGTGAACCGCCGCTCGCTCTCCAGCTTCGACTGCAGGCTCCCCGCCATCGTGTCCAGGGCCGCCGCCACCGTCGCCACCTCGTCCTGGTGCCGCGAAGGGGTCCGCGTCCGCGGGTCGTTCACCCGCGCGTCGAGGTCGCCCTGGGTGATCCGCCGCGCCACCGTCGCCGTCTGGTGCAGCCGCCGGGTCACGCGGGTCACCGCGAACGCGCCGAAGAGCAGCGTGCCGCCGATCGCCAGCAGCGAGGACCCGATGATCGCGTTGTCCAGCCCGCTGATCGTGCGGGCGCTCTGCCCGTAGTCGACGGCGGCCGCGAGCGCCCGGCCGTCCGCCGGAGCCGCGGCCCACATGGTCGGGCGGCCCCGGTGGTCCGCCACCAGCGTGCCCCGCCGCCCGCTGACGGCGAGGGCCCGCAACTCCGGCGGCAGCCCGACGGGATCCAGCCCGGCGCCGCGCGGCAGGGGCTCGCCGGCCTCGTACGCGCGCGAGACGTCGTTCAGCTTGCCGAGTGCCTTCTCCCGCGCCGTGGCCACCGTCTGCCGGGTCACCTCCACATGCACGAGGGCGCCCAGTACGGCCGCCAGCGAGCAGCACATCACCACGATGAAGCACGCCGACTTCCAGGTCAGCGTGGCCGTCCAGGAGGGCAGCTTCAGCAGATCGCGGAACCTCCGGAGGTTCCGGGATCTCCGGGATCTCGCGGACTTCGGGGACTCCGGGAGCCTCGGCGGCGTCATCGCCGGCCCGGCACGGGAGCGGGCTCCCGGTTCCCGGGGGCCTGCGGATTGCCGGGCACCCGTACGATCTGCTCGCGCGTCGGCAGCATCGTCCGCTGCTTCTCGTCCCAGGACCAGGCGGTGACCAGCTCGTAGCCGTGGTTGCCGCTGGGCACCCGCAGGACCACGTCGCCCCCGGCCAGTTCCACCGAGATGACGGTCTCCGTGGTCGCCATGATCCGGTTGAGCCGCCCGTCGGGGTCCGCCGTGTAGGCACGTACGGACATCATCTTGTCCGGGAACTCGATCCCGACGATCAGTTCGTCCTTGCCGTTGCCCGTGAGGTCCCGGTAGTACGGCTTCTGCACCGGGCACGCCTCCGGATCCTCGTCGTCCCTGGCTTCCTTGTCCGTCGCGCACGCCCGGATCGCGGCCGCTGTCGCGGCCGGCATGCCGTCGGCGCCGACCTCGGTGTTCGGATGGGACCGCAGCTCAGCCTGGACGAGGGCCACCGGGTCGACGGCGTGCACGTCCTCGCCGTGGACGGGCGGGATCCCCTTGATGTACTCGGGCGGGGCCCCACCCGGATCGGCGGGCGGTACGGACGCACCCCGGCGGTCGGGCCACAGGTGTACGGGCCCGCTCGCGGTCGGCGTGGACCCGGCGCTCACCAGCCCGCCCGTGTCCCCGCAACCGGTCAGCAGCGGCACCAGGGCGAGTACCGCGAGCAGCGGGTACGCGGCGATACGCGTGCGCAACCTCTTCACAGCCCCGTGCCCTTCTGCCCGCCGTACGCCCGCGTTCGAAAACGCTCGATCACGTCAACCTTATGCGGAGGTACATACCTTTTACCGCGAGACCTCGGGTGTCCCGGCCGGCAGGGGCGTCCCGGCCGGCTCGGCAGCGTCAGCGGTCCCGGCGGTCTGAGCGGTCTGGGCGGTGCTGGCGGTCTCAGCCGTCGGTGCGCCCGCGGCGCAGCATCGCGAAGCCGAGTCCGGCGGCGCCGACGGCCGCGATACCGCCCGCGGCCGCGATCAAGAGCACGCCCTCGCCCGGACCGTCCGCCAGCGTGCGCAGACGCCGCCCGCCGCCGGAGCCCTCGGCGACGGTGCGGGTGCCCCCGGCCGCCGCCTGCTCCGCAGCCCGCTGATCCTGCGGATCCCGCTGCACCGGCTGTGCCTGCTGAACCGGCCGAGCCTGCTGAACCGAAGCCGGGACGACCTGCCCGCCGTGGGCCCCGTTGCGGGTCCCCGTCTTGTACCCGTCGCCGTTCACGGCGTGACCCGGGCCCCCGGCCGGGGCGTCGCCCACCCAGGAGGTCAGCCGCCCGGTGGAGTCCAGCGCGGCGTGCAGATCGCCGGTGCCACCGAAGCCGGTGACCCCGTCATGGCTGGTCAGGGTGGCGGCCTTGGTGCCGTCGGCGGCGAGGATCTCGGCGTGGTAGCCGCCCAGCGCCGTCCGGTAGACCTTCGCGGTGGACGTCCCGTCCGCCAGCGACAGGCTCTTGACGAGGATCGGCCGCGGGGCGGCGGAGCGCGCGGACGAGGCCGCGGGCACCCCCTCGGCCAGGGCGGCGGCGGTGGGCAGCGCCAGCAGACTTCCCGCGCATGCGGTCACGGCGGCGGCGCGAACGAGAGTGCGGCGGCGGACGGTGCTCACGGAGAAGTCCTTCGGTGCCGGTCGGGGCCTGGTCCATCCAGGTGGGTCAAACCTAGGGCCCGGCCGTTGCGGCAACACCCCGTTCGTGTAACAGCGGAGTCGCAACGTTCCGTCGGAGTCGTTACACATCCGAGGGATTGCCGTGCGGCGCCCCGGCTGCTCCCATGGACGGCGGGGGTGAGGGCGATGCGCGGACTCAAGGTACTGCCGAGCGGCCGGCCCGGCCGCGGCCGGCTGTATGTCAACCTGCCCGACGGGCAGGCGGTGGCCTGGTATGACCGGCAGGCCAACCGGATCAGCGTCCTGGCGGATGACCACCGCGAGGCCGTCCTGGCGGTGCTGCGGCCCTACCTGAGCGGGACGGTCTCGATCGGCCCGCCCCCGGTCCCCACACCAGCTGACCTGCGACGTCTCGCGCTGCGGCCGGACGCGGACCTGGCCCCGAACCGCCCGGGGGAGACCCTGCTGGGCGAACTGGAACACGGCCCGGCGGGCACCAGGGCCCGGCACCGGCTGCGCCAGGAACTGACGGCCCAGCAGCGGATGGGCGACGCCCTCGACGCCCTGGAGCCCGACGGCTGGCGGATCCTGCACTGCGTCCCGCTCCCGGGCCCGGGCCACATCGACCACCTGCTCATCGGACCGGCGGGGATCTTCTGCGTGCGTACGGTCCCGGGCCGCCGCCAGCGCGCGGTGATCGGCGACCTCCTGCTCACCGTGGGCCGCGCCGAACCCCGCCCGGACCCGCGCTGGATCCGCCGCGCGGCGGCCTTCGCGTCGGCGGCCCTGGCGGTGAAGGCGACCCCGGCGCTGGCGGTGGTCGACGCCTCACGGGTCGAGACGGCCCCCACCGTCCGCGACATCCGCATCCTCCAGCCCCCGACCGCCACCCCGCACCTCGCGGCATCCCCGACGACGCTGAAACCCCCTGAGATCGACTCGCTCTTCGCCCGAGCCCGAGACACCACGACCTGGCTCCACCTCACCGATCGCAGCACCGCCGGCGTTTGAGGCGGAACCCGCCCCACCTTCCGGCTCCGCCCCGCCCCGCTTTTCCCAGCCTCGCCGGCGTTCGAGGCGCGGGGTCCGGGGGAGGAGCCCCGGTTTCGGGAAGGGGCGGGTAGGGGAGAGCGCCTCAGGCCCCGCCCGCCCCTCAGGCCCCGCCCGCCCGTCCGGCCCCGCCCGCCCGTCAGGCAGAGGTCCGCTTCCGCGGCGTGGCCGCCTTCTTCGCCGCCGCGCCCGTCTTCTTCGCCGCCGCCGTCTTGGCCGTACTCTTCGTGGCCGCCGCCCTGCCCGTGGCCTTCGACGCACCCGAAGTCGACTTCGCCGCCGCCGACTTGCCCGTGCCCGTGGCCTTCTTCTTCGTAGCGGTGGCCGCTGTCTTCTTCGTCGAAGCCGCCGTCGACTTCTTCCCGCCCACCGCCTTCGGCGCCGCTGCACTCCTGCCCGCACCCGCCCCCGCACGGCCCCCGGCCTTCCGCCGAATCGGCGTCACCTCGCCCTGCGCCCCGCCCTCCGTCCCGCCCTCCGCTCCACCGGAGGCCTCCACCCGGCCGTCCCCCTCCCCTCGGGAAGCCTTCGCCGCCCGCACGCTCTTCTCCAACGCCGCCATCAGGTCGATCACCTGCCCCCCGGCCGGCTCCACGACGGCCTCAGTCGGCTCGAACGCCCCGCCCGACTTGGCGACGATCATCGCCTCCACGGCCTCCCGGTAGTCGTCGTGCAGCGAGGCCATCTCCACTTCCCCCAGCGTCGCCATCAGCGCGTCGGCGAGGTCGAGTTCGGCGTCCCGCACGGACACCGCGGCATCCGGCGCCACCCCCTCCGGCGCCCGGATCTCGTCCGGCCACAACAACCCGTGCATCGCGATCACGTCGTCCACCACGCGCAGCATCCCCAGCCGTTCCCGCCCCCGCAGCGCGTACTTGGCGATCGCGACCTTCCGGCTCCGCTTCAGCGCCTCCCGCAGGAGCGTGTACGGCTTCGCAGCCGTCGCCCCGTTCGCCGCGAGGTAGTACGCCGCGTCCATCTGCAGCGGATCGATCTCCTCCGCCGGTACGAACGACATGATCTCGATCGTCTTCGCGGTCGCCAGCGGCAGCTGCGCCAGATCCTCGTCCGTGATCGGGACGATCGACCCGTCGGCCTCCTCGTAGCCCTTGCCGATCTCGGCGCTCGGCACCTCCTCCCCGTCCAGCTCGCACACCTTGCGGTAGCGGACGCGCCCGCCGTCACTCACGTGGATCTGGCGGAAGGAGATCGAGTGGCTCTCGGTGGCGTTCACGAGCTTGATCGGGATGCTGACCAGGCCGAAGGAGATCGCCCCGTTCCATATGGATCGCACGGTTCCTCCTGTTTCGTGGCAATCTCATCGTATGACGCCGATCACATTGGTGGAGGGCCGGCGCATCGCGCTCAGCAATCTCGACAAGGTCCTGTACCCGGAGACCGGCTTCACCAAGGGCGAGGTGCTCCACTACTACGCCACCGTCGCGGGCCCACTGCTCGCCCACATCCACGACCGACCGGTGTCTTTCCTGCGCTATCCCGACGGCCCGGACGGGCAGCTCTTCTTCACCAAGAACCCGCCGCCCGGCACGCCCGACTGGGTGAAGACCACCCCCGTACCGCGCTCCGAGGACCTGTCCGCCGCCCAGGTGGTCGTCGCCGACCTGGCCACCCTGATGTGGTCCGCCAACCTCGTCGTGGAGTTCCACACCCCCCAGTGGACCGCCGGCCGCCCCGGCCTCGCCGACCGGCTGGTCCTCGACCTCGACCCCGGCCCGCCCGCCACGGTCGTCGAGTGCTGCGCCGCCGCGCTCTGGCTGCGCGAGCGGCTCGCTGCCGACGGGCTGCGCGCCTGCGCCAAGACCTCCGGCTCCAAGGGCATGCACCTGGCCGTGCCGCTGGAGCCGACCCCGTCCGAGCGGGTGTCCGCGTACGCGAAGCAGCTCGCCCAGGAGGCCGAGCGCGAGCTCCCCGACCTCGTGGTGCACCGCATGGCCAAGGCGCTGCGCCCCGGCAAGGTCTTCGTCGACCACAGCCAGAACGCCGCCGCCAAGACCACCGCAGCCCCCTACACCCTGCGCGCACGGCCCCGGCCCACCGCCTCGGCGCCCGTCTCCTGGGCCGAGGTCGAGGCCTGCCGGACCGCGGCCGGCCTGGTCTTCCTCGCCGACGATATCGCACCGCGGCTCGCCCGCCACGGGGACCTCTTCGGCCCGCTGACCGACCCCGAGCGGGCCCGCCCGCTCCCGGGGGTCCGGCCGTGATCCGCGTCGCGCTGGCCGCGCCCGTACGCACCCTGCCGCGCGGGGCGGGACTGGCGTACGAGCCGAAGTTCGACGGCCACCGCCTCCTCGTGCTGCGCTCGGCGACCGACGTGACGCTCCAGGCGCGCTCCGGCCGCATCGTGACCAGCGCGTTCCCCGATCTGGCCGCGGCCGCGCTGCAGTTGCCCGCCGACACCGTGCTCGACGGCGAGGTGGTGGTCTGGCATGCCGGCCGTACGGACTTCGCGCTGGTGCAGCGGCGGGCGGCCGCCACCCCGGCGCGGGCCGCCGTACTCGCGCAGCGCCTGCCGGCCTCGTACGCCGCCTTCGACGTCCTGGAACTGGCCGGGCTGGACCTGCGCGCCCGCCCGTACGAGCGCCGCCGGACCATCCTCGTCGACCTGCTCATGCCGCTCGGGCCGCCGCTCCAGCCGGTGCCGATGACGACCGACCCGGAACTGGCCGCCACCTGGTACGAGACCCTGCCGGCCAGCGGTATCGAGGGCCTCGTCGTCAAACGGCTGGACCAGTCCTACCCGGCCGGGCGGCGGGGCTGGCAGAAGCTGCGGCACACCGACGTCCGGGACGCGGCGGTGGTCGGCTACACCGGCACCCCCCGCCGCCCGCTCGCCCTGGTCCTCGTCCTGCCCGTCGGGGACGAGACCCCGCTGGTGTCGAGCCCGCTGACGGCGGCGCTGCGTGCCGAGGTGGCGGCGGAGGTGGCGGCCCGCGGGGCGGCCGCGCCGTCCCTGGCCACGGTCACCGCCATCGGGTTCGGGGACGTCCCCTTCCGGCCGCTGGACCCACCGCTCACGGCGGAGGTCCGGCACGCGTCGGCCCGGCATCCGCCGCCGGAAGTGCTCCGGCTGCGGACGGACCTCTGACCCGCCCGGGAGGCGCGGGTCAGAGGCTGGTGAACAGCTGGCTCAGGCGTGTTGGGCAGGTGCGAGGCGCGTCGCACGGGCCGGACCGGTCGGACAGGTCAGATCTGTCAGACGGGTCGGACGGGTCAGGAGTGGGCTCCGCGCCCGGCGTCCGGGGGAGCCCCCGGCTGCGGATGCGGCCCCGGGCCCTCCGGCAGCTTGTAGCCGGACTCCCGTTCCGCACGGACCTCGTCCGGGTGGGCGGAGGTGGTGGAGCCGAAGTTCCCGTAGCCCTGCATCTCGTGCGGCCGCAGGCCGCCCTCCGGGATCTCCACCAGGTCCCGCTCCTCGCGGACCTCGTAGACCGCCCCGCCCTCCGGCAGGCGTGGCTGGCTCTCGGCGGTGGGCGGGGGCGGCTCCTTCGCCCGTACCTTCTTGCCCAGAAGGAAGCCGCCCAGCAGGAAGCCGGCGACGAGGATGCCGACGACCAGGAACCAGGCGATGTCGGCGAGGGTCGCGTCCACGCTCAGGGTCGTGTCCATACGGACCAGTTTGGCTCACTCCAGTCCGTTATGCTCCGCTGCGCCCGGATACCTTGGGCCATCCGGGGTAGACGCCCGGGCGAGCGCGCCGAACGAGACGCGAGACGCGAGACGAACGAGACGCGAGACGAGCGAGAGCGAACAGGAGGCAGGCCATGCCCCGCGGATCCTCCCCGAAGCGCGAACGACGTACGAGCACATCAAGGAAGGTCTGGAGCAGCGTGGCGAGCCCGCGGGGAAGGCGAAGGAGATCGCCGCCCCCAGAGCGGCCTCCCAGCCCAGCAGCAACGCCTGCCGCTCGATGATCTCGGCCAGCTCACCGCCGCCGCCGATGACCACGTACGGGGCCGACGGGAACGCCTCGACGAGCACCAGCCCGAACTCCCCGTACAGCGCGTCCCGCCCGGCCCGCCGCGTCGCCGGCAGCTCGCCGGCCCGCAGCCCGGCATCGTCCCGCGGAGCCTCGGCGGCCCGTACGACCTCACTGACGGCCCGGTCGGCGGTCTCGTTCAGCCGGGTCGCCAGCGCCACCCCGACCCCGTCCCCGAGCAGCTCCCACCACTGTGCCGGGATCGAGGCGAGCGGCTGCAGCAACACCTCGGCCTGCCCGCCGCAGGTCAGCTTCGCCGCCACGGCCTCGGCCGCGCGCACCGACACCTCGCACACGGAGGGCCTCCCCGAGCCCGAGGACGTGGACGCCGACAGGATTGAACTCCTCGGCTTTCGCCTGTCGGACCCGCATGCTCCCGACCCCGCCGAGACGAAAGCGGCACTGCGGAGAGCCATGGAAAGAATGGGCCCGCCGCGGATCTACGCGATGGGCCCTGACGGCTCACTGCAAGCGCGACAGCCTCTGACTTCGCGGAGCTTCCCGACCCGCGCCGGGGCCCGGGAGATATCACTCCCAGTGGTCCATGCCGCCCTCTGGACCAGGACAGCGACGCCGACCGGCAACCACCACATCGACACCCCAACCCGCCCCCGCACAACTGACGCGCCACCACGCTGTCCGGCACCTGGGCCGTGGCGAGTTGCCCATGCCGGTCACCACCGAGCGCCTCCCACGGCCCGGGAGGACGCTCACACGTTGTGGAACCAGGCACCAGAGAGAACAGCGAAGCTACCGCTGCACAGCACGGCAGTTGGCTGCGCATACGCGAAGACCCCGTCTCGGCCGAGGCGCTGATGGCGGGGTCTTTGGGTACTTCCTGCGAAGTGCCCCCGGCAGGATTCGAACCTGCGCACACGGCTCCGGAGGCCGTTCGATTGCTAGATGTTTTCGCAGGTCAACGGACTTTCTGACGCCGTGTTAGCCGTGCCGTCCCACACATGTCCCGCGAGATGGAAATGTCCAATTCTGAACCAAATAGCGCTGTTGCGCTTCCTTCGGTGGCCAGGACTCGGGCTCGGGCGGCGGAAACGAGAGCGTGGTGTCACCGAGGTGATGCTATGTCTCGCCGACGTCGAGACCGGTGTGGCGAGCCTCGTAGAGGCGAACGAGAAAATGGCGCTCGGCGTCCGAGCGCCGGGCGAGGACGGTCCCGGGAGGCCGGATCGGCGCGGTCAGGATCGACGAGAAGCGTGCTCCGCGGTCATTCGAGCGCGTGGCGACGCGGACGTAGCCCGTCCAGTGCCCGACACAGGCGTACAGCCTGTCCGTGGGCAGGCCAAGACCCCCACTGCCTCTCGCTCGGTCCGGGCCAGGCCGACGACCTCGTTCCCAGCTTCACCGGGGATTCGGTGGGCCCTGGCAACCACGGGACGGGCGACCGGGAGGCATGGCTGCGCGCCGAGCGGGGTCCGGAGGTCCAGGACCCGTTTCTGCGGCAGGCGGAGCGCACGCGTGTGAGTGTCGTGTGCGACCAGGGAGTCCTCTGTCGTGGTGGGCGTCTTTCGACGGGCGGGCGGGGAGTGTCGGTGGAGTAGCCATCATCCGGAGTATCCCCCGGTTGGGCTAACCGGGGACCCTCGGCTATATTTCCGTCCCGCGCGTCGGAGGTCCCCAGCGCCCTGAATCAGATTGGGCGCTTTCTGCGGATGGGCAGGATGCTCAGGGCCATGACGGTTCCGTCGTCGTGGAACGAGATCGGCCCGTTCCAATTCTGTGCAGCGTGGGCGTTACGGCGTGTGGAGCGGAGTTCGTAGACCGCCTTCCGGTACTCCTCGACCCGGCCGTTCTTGAGTAGTTCGTACAGCCGCGAGTCTATTCCGGAGAATGCCTCGATCCGTACGGTCTTCATGCGGAACACATGGTCGGTGCCGACGAATTTCGTGCCGCCGACCGTGATTTCCGCGTCGTGGTGGCTGGAGGTCGCGGCGAAGGTGGGGACATCGTAATGTTCCCGGCCTTGGCGTGTGGTGAGGTACTGGGCCGTACTCCGGCCTCCGCCTGCGAATGCGGTCAGGCCGGCGGCCCCGGTGCGGGCCAGGAGCTGGCCGAACCAGCCGAGGTTGTCCTCGCCCACCTGGAAACCGTCGGCGTTCCGCGCCCGGTGCCCGTCGAGGGCGGGTATGCGGATGGCGTTGGGATAGGGGATTCCTGCTTTGTCCTTGATCTCCTCGTCGGCGTTTCCGGGGACGCCCGGAATGCGGGGAGGGAGCAGGGCTTCGCCGGGGGATTGCAGGGCGTTGACCACGATCGCGCCCTGGCCCATGAGTTCGGTGGACAGGAGCAGGCAGGGCGTCGTGTTCCACGGGCCGATCTGCATGCCCTCGGCCAGTTCCGTTCCCTTGACCAATTGCTGGATCGTGGTGCTGCGGGTGCGGCCGGACCGCTTGGTCGGCTTCTGATGGTTTCCCCGACAGACCACGAACGTGACTTTCGACGGCTCGCCGGGCTTCCACGCCTCGATGAGATAGTCCGGGCGGGGCCGGGACCCCTTGTCCCGTTGCGCACCGCCCAGGGCCCAGCCGGCTCGCAGAATGGTGCTCGTGTCCACGACCGAGACGACGTGGTCGGGGTAACGGTGGCGCACGATGTGCTCAGCCGCGGCGAGTCCGAAGCCGACGGCCAGTTCCCGGGCTTGCATGGCCTTGTACCAGCGCTCCGGAGTGCGGCCCTTGTCGGTGAGGTCCATGGCGCCGGCGCGATTGCCGTACAGCGCCTCGCAGTACTTCAGGCTGAGCCAGTGTTCCGCGAGCCCACGGCCCATTCCCTGGCCGGCCAGCACGTAGCCGCGCGCGACGGCGTGCAGCACGTGCCAGGGGGGCAGGTCGATGGAACGGCCGCACTCGGCCTGGATGACGGGCCGCAGGTCGGGTTTCCTGCGAACCGCTTCCTGGCCCTTTTCCCGGCGTTGTCTGTCGATGGCCGCCGCCGCGGAATCGACGTGGGTGACGAGTTCCCCTGTCGACCGGATGTGAACGGTCCGCTGGCCGCTGAGTGCGTTCAGAATCTGTCGCGCGGTTCTTGCCATGCATCCCCCACAAGTGTCCGCGTGCCCCTGGCTGGCCGTGAAGGTAGCTCTGACCGCTGGGGCGCATACAAGTGCGCATGGCGCACGACGGAGCGGAACCAGCCACAGCCGAAGCCTGGTGGGATCGGTGACGGCGGATGCCATGTCGAACGTCGGACCATGCGACCGCGTCAACGCGGCGATGTGCGAGTGCCCCCGTGCTGGGGGATGTTCGAGTGGAGGTGCTGGGAAGTCATGATTCCGCCGATCATAGGAGGCGGGCATGGACTCGAACGCGTATGACCTCGTTGCCGCACCGGACCTCGCGGTGCCGCTCCACGGTGAGGGGCGATGGGATAGGGGCAGCGCCGTCGCGGAGATGGCGGGCGAGTTCGGGGCGGAGCTGGTGAGGGCCATCCGCGCGGGTCTTGCCCAGGGGCCCAGTGGCGTTCATCAGCCACGTGGGCTGTCTCAGCTGACGTGGTACGCCTTCGCGGTCGAGTATGCGCGTGCGCATTGGCCCGGCAGGGCGGCGAAGACCAGGGACGAGACCAGCGAGGCCCTGACCACCGTCACCGTGGCGATGTGCTGGGACCTTCCCGCCAGACCGAACGAGGCCCTGTTGCGCCGGGCCCTTCGGCACTGGGCGTTCGTCGTACCCGGGCCGGGCCGGTCGGCGCCGCCGGCGGACGACCGGCTGGTGCTGCAATGGGTGGCGAAGGCGTCCCGCCCACTGGTCGACCTGCACGATCCGATCCTGGCCCGGGACGTCTTGGAGTCGCTGCGCCGGAAACTCGACGGTGGCGAGGCGGCCGTGGAGACGATGCGCCGGAAACGCAAGGTGCTGGTGCATGCCCTGGGCTATGCCATGGAGCGGGGCGAGCTGGGCAGCAATCCGCTGAACAAGGTCCGATGGCGGGTTCCCAAGGCGGCCGTTTCGGTCGATCCGCGGGTGGTTGCCAACCCGTACCAGGCCCGGGAGCTGCTGACCGCGATCTCGTACGTCGGCGGATACCGGCGGGCCCGGGGCCGACGGCTGGTCGGACTGTTCGCGGGCATGTACTACGCGGGCCTGCGCCCAGAGGAAGCGATCGCGGTGGCGCTGCCGGACTGCCGTCTGCCGAGTACCGGCTGGGGGCGGCTGATCGTGCACCGTACTCTGCCGCAGGCGGGCAAGCGATGGACCGACACCGGTGACTACCACGACGAGCGCGGGCTGAAGAACCGGCCGCCCGGCGAGACCCGCGTGGTGCCACTGCCGCCGAAACTGGTGACGCTCTGGCGTGAGAGCGTCACCACGTTCGGCACGGCCGATGACGGCCGGCTGTTCTTCAGCGAACGCGGCGGCATCCTCAGCTACACCGCCTACCACTACGTCTGGCGCGAGGCCCGCGCCCTGGCCCTGTCTCCCGCTCTCGCGTCCACCCCGCTCGCGAAACGGCCCTACGACCTGCGGCACTCGGCCCTGTCCACCTGGCTATGCGCCGGAGCCGACCCTGCCGAAGTCGCCCAGCGGGCCGGGAACAGCGTCGAAGTCCTCCTCACCCGCTACGCGAAGTGCCTCTACGACCGCCAGTCCATCAATAACCAACGCATCGACGAACTCCTCAGTGCCTACGACCGGCCGGCTCACCCGGATTAATAGAGGCAGGACTGAACCCTCGCAGTGGCCTCCGTGGGCACCGTCGCATTTCGGCACCGGCTGACGGCCCTCGGAGCGTACGTTGGCGTAGCCGAGACGGCTGGGTGTAGGCGCGACGCCTTGGGCGTAGGGGAGCCGTCGGCACTCGAAGACGTGAGGGGCGGTCCGCCCGGGATTCGTACAGGTCTGGGAATTCACGCCTCGCGCCCCACGGCGTCCGCGATAGGGTCGACCAGGCATTATGCGCCCCGATCGGCAGGCGACACGCAGGAGGACGGCACAGTGACGGCAGCGGGAGGAGCTTCGGCGTCCGGAGCACCGAAGCCCGGTCCGGTGAGGCCGCCCAGGCAGTGGTCACAGGAGCGCGTCTCCCCGTACCCCTGGGAGCAGGAGGCCCTGGACCATGTACGGCAGCTCATGCCGCACGCCGAGCCCTTCCGCGCCTGGGCCACGTTC
Organism: Streptomyces sp. NPDC097617; assembly: GCF_044761485.1. NCBI lineage: Bacteria > Bacillati > Actinomycetota > Actinomycetes > Kitasatosporales > Streptomycetaceae > Streptomyces > Streptomyces sp. NPDC097617. Next base: position 88,526 of record NZ_JBIWCL010000028.1, read on the forward strand.
TGCTTCACCGCACAGTCCGGCCGTATCAACGAGTGCGACCTGCTGATCGCGGTGCCCGCCGGCCTTTTCCTCGTCGAGATCAAGAGCCACCCGGGACAGCTCCACAACACCGGGTCCACCTGGAACTTCCGAGGTCAGGACCGCACCTGGACGCTCACCAACCCACTGCACTTCACCGACCTGAAGTCCAAGGAGCTGAAGAGTCAACTCCAGTGGGCAGCGCGCAAGTTGGGTATGGGTGAACGCATTGTTCCCCGCATCGAACCCGCCGTGTTCCTCTCCGCGCCGGACCTTCGGAGTCACCTGGACGACGTTCAGCGGATCAAGGTCTACGGCCGTGACGACATCGAAACCGGCCTGAAGCGGATCTGGCAGGACTTCCTCGCGCTGCCGCCCGACCTTCCCGAGCGGCGCATCACTCCAGAGTTCTCCCGCCACACCCTTCCCCAGCTCCTCAAGGTCATCGGCATAAAGCAGTCCACCGCCCACCTCCGGTTCGGCGATGCCTGGAAGATGGAGCCCCACCTCCTGGACGCCGGGCCCTCCTGGGAGGACCGGCTCGCCTCCCGGGACGACGGCATGGTCGAGGAGGAGGGCCGGGTCCGCACGTACCTGGTCAGCCAGATGGCAACCGATGCGGCCCGCAAAGTTACCGAGCGCGCCGCACGCCGCGAGTACCAGGTGCTCCAGGGCATCAACCACCGCGGCATCGTCGACGCCGTCGAATTCCGCGAGCACCTGGGCGGACCGGCGATCCTCTTCCGCCACCGCCAGAGCGACCTGCGGCTCGACCAGTACCTGGACACCTACGGTGGCACCCTCACCCCCGAGGCGCGCCTGGACATGGTCCGCCAGCTCGCCGAGGCCGTCCGCTACGCCCACAGCCGTTCGTTGTACCACCGGGCACTCGCGGCCCGCTCCGTGTACGTCTCCTTCAAGAACGGCGGAGCCCACCCCGAACTGCGGATCACCGACTGGCAGACTGCGGCCCGCGACTTCGACACCAATGCCACCTTCTTCCGCTCGATCGGCGGCTCCGCCCTGGACGCTGCCCTCATCGAGGACGAGGCGCGGGTCTATCTGGCCCCGGAGACCGACCAGCCCTACGCCGACCCCGGCGACCTGGACGTCTTCGGCCTGGGAGCGGTCGCCCACCTGATCCTGACCGGTCAGCCCCCCGCCACTCAGCGCAGTGCCCTGCGCGAGCGGCTGACCACGGACTCCGGCCTGCATCTGTTCGCGGTGGCGGACGGACTGCCCGACGCACTGGACGAACTCGTCTTCCAGGCGACCCGCACCGACGTCAACGACCGCCTCGGCTCGGTCGAGGAATTCCTCGACCACCTCGACGAGGCTGAGCGCGCCATCGTGCTGCCCGACTCCCCGGCCTCCACCGGTGTCGACCCGCTCGAAGCCCTCCCCGGCCAGTCCCTCGACGCCGAGTGGTCGGTACGCCGCGTCCTCGGCACCGGGGCCACCGCCCGCGCCCTGCTCGTCGAGCGGGCGACGGAGGACGAGGACGGCCACATCCAGATCGACGAACACGTCTTCAAGGTGGCGCTCGACGAAGCCCGGGCCGACCGGCTGCGCTCCGAGGCACACGTCCTGGCCACCGTCGGCGGCGGAGCCGTCGTACAGCTGCGCGGGGAGGGCCTGCGGGAGATCGGCGGCCGTACGGTCCTGGAGCTGGAGTATGCGGGGGAGCAGTCCCTCGGCGCGCGGCTCCGGGGCAAGGGGCGACTCACCTACCACGAGCTGGAGCGCTTCTCCGAGGACCTCTTCCATGCCCTCGACCAGCTCGCCGGACACGAGGTGCGCCACCGCGACATCAAGCCGGACAACCTCGGCATCCAGCGGCGCAAGGACCGTACCTGGCAGCTAAAACTCTTCGACTTCTCGCTCACCGATGCCTCCGACCGCGACATCAAGGCCGGCACCCGCAATTACCTCGACCCCTTCCTCGGCTCGATGCGCCGCGCCCATTTCGACGACTACGCCGAGTGGTACGCGGCTGCCGTCACCCTCCATGAGATGGCGAGCGGCGAACGCCCGGTGTGGGGAGACGAGCAGAACGACCCGCTCACCAACGAGTCGACCACCCTGCGTATCGCGGATGAGCTGTTCGAACCCGCCCTGCGGGACGGTCTCACCCGCTTCTTCCAGCGGGCGCTGCACCGCGACACCGAGCAGCGGTTCGACACGCTGACGCAGATGCGCGACGGCTGGCGCGAGGTGTTCCGGGCCGCGGACTCGACCGGCCCCACCACCACTCCCTCCACGGTCGGCACTTCCTCCGACAACCCGGAGGAGGACCGTGACCGGGCCGCAGCCGCAGCCGACGCGACGACGCTCCTCGAAGCAGCAGGTCTGTCCCCCCGGGCGGTCTCGGTCGCCAACGGTCTGGACGCCTACCGGGTCGGCGAGCTGCTGAGCCTCCAGCCGTACGCCATCGCCCGGGCCAGAGGCGCGGGCGCCCTGGTCCGCAAGGAACTGAACCGGCGCCGCAAGCAGTGGGCCTCGGCGCTGCGCACCAGCGGCGAGGAACGGCCCGTCCCCACGGCCCCCGCGCTCACCACTTCCCCGACCGATGCCGATCCGGACCGCATCCTGTCGATCGACGAGATGGCGGCCCTGCTCACCCCCGCCAAGGTGCGCAAGGGCTCCCACCGCGCGGATGTCGTCCGTCTCACCCTGGGGCTCCCGCCCGAGGACGGCGGTCTCTCCCCACTGGGAGCCTGGCCGGTCCAGGCACGTATCGCCGAACACCTGAGCATCAAGCAGCCCCCGGTCTCCCGGCACCACCGCATCGAGATCAAGCAGTGGGTCGAAGCGCCGTGGCTGGCGACGGTACGGGACGAACTGGTCGACATCGTCACGGCGGCCGGACGGGTAATGACCGCTGCCGAGGCCGCCATCGAGCTACGCACCCGACACGGGGCGGGAAACGACACCCCCGTACGCACTCTGGCCAGGTCACTCGCGGTGGTACGGGCAGCCGTCGAGGCCGAGACGGCGGAGAGCGAGGCGACGGCTGCCACGGACGGTACGGGCGACAGCGAAGGAACCCCGCTGCACGAACCCCGGCTCGCGGTGCACCGCCGCGGCGAGGCGATCCTCCTTGCCGCCGAGTCGCTGCCCGGCACCGAGGACCCCAGCCCGAGCGAACTCGCCGACTACGCAACCGCGTTGGGTCAGGCCGCCCACCAGATGGCCCGACGCGACCCCCTGCCGGGCCGCACCGAAATCCTCCGCGAACTGCGCGCCGTTCCCGCGCCCGACGGTTTCGCCCCGCTCGCGGACACCCGCCTGGTGGCCTTGGCCGCCACCGTCGCTCCCCGCACTGCAGCCACCCCCCGCCTGGAGCTGTACCCGCAGGACCTGAGCCTGGAGCGGGCACTGCGCATCTCCCAGGCAGGGGCCGGGGTACGGCACGACCGGGGCATCACGGTCGCCGGCCTGGTGACGCGACTGCGGGCCCGCTTTCCTGACCTCGACCTCCTCGCGGACAGCTCGGAGCCCACCTACGTAGCCTTCCAGGACGCCCTCGAAGCGGCACGTTTCGAGCTGCGGTACGAGCACGAATCTGAGACCTTCTACCCCCGCAGTGCCGAACCCACCGTCGGCCGCACCTCCACCGGCGCCCTGACCAGCTATCTGCCGCCCCGCCCCGTCTCCCGCTCCGAGCGCGAAGACCCGCACGGAGCGATGCGCGCCCGCCTCGCCGAGCGCGCCAGGCGCGGTGGCTTCCTCGCCCTCTCCGTGAAGCGCAACGTGGTCAACGGGACGGCCGAGGCCGTCGCGGCGGCGTTCGCCCCCGAGGGCGTCACGACGGTCGACGTGTCGGACATGTTCCTGGGCACCCTGCGCGAGCTGGCCGAGGAGAAGGGCCATGACTGGGAGAAGTTCCTGCGCGCCGACGCCAACTCGGCTCCTGGCCGCATCAAGCCGGGCCTCGCCTCGTTCGCCCGCGTCGTCTGGCAGCGTATGGAGGACGCCCTCCTGGAACAGGCCGCGCAGCCCCGCACGATCCTCTTCCTCCACGACGCTGGCCTGGTCGCCCGCTACTGGGACGAAGGCGGCCACGGCTTCCTCACCCGCCTCCAGAACGCGGCCCGCCGCCCGGAGCGGGCCCCGCACGGCCTGTGGCTGCTGTGCCCGGTCGAAACTCGCTCGCAGCAGCAGCTCCGGCTGGACGGGCGGACGGTCGAGGTGATCGGCGGGGACGGGGAGCGGGAGCATCTGGAGGCGGAGTTCATGGGGGCGCTTGGGGGGTGAGGGGCCCGGGCGGGCGCTCCCACGCTCAGGACGAGGGGCTGCGCTTCACCCCGCCCTTGCGGCCGATGTCGAAGGCGAGCCGGTAGATGTCCGGCAGGTCGACCGCGCCGCTCGTACGGAAGGTGATCACACCCAGCAGCCGCAGCTCCTCCAGAAGCGCGACCGGATTGTCGCTGCGGGGTCCGCTTCCCGCCTTTTCGTGCTCCAGCACCTCACGGAGCTTGGCTGAGAAGCCCTGCTGGCTCCATGCGTACTGAACAGCGGAGGGCTCCATCGGCACCTGGCTCCCGGAGAGCAGCGCGACGCACAGAGCGGCCCAGCCCAGGTCGTCCTCCAGCTCCCGTACGCGGACCTTGGCCGCGTGGCTGAGGCTCTCGCGGATGGCGTCGTAGTGCAGGGGCACGGGGTGTCCGGCCCACCTGCTCTCGGTGAGCTGGGCAGCCTTGCGCAGAGTGGACAGCAACGTGCGCGGACTGATCCGGCCTCGCCCGTCCTGAAGGTGATTGGGCACCCAGGTGTAGCTGTGCCCCTTGCGCCGGTCGGTGCCCATGAAGGGGCCGGCCAGGCTGATGAAGACCTGCTCCTGTTCCTTTTCGTCGGCGAGCACTTCGGGCGGAGCGGTGAACCGGCCCCCTTCCTCCCGCCATTGCCCGGTGTCGGCCCGAAACGCTTCGGCCTGTCCGGAAGCGTGGTTCCCGAGCTGATGGAACAGCAGCCCGTACAGGTTCTCCCGGCTCCAGTTCAGGTCGGCGGCGTTCGCGTCGAGCTTGGAGGCGTCCGCGAAGTTCCGGGGAGCACTGTCGTACATGTCGGGCCGTACGAAGATCTTGGCGCGCAGCGTGCTCGTGGAGAGCCGCAGTTCCAACGCGACCTCGAACAGCCCCGACAGCAGCAGGTCGACCTGCTGGCGTTCCTTGTGCAGGTGCTCCAGGGCATCGAAGAGGAGGATCAGGGTCTTGCCCTGCTCCCGGTATTCGCGGTCCACGCGGCGGAGGGCGGTCTCGTACGCGTCCCCATGGCTCGCGGCCCAGCGGATGCGCTCCAGCCAGCTGTCCATGGCGAGCACCTGCGGCACCTTCAACGCCATGAGCACCACCGCGGACCACAGGTCCTTCGGTTGGAGGTCGTCCTTCTTGCCGAAGTGCTGCACGAGGTCGGCGATGGCCCGCTTGCCGGGGAACACGGGCTCGTCTCCGCCCTTGGGGCCGAACGCCGTGACGACTTCTGTATGGCTGAGGCGCGGCATGTGGTACGAGCGGGCGGCTACGTCCCGCAGCACCGGGTCGGTCAATGCCTTCGCCCAGTAAGTCTTGCCGGTGCCGCGTGCCCCGCGCACCACGGTGACGTCCGGCGCCAGCGCCTCCCGGTGGGACGAAGGTGTGAACATCGTCCGCAAGTCCGGGGTGCTGGTGTCGGCGTCGGGGGCGCGGTGGAGGGCCTCGATGAGGAGGTTCCGGTTGGCCAGGGTCGTCGGGTCGGTCATGACTTGTCCTTGTACGAGTCCTGCACCAGTTGCTCCACCGCACCCAGGAAGTCCCGGTAGGCGGCCCGGACGAACGGCAGCTTCGTCCAGCCGGAGCTGCGTTGCGGATCGAGCCCCACCAGGTCGTTGCCGAACAGGATAGGGAGGGGGGCGTACGGGGCGTCGTCCACACGGCCCTCGTCCGGCAGGAACGGCTCGGGAGTGTCGTCGTCGGGAAGGTCATACAGGGTGTCCATGAAGGCGTCGTACGCGTGCCTGCGCAGCGCGTTCAGCCGCTCGGAATCCCCCGCGGAGTGGAACATGGCCGCCACGATGCTGATCCGGTCCCGCATCGCACGGGCCAGAGCCGGCTGCCGCTGCCATTGCTTGAAGAGCATCCTGTATCCCTCCCAGGTGGAGGGGTTGTCGACCGCGAAGAGCAGCGCCCGGTCACAGAGCCGGGTGAGGACGACCGCCGCGATGTCGTGGATACCGGCCCGGCTGTCGAGCAGCACCACATCGGGCCTGCGGCCCCTCTGCTCGGCCGTCTGCTCCTCGCACGCGCTGATCGCGTCCTCCAGCCGCTGGGCGAAGGAGCGGCTCTCGCCACCGGCTGCGGCGGGTGGAAGGTCGGTGTAGATACGGTTGAGCTTGGCGAGGTAGTCGTACGGCGGCTCTTCCTCGCCCCTCCTTTTGCGCGGGGTACCGGAGGCCGAGGCCAGCCAGATCTCGCCGTTGCCGTCCTTCGGCGTGAGTGAGGACTTGGCGAGCAGCTTCAGTCCCTCCGCATTGCCGACCGCGGACTCCGTCAGGTGGTCCACGATGCCGTGCTCGGAACCGGCCTCGGGGTCGGCGAGCAGATTGGAGATGCCGGGGGACTCCAGGTCGAGGTCCACGACGAGGACACAGCGGCCCTGCTCGGCGAGATGCTGGGCGAGTATTGCGGTGGCAGTGGAGCGGCCCACGCCGCCCTTGAACCCGTACAGAGCGATACGGGTCCAGGGCCTGCGGGAGTCCGCCTCCTGGTCGACACCGGGCGCGGACCAGTCCGCGCCGACGACGGTCCGCTCTAGGATGCTGACCCGGCCTGCTCCGTGCTCCTCGCGCGGCGACAGCACCACCAGCTCGGGAGCGGCGAAGAACATGTCCGCCGAGAACATGGCCGAGGCCGTCTGCACCGGTTCGTGTGCGGCGAACGGCCCCAGCTGGTTCCTGCACTCCGCACGGAGCAGGGTGAGTAGGTCGGAGTTAGGAGCGAGTTCGTCGTGCCGGTCATCGATGAGCAGGGTGGAGCGGCCGGACAGGTCCCTGATGAGCACCACGTCGTGCCCCTGGCTGGCGGCAACACCGGCGAGCTTGCACGCCCGTTCCCACGCGGCGTCGAATCGGACGGGTGTGGTCATGGGGTTTGGGTCGCTTCCTGGGTCGAGGAGTGGGTTTCGGGGTTCGGCATCATTTCGCCGACTCGTAGGCCTCGATCAGTGCGAGGGCGGTCGCCATGTGGCGGGGGAGTCGTTGCGGATCAAGGCTGTCGCCGTCACAGTAACGATGGGCGACGTCCCATTCGTCGGATGGTGCGCTGAAGGGGTTCTGGGCGGGTATCCGCTGGCGGATCAGACTGCCCCGGTGGCCCGACGCGATGAGCTGGAGCTGATCCCACACCTCAGGCATGTGCCGGTGCTTCGTCTGCTTGTCGTTCGCGGTCTTCTGGGTGTATGGGATGCCGTACGCGCTGTCCTGCTTCGCACCGAAGAAGTCCATCAGCATGGCCTTGACGACGCACTCGGCAGCCAGCCCCGCGAGGTGATCGGCCGGCCCGGGAAGAACGGGGGCCTTCTCGGACAGCCGTAGCGCAGCCTTGTAGTGATCGTGTCCCGCCTTGAGGAAGGTGTGCGGGGCGGGCTGAGGTGGAGTGGAGGCCGTCACGACGATCACTTTAACGGCGGGGTCAGGCGCGGCACGAGGCCTTTCCGTGAACGGGAGAGGCGCTGGACCGATAACGGTGCTGGCAGGATTGAAGGACCTGGCTGCGGGACTCGCGACGGGTGAGGACGCGGTGTGGTGCAGTGGGAGAAGGAAGCGAACAGTGACAGCGGCGACGACTGATACGTACAGGGAAGGTCTGGTCAAGGACCTGAAGCGGCAGGTGCTCGACCTGGAGGACGACCTGCGCGAGCGCAGCGACTCCGTGGAGGAGTTCAGGGACCGTCTCCAGGAAGAGTACCGGCAGGCCAAGGAGGCTAAGCGGATCGCGGCCCCCTACTCCGCCTGGCGCGACGAGCGAGTCACGCAGGCCGCCGCCGCGTGGGTGCTGGCTTGCGTCTTCGTCCGCTTCTGCGAGGACAACCGCCTCATCGAGGAACCCTTCATCGCGGGCCCCGGCGAACGCCTGGCCGAGGCGGAGGCCCGGCACGAGGCCTTCTTCCGCGAGAACCCGCGCCTCAACGACCGCGACTGGCTGATCGAGGCTTTCCACCACCTCACCGGTACCAATGCGACCGTCGCCGGCCTCTTCGACGAGAACCACAACCCCCTCTGGGGCCTCACCCCCAGCTACGACGCCGCCACCCGCCTCCTCCTCTTCTGGCGACGCTGGGGCGCGGCGGGTGAGATCCGCCACGACTTTACCGACCCCGAGTGGGACACCCGCTTCCTCGGCGACCTCTACCAAGAGCTGAGCGAGCACGCCCGCAAGACGTACGCACTACTCCAGACCCCGGAATTCGTCGAGGAGTTCATCCTCGACCTCACCTTGGAACCAGCGATCGAGGAATACGGCCTCAACGCCGCACGGGAGGATCCGAACGACCCGAACGGCGACCCCCTGCGCGGCCTGCGCACCATCGACCCCGCGTGCGGCTCCGGCCACTTCCTGCTCGGCATCTTCCACCGCCTTTTCGACAAATGGCGCATCTCGGAACCGGGTACGGACACCTGGACCCTGGTCCGCCGCTCCCTGGACTCCGTCCACGGCTGCGACAAGAACCCGTTCGCGGCGAGCATCGCCCGCTTCCGCCTGCTGGTCGCAGCGATGCGGGTGGCGGGAGCGGAGCGGTTGGCGGATACGCCGCCGTTCCCGATCAACGTGGCGGTCGGTGACTCGCTGCTGCACGGGCGGGGTGCGGCAGGCATCCAAACGGACCTGGACACGCTGTTCGCGGAAGCGGTTGTGGGGAGGGAGGACGGGGAGGCATACGCGTACTCGACGGAAGACGTGTGGGAGTACGCGAGGAAGTCCGACTTGCTGGGGCGGGGGTCGTATCACGTGGTGGTGGGGAATCCGCCGTACATCACGGTGAAGGACAAGCAGGAGAACGAGAATTACCGGAAGGCGTACAAGGATGTGTGTGCGGGGGCTTATGCGTTGTCCGTACCGTTTGCGCAGCGGCTTTTCGACCTGGCGGTGAGAGGGCCGGGCGGGCGGCTCGGTGGGGGTGGGTTTGTCGGCCAGATCACGGCGAACTCGTTCATGAAGCGGGAGTTCGGAAAGAAACTGATCGAGGTCTTCTTCCGAAACAGAGCTGAACTCTCGCATGTGATTGATACGTCGGGGGCGTACATCCCCGGGCATGGTACGCCGACGGTGATTTTGGTGGGGCGGAACCGAGTGCCTAGCCCGGAGAGAGCGTTGCGTGCGGTGCTAGGTGTACGGGGGGAGCCTTCGCAGCCGGTGAATGCGGCAGAGGGTGCCGTGTGGCGGGCGATTGTGGAGCAAGTGGGGCGGCCGGGGAGTGAGTCCGGCTGGGTGTCGGTGGAGGACGCAGACCGAGGGGGCTTCGCTAAGTATCCGTGGTCGCTGGCTGGTGGCGGCGCCGGGAGCGTCTTTGCCGTGATCGACGCAGGGCGGGCCAGGCTTTCAGACTGGGAAGCCGATCTCGGGTTCGTGAGCATCACGGGTGACGATGATTCCTTCGTAGTGCCGCGGCATGTTGCTGCGCGGGACGAAGGGCTCATCAGTCGCCCCCTTGTGTCCGGCGAGACGGTTCGGGACTACAGGGTGCTCGACAGGGAGGAGGTGCTTTGGCCATACAGCCAGAAGCTGAATCCGATTGACCTTCCCGGCGACTCCCCAATGATTCGCCGTCTATGGTTGACACGTAGTTATCTCCAAGCGCGCAAGCGATTCGGTATTGCGGTCCAAGATATTGATGGAATTAATTGGACCGAGTTCCGGGAATTTTACTCTCGCCGCCTTACCCCTCCTATCTTTCTTACATACCCGTTCGTCTCCACGCATAATCACTTCTCCCTCAATCGGCGAGAGGTGGCGTGCATTAGAACGGCTCCCGTTATTAAATTGCCAGAAGGGTGGAGTGAGGATCGCTATTTGGAATTGCTGGGAGTGCTTAACTCTTCTACGGCTTGCTTTTGGTTGAAGCAGGTCAGTCACGACAAGGGGAGTCAGTCGGGTACTGGTGGGTTCATGCATGACGAGTGGGAAAGGTTCTATGAATTCACCGGAACCAAGATTCAAGAGTTCCCGCTGCCAGGGAAATTGCCGCTCGATATCGGACGCGCTCTAGACCTCTTGGCGCAAGAAGTGGCAGTCAATGAACCAGATGTTGTCGCTGCGCGGAAGACTCCGTTCAGGGTCAATCTGAACGAGGCGCAGCGAGCCAGTGAGGCTGCCAAGGGGCGGCTGGTCGCCCTACAGGAAGAGCTCGACTGGACGGTCTACGGTCTCTACGGCTTGCTGAACCCGGACGAGGTGGATCGAGTCACCCTTCCGAAAACCTGCGCCGTGCCTGAAGTCGCTTTGGGTGAACGAGCTTTCGAGATCGTGCTTGCCCGACTCGTCGCTGAGCGAAAGGCGAAGACCGTCTGGTTTGACCGTCATGATGCGACCTCAATCCTGGAAATTCCTTCCCATTGGTCGGATGAGTACAAAGCTGTGGTGCAAGCACGAATTGACATCATTTCCTCCCGATCCAAGGATATCGGGTTGATCGAGCGGCCCGAATGTAAGCGGCGATGGGCTGCCGAGGCATGGGGAAAGAAGGAGCGTGTGGCCCTGCGGTCCTGGATGCTCGATCGCTGTGAGAACGTCGACTTGTGGTACGAGCTGCGAGATGGAATGAAGCAGCCACGCGCGATGACGGTCAACTACCTCGCTGACCGGATGAGTTCGGACACGGATTTTCTTTCTGTCGCTGCCCTCTATGCCGCGGACCATCTCGGTATGCCGGATCTGCCGCTTGCGCAGGTTTTGTCCGAGGTGATTGCCGATGAGCATGTGCCGTATCTCGCGGCAATGCGTTACAAGGATTCCGGGCTGCGTATTCGTGCTCAGTGGGAGCAGGTCTGGAAGGATCAGCGCGCGCAGGACCGAGGAGAAGAGCGCGAGATTGATCTGCCGAGCAAGTACAAGACCTCCGACTTCCTGCGGACCTCCTACTGGGCGAACCGGGGCAAGCTCGACGTTCCCAAGGAGCGGTTCATCTCGTACCCCGAAGCAAGTCCGGACGGTGACTCGACGTTGCTGCTCGGCTGGGCCGGGTGGGACCACAAAGATCAGGCACAGGCGCTGATTCAGGTCATCGAGGCGCGGACCAAGGGTGAAGGCTGGGCCGCGGAGCGGATCGCTCCGCTCCTTGCGGGCCTGCGTGAAGTCATGCCGTGGGTTAAGCAGTGGCACAGCAAGCCGGATGCGGACTGGGACGACATGGCGCCGGCCGAGGAGTTGGAGGCCGAGTTCCAGAAGCTTCTGCGCACACATTCCGTGGGTGAGGCGCAGATGGAGGCGTGGCGGCCGGTGAAGAAGACTCGGGGGAAGAAGGCCGCTCAGCCGAGAAAGCAGAAGGAGGGGGCTATGGAGCAGGGAGAGTTGTCCGAGGAGTAGAGGTGTGTCGGGTGAGGCGGTGCGTGGGCCGCGTCACCCTCGTGTTGCTCGGTGGGTCAGCAGTCGGCGTTGGACGCGTACGCGGTGAAGGCGGGCCAAGCGCTGAGCGAGACTGTGAAGGGCCGGAGATCGGTGTCTTTCGAATCGCGGACGTGGATCGCGGGCCGACCTCGATGCAGTTGTCGCCGTCCCCGTAGTCCTCGGCCATCCGGGTCAGCTTTCCCGCAGCGTCCGGCCGTTCCGTCCTCCAGCATGTCAGGCGTCCGCTGATCCGGCCCCCAGTTGGCGGCTGCCCTGGGCCGCCCCTGGGGCCTTCCCACCGTTATGACCTTCCCACCCGTACCCCACCCTCTGGCGGGGGACCGGATGCAGCCGCCCCATCAGCGGGCCGCGCGCGATCTTCCTCACTCAGGGGCCAGGGCGGGCACGGTGCGGGTAGGGCGAGAGTCGGCCACCACTCTGGGCCAGGGGTGACGACGCACAGTGATCTGAGGGGCGGAAGCGCGTCGCGTGGTCGCTCAGAGCAAGAGGCCGGGGCGGAGAGTAGGCGCGAGCCCGGCTCCATGCCCGTGCCACCTGGCAAGATTGGCGACGGTGCGCCGCACGCTGCGCCTCACCTGTCCAGCCGTGGCCCAGCCGAGTGAGGGAATGATCGCCTGATGCCGACCAGAGAGCTCGTCCTGCGCGATGTCATCGACATCAAGGAAGACGTACACGCGGGCGATTTCAAGATCGACCTCTCTGAGGGTTTCAACGCGACCGAGGCGCGGGTGGCGGAGTACGTCGTCACCGAGCAGCTCCAGAAGCAGTTCCGCAAGGCGCTCGGGCTCGTGGCCGCTGCGGTGCGCAGCGGAGATTCGCATGCCGCCTACCTGCACGGCTCGTTCGGTGCCGGTAAGAGCCACTTCCTGACCGTGCTGCACGCGGCGCTCAACAATCACTCGGCGGCCCGGAACAAGCCGCGCCTGGCCGAGGTCATGGCCGAGCACCAGGACTGGCTGCCGCAGAGCAAGTTCCTCATGGTGCCCTACCACCTCGTGGGTTCCACCGACCTGGACTCCGCTCTGCTCAGCGGCTATGTGCACACGGTAAAGGCCCTTCACCCCGAGGCGTCGACACCTGCCGTGTACCGGGCGGACGCACTGCTCGCGGACGCACGGCGGCAGCGCGAGTTCCTCTCGGACGACGCGAAGTTCAGGCAGTGGCTGGGTGTGGACGCCTTGGCGGCCCCGGCCGCCCGGGCCGCTGAGGACGAGGACGATGTACCCCCCATCGACGCGGGTCCGGGCAGCGCTCCCGCTGCGGACGGCTGGACTACTGCCGACCTGGATGCCGCGTTCGCGGCGCACGCCGACGACGAGTCCCGCAACCGCCTCGTATCGGCGCTGCTGAGCGGCCCCATGGCGTCGTACTCCCAGGCTGCCCGGGGCGACAAGGACTCCTTCATCCCGCTGGAGAACGGCCTCAAGGTCATCTCCCAGCACGCCAAGGGTCTCGGCTACGACGGCGTCGTACTCTTCCTGGACGAGCTGATTCTCTGGCTCCAGGCGCACATGGGCGACCAGGACTTCGTCCGCGACCAGGTGCAGCGTCTGGTCAAGCTGATCGAGTCCGCCGATCCGGGTCGGCCGGCGCCGATCATCTCCTTCATCTCCCGCCAGCGCGACCTCTCCCAGCTGATCGGCTCGGACGTGGCGGGCGCCGAGGTACAGAACCTCCAGAGCCAGATCGAGTACCTGGCGGGGCGGATCGACGTGGTCGAGCTGGAGGACAGCAACCTCGTCGAGATCATCAAGCACCGCGTGCTCGCTCCCCGGGCCGGTATGGAGAGCGCACGCGACGATGCCTTCAAGATCGTCGAGTCCTCCAAGGACGAGGTGCGGCAGGTGCTGCTCGACGCCCAGGGTCGTACCGAAGCCGACTGGGACGACTTCCGCACGCTGTACCCGCTCTCGCCCGCCCTCCTCAACGTCCTGGTCGACCTCTCGGGCGCGCTCCAGCGCGAGCGGACCGGTCTCAAGCTCGTCCAGGAACTGCTGCGCCGACGCCAGGACGACCTCAAGCTCGGTGAGCTCATCCCGATAGGGGATCTGTGGGACGTCATCGCGGCACGTACCGGCGAGGCGTTCACGGCGAAGCTGCGCCAGGAGTCGGAGATCGCGCACCGCTTCCACGACCGGGTCAGCGAGCACCTGCTGAAGAAGTACGGGTCGAAGGACGACAAGCGGTTCCAGACCGACGACCGGCTCGTCAAGACGCTGCTGCTCGCCGCCCTCGCCCCGCACGTCCCCGCCCTGTCCCGGCTCACCGGGGGCAGGCTCGCGGCCCTGAACCACGGCACGATCCGTACCCGGGTCGGTGACGCGGGATCGGTCGCGGTCAACCGGCTCAAGGAGCTCCAGTCGGAGGGCTTCGACGGCGAGCTGCGCAGCGAGGGTGACCACTCCGATCCGGTGTTCCACCTCCACCTCTCCGACCTCGATGTCGAACCGCTCCTCGAAGAGGTGCAGGGCGTGGCCGATCAGGACGGCTACCGACGGCAGTGGATCAAGGACCAGCTGTGGGCGGCCTTCGGCGTCACGGACACCCAGGCGTTCGTCAGCGAGCGGGAGGTGGTCTGGCGGGGCACCAAGCGCACCGTCGAGTTCGTCTTCGGCAACGTCCGCGACCCGCACCTTCCCGACGAGGCGTTCAAGCCGCAGATGGCCGCGAACGTCAGGCTCGTCTTCGACTATCCCTTCGATGACGGCGACCATTCGCCGATGGACGACGTGCAGCGGGTCGACCGGATGAAGCGGGCAGGGAAGACCGCGCCCACCGTCGTCTGGCTGGCCGACTTCCTCTCCGAGCAGAAGAGCCGCAACCTCGGCCGCCTCCTGAAGATCAACTACTTGCTGGAGCGGGACCGCCTCGACGAGCACACCGCCACCCGCCCCGCCGAGGAACGCGTCCAGATCCGCAACCAGCTCAAGGCGTCGCGGGACAGCCTCACCGCTCAGCTCGTCGACGCCCTCCAGCAGGTGTACGGCATCGCGCGTGCGGAGGCGGGCACCGTGGGAGCGGAAGTCCCCGAAAGGAAGCACCTGTTGGCGCTCCAGCCGGGCTTTACGCAGATTCGTCCGGCAGCCGCCGTCAGCTTCGAGGGCAACCTCTTCCTGATCGCTGACGGCATCCTCGCGGCGCTCCACCCCAAGCACCCGGACTTCGACCCCCGGCTTACCCGTAAGCCCATCACCAAGGGCGACCTCAAGACGGCCCTGACGTGGATCAACAGGGCCATGGAGGACGGCTCCCGCCGGGTGGTCGTCGATGGCCACCAGCTGGCCACCGTACGGAAGATCGTCCATGGCCTGGGCCTCGGCGAGGTGCACGACGGGCCGCTCAATGTCACCAACGACTGGCGCCTGAGGATCAACAAGAAGGCGGCGGAGAACCCCGACACCGGCACCGACCTGTCGGTCGACGAGATCCGGACCTGGATCGAGGAACTCGGCTACACCGGCCTCGACACCAACGTCAGCAACCTGATCATCGCGACCTACGCCCTGCTCGACGACCGCACCTGGGTCTTCCAGACCACCCCCCTCGCCCAGGCGCCCGACCTCGACCGGATCGGCCCCGGGTACGGGCTGCGGGCTGTGGAGCTCCCCAGTGACGAGGAGTTCGCCGTCGCGCTGAGCCGGGCGGGGAAGATCTTCGGCGTGACGGCCTCGCGCATCCTCTTCGCCCGTAACGTCAGCAACCTGGCGGAACGGGTCCGCGAGGTCGCCGACGCCCACCGGGCCGCCGTTGGTGACGTACGCACTCTGCTGCAGAACAACGCCCCGCGTCTCGCCTTGG
This sequence comes from Streptomyces sp. NPDC097617, assembly GCF_044761485.1. NCBI lineage: Bacteria > Bacillati > Actinomycetota > Actinomycetes > Kitasatosporales > Streptomycetaceae > Streptomyces > Streptomyces sp. NPDC097617. The sequence continues at coordinate 103,942 of NZ_JBIWCL010000028.1, forward strand.
CGGGAGCCGCCGGTGCGGACGCCCCCCGGACGAAGTCCATGAAGGCCGCCGCAGATCTCGTCGCCCGTCTCCTGAGGACCGGTGAACCAGCCGCCCTGGTGCGGGAATTGGCGTCTGCCACGTACGACGTGCAGGATACGGAGATCGCAGCCGCCCTCACGCACGCTCCCGAGGTCCTGGCTGCCCTCCGCATCCCGGACTGGGCCGACGACCTCGACACAGTCCGTGAACTCGCGCACCGTGATGACAGCGTGGGCGATCGGGCGAGCCGCATCTGGAACCAGGTGCACCGCACGGCCAACGACCACGAAGAGGCGGCCTCGCTCGCTCCCGTACTCGACGGCCTGCGGGATCAGGTACGGGTCCTGCTGCGCGAGGTCAACCGGCTCGCTCAGGCAGCGCAGCCGGCCCCGGCCCCGACGCCTGAGCCCGCACCCACCGCAGAGAACATCAGCTTCACCGAGCACGGCAACCCGCGCCTCCCGACAACTCCCGTCACGCTCCCGCAGGACGAGCCCGAAGCCGTCCACCCGGTCCGGCCCAAGAGCCCCGGCCCGGCGCACGTCATCGAGGCCACCCGCCTCGAAGCGACCTTCGCGGCCACGGTCGCCGGTATCGGGGATGAGATCCGCGGCTACCTCGCCGAGCACCCGCACGCCCGGATCAAGGTCAGCTGGCACCCGGTCGACAGTGAGACTCCGCGATCCTCCGAGACCCCGCACTCCGTCGACGGGGAAGGGACCGAAGACTGATGGCGCCCGCCGTGCCCAAAGTGGGCCGCCGCACCGTCGAGGCACTCCTGGCGACCAACGCGGCCAGTCTGCGCGAGCGCAGCCTCGTGCTGGTTCACGGCCAGTACGTCCCGGGGGCGCCGACCCGGTTCACCGCCACCGTGCAGGACGAGCAGGGGCGCGTAAACCTCCGCGTGCACGTACGGGACGAAGCCTCCGTCCTCGGTGTGATGTCCGCGTGGCAGGACCACAAGCGCGAGGCCGCCCCCGGCGACGTCCTCGTGGTGACCACCGGCGTCGACGACGAGCAGCTCGGCTGGGACCTGCGTGGTCGGGCCGTGCGCCGCCGCACCCTCACCGTCGAGAACGCCGAAGTCGTCACCCAGCGATTCGGCGCCACGGCTCTGGACGTACGGATGTACGGGCAGAACTGGCTCCTCGAAGCCCTCATCGACGCCGAGCCCGCCGATGCGGGAGGCTGGCCGCGCATCGGTGGCCTGCTGACCCTGGATACCGCGCTGCGTGCCCTGGCTGTGCAGCGGCTGGGCCTCGGTGGGACAGCATCCGGCTCCTCTGGTGCGCCGGCCCAGCAGCCCACTCTGGACACCGATACCCTGCTGGCCTGGTCCCGCACCCCGGCGGGCCCCGCGCGCTTCGCCGAACTCCCTGCCGTCGAACGCGGCGAGCTGAAGAAGTGGCTGGGGGAGAGCGCGGGACCCGCAGCCACGGTGCTGCTCTCCCTCGCCGAAGTCGAACTCGGCCACGATGCCATGGCCCTCGGCGTCCTCGCCGCCGCCCTGCGCGACCCCGCTGCCGACCCCGACACCGCACTGGCGATCGGCGGCCTCTTCGGCCAGGTGATGCCCCGCAGAGCCGCGCTCAACGCCTTCACCGACGCGGTCGAGGGCACCCTCACACGCTGGATCGCCCAGGCGAGGAGCAGCCCCTCCACCCGGCAGGAGGTCTTTGCCGTACTCGACCGGGCAGACGCCCTGGCGGAGACCTCAGGACTTACCGACGCCCTCGCCGGCAGCCGTTTCCTGCCGACCGGGTTCGCTGCGCAACTGCGCCGGACCGTGGCGGAAGCCCGCCGTTCCTCCGTAGCGGGAGAGGCGGCCCTGGCGGAACTGTCAGGGCACGGCCTGGCCTCGCTCCACCAAGAGCGGGTACGTGTGGCGGAGATGGCCGTACGGACGGCGCGCTGGCTGGAACAGGCCGAACCCTCCGTGCCCACGGTGGCCGACGGCGTCCGCTGCCACGCCACCGACTGGGGCTGGGTCGACCGGGCCCTCACCCTCCTGTGGGCGGGCGACCCCGGGGGCGACAGGGCGACCGGCCAAGAACTGCTTGCACTGTATGAGCAGGGGCGCGCCCGCCGTCGGCGCATCGACGAACAGTTCGCCAAACGCCTCGCGGCCTGGTCCGCGCACGCCACCGCGGCCCACCCCAACGGCGCACTGGTGATCGAGAACGTTCTGGACACCGTCGTACGCCCTCTGACCGGCGTGGGCGCACCGCTGATCGTCGTCCTCGACGGCATGAGCAGTGCGGTCGCGACCCAGTTCGGCGAGGAAGTGGAACGGGAGGGCTGGCGGGAGATCCTGCCACGCCTGCCGGAAGGCGGGCGTGCGGGACGCCTCGCAGCCGTCTCCATGCTGCCCTCCCTCACCCGTGTGAGCCGCGTCTCCCTGCTGTGCGGTGCGCCTGCCCAGGGCGGGCAGTCCGTCGAGACCGCAGGGTTCGCCGCCTTCTGGAAGCGGCGGCGTCAAGAAGCCGTGCTCTTCCACAAGGGGGACGTCGCCGGCGGGGCCGGTCACGCCCTCGCGCACGAGCTGATGTCCGCGCTCGCCTCCGACGCGGTGGTCGGCGTCGTCCTCAACACCATTGACGACGCCCTCGACAACGGTCAGGAGGGGAGGGGCACGGAGTGGAAGATCGGCGACATCACCCACCTGCGCGAGCTCCTCGCCGCGGCCCGAGGGTACGGACGCCCGGTCGTCCTGGTCGCCGATCACGGGCACGTCCTGGAACGCGGCAGCCGCAGCGAGGGGCCTGTGGCCACCGACGCCGCGGCCACTTCGGCGCGCTGGCGCACCGGTGTGCGGGCAGCAGAAGGAGAGGTCATGCTGCAGGGCCCCCGAGTGCTGGTGGAAGGGGGCGGAGCCCTCGTCGCTCCGTGGCGGGAGGACATTCGCTACACCGGACGCAAGGCCGGGTACCACGGGGGTGCCTCGCTCGCCGAAATGACCGTTCCGGTGCTCGCCCTCGTCGCGGCGGCCGAACAGATGCCCAAGGGCTGGGAAGGGCTGCCACGCGAGAAGTCGGCCCCCGGCTGGTGGCAGGCGCCGCAACCGGGCTCCGAAGTTGCGGAAGGCTTCCTGCCGGTGGGGGAGAACATCCCTGCTCCAGCAGCGCAGCCACGAAGCGCGCAGGTCCTGGGCGGGCCCCCCGCGCAGTCGACTGCTTCGACCGCGCCGGCGACCTCCGTACCGCAACCGGCCGTGCCGGAGACGGCAGTGCCGCAGGCTCCGGACTCGTTGGGCCGCCAGGTGGTCGCGAGCGAGGTGTACGCGGCCCAGAAGGAGTACGTCCGCAAAGTCCCCGAAGCCAAGGTCGTCGCCACAGTCGTCGACGCCCTCGTGGCGGCGGGCGGCACTATGTCCCCGGCAGCCCTCGCGGCCGCGATCTCCGCGACAGGGCGGGTTCGGCGCAACATTGAGGGCTTCGTCGCCACCGTCCAGCGGCTGCTGAACGTCGAGGGTTATGCGGTCCTCGGTTTCATCGAGGGCGGCCACGCGGTGAAGCTCGACATCCTGCTGCTGCGCGAGCAGTTCCTGCCGAAGCCCAAGGAGCAGGCATGACCCACCCCGCCCCGGTGAGCGTCGCCCGACGCCGAGAAGTCATCGACGCGCTGCGGCGGGGAACCGTACCCCAGGCGGGCCTGGACCTGTTTGCGGTGGGGCTCGGCCGCTTCGAGAACGCCCTCGACGAGGACCTCGCCACCGTCGCCCGGGGCGGTGCGGCCTTCCACGCCATTCGTGGCGACTACGGCTCGGGCAAGACCTTCTTCGCCCGCTGGCTTGCCGAACGCGCTAAGCGGGTCGGACTCGCCACCGCAGAGGTGCAGATCTCCGAGACCGAAACCCCCCTGCACCGCCTCGAAACGGTCTACCGCCGCCTCACCGAACGGCTGACGACAGCCACGCACCAGCCCAGCGCACTACGGGCGGTCATCGACTCGTGGTTCTACACGCTGGAGGAAGAAGTCCTCGACGGCGGGGAGACGGACGAGGAGGACGAAGAGGCCATCTCCGAAGCGGTGGACGCCCTCATGGAGCGGCGCCTCGCCGATGTCGCCCGTACTACCCCGGCATTCGCCGCTGCTCTGCGCGGCTACCGCAGGGCAGCCGTGGCAGGGGACGGCGCGACCGCGGAGGCACTGATCGCCTGGCTCGGCGGACAGAAATCCGTGGCCGCATCGGCTCGCCGTTCGGCGGGAGTGCGCGGGGACCTCGACCACTTCGCAGCCCTCGGCTTCCTGCAAGGGCTGCTCACCGTCCTGCGAGACTGCGGACACCCGGGGCTCCTCCTCGTACTCGACGAGATCGAGACCTTGCAGCGGGTCCGCGGCGATGTCAGGGAGAAGGGCCTCAACGCACTGCGGCAACTCCTTGACGAGATCGACGCAGGCCGGTTCCCCGGGCTCTTCCTCGTCATCACAGGCACCCCGGCGTTCTACGACGGACAGCAGGGTGCGCAACGCCTGCCACCCCTCGCCCAGCGCCTGGCCACGGACTTCACCACCGAACCGCGCTTCGACTCACCGCGCGCCGTACAACTGCGCCTCCAGGGCTTCGACCTGCCCCGGCTCGGCGAATTGGGCACCACCGTCCGCGACCTCTACCAGGAGGCCGCAGCACACCCCGACCGGGTGGCGGCACGCGTCGGCGACCGGTACATCAACGAACTCGCCACCGCCGTCACCGGCGGACTCGGCGGCCAAGTGGGAGTCGCCCCAAGGGTCTTCCTGCGTAAACTCGTCGCCGATGTCCTCGACCGCGTCGACGAGTTCGAGGACTTCGACCCACGCGAGCACTACGCCCTCACGGTCACGGACACCGAACTCACCGAGGTGGAGCGCAACGCTGCTGCCGGTGACGCCGGCGACATCGCCCTGGAGCTGCCATGAGAGAGTCCGACGGGACGGAGCAGCTGGAACCGGCGCTGGTCCATCACATCGTCAACACTTTGGGCTGGAGGGGCCTGCGTCCGCTCCAGGAGCAGGCCGTGGAACCCCTCGTCGCGGGCGAGGACGCCGTGCTCCTCGCGCCCACCGCCGGAGGAAAGACCGAAGCCGCCTGCTTCCCCCTGCTATCGAGGATGCACAGCGCACCGTGGACCGGCACATCGGTGCTGTACGTCTGTCCCCTCAAGGCGTTGCTGAACAACCTGCTGCCGAGAATCGAGACGTACACCTCCTGGCTCGGCCGCACCGCAGCGCTCTGGCACGGGGACACCCCTTCCGGCGTTCGCAAGCGCATCCTCGTGGCACGCCCCGACGTGCTGCTCACCACCCCGGAATCGCTGGAAGCGATGCTGGTGAGCGTCAACGTCGATCACACCTCGTTTTTCTCCGGTCTCCGTGCTGTGGTGGTGGACGAGGTCCATGCCTTCGCGGGCGACGACCGCGGCTGGCACCTGCTGGCCGTCCTGGAACGACTCCAGAAGGTGGTGAAGCGACCCGTGCAACGGGTCGGCCTCTCCGCGACGGTCGGCAACCCCGAGGACCTGCTCACCTGGCTTCAGGGATCTGGCGCAGGCCGTCGCCCCGGCCGAGTCGTCGCCCCGCACCTCAGCCCGTCCAGTGCCGTTGGCCCGGCTACCTCCCCGCCACCGGGCGACATCCAACTCGACTACGTCGGATCGCTCGAAAATGCGGCCACCGTCATCAGCGCACTGCACCGCGGCGAGAAACGACTGGTCTTCTGTGAATCGAGGCGTCTGGTAGAAGAACTGGGGGCAGAACTGCGCTCCCGGGGAGTCACGACCTTCCTTTCCCACGCATCACTCTCGCTCGACGAACGCAGACGCGCCGAAACCGCGTTCGCGGAAGAGCGGGACTGTGTGATTGTCTCCACCAGCACCCTCGAACTCGGCATCGACGTAGGTGACTTGGACCGGATCATCCAGATTGACGCCCCTTCCTCGGTAGCCTCGTTCCTCCAGCGCATCGGTCGCACCGGACGCCGGCCAGGGACCTCACGCAACTGTCTCTTCCTCGCCCTCGACGAAGCAGGCCTGCTGAGCGCGGCAGGGCTGCTGCTCCAGTGGTCGCGAGGCTGGGTCGAACCGGTGGTGGCGCCACCCGAACCACGGCACATCGTGGCCCAGCAGCTGCTCGCCCTCTGTCTCCAGGAAGGCAGCGTCGGCGGCAATCTCTGGCAAGAATGGTGGAACGGTCTTGGCCCCTTCGGCCGACCCGCAGAACCAATCCTCAAGTACCTCGTGGCGGAGGGCTACCTCGACCAGGACGGGGGCCTGCTCTTCATCGGCCCGGAAGCCGAGCGGCGCTTCGGCCACCGGCACTTCATGAACCTCACCGCCGTATTCACCGCCCCGCCCCAGTTCACGGTCCTGCAGGGCCGCACCGAGATCGGCCGCACCGACCCCAGCCTCCTCACCGAGCAGATTACGGGCCCTCGCCGTCTCCTGCTCGCAGGCCGGAACTGGCAGGTCACCTACATCGACTGGCAACGCAAACGCTGCTTCGTCGAGCCGGCCGACAGCGGCGGCAAAGCCAAGTGGAGCGGGGCAGGCTTCGGCCGGGGAGCCTCCTACGAGCTCGTGCGCGCGGTGCGTGAGGTGCTGCTGGGGGCCGTCCCACCCGTGAACCTGACCAAAAGAGCTCAGGGCTGCCTGGAGGAAGCACGGGAACATTTCATGGAACGGGTTCACCCTGGGGGCACCCTGATCGTGCGCGAACACGAGAAGGCAGGTCAGCTGCGCTGGTGGACGTGGGCCGGACATCGGGCGAATGCCACCCTGGCCGCGACCCTCGACAGCGTTACGGTGCCAGGGCAGCGGATCAATGACCACTGGGTGCGCCTCCGGGACGATCTCACCCCAGGGGACTGGAAGCACGCTCGCGAGGGCGCAGCGGACCGGCTGGCACTGCCCGACATCGATGAAAAGGCCGTACGGGGCCTGAAATTCGGGGACGCTCTACCGCCCCGGCTCGCCGAGGCCACGCTGGCGATCAGGCTTGCGGACCTGACGTCCGCAGCTGCTGTGCTGTCCGAGCAGGCGCGCTTCACGGGAAAGGCCGCATGAGGGCGTGATAGCTGTCGACGGTCGCGTAATTCGGCTCTGTCGGGGATCTTGTGATGTCGCAGGGTCACGGGTCGAGCAGTACATGTTTGTGTAGGAGGTCGAGGTCTCCGCGTCCTGCAGGGCCAGGCCGACGAGGATGTCGGTCCGGGATGAGAACGTCTTCTGTGTGGCTGACACAGACGAAGCAGAAAACGACGTTGAGCATGCCGTCATCGCTCACTACCGGCTGGCCGACGCTGGCCTCGGCGATCCAACCCAGTGGGAGGCCGTCCGCCAGGCCCAGTCCCTCCTGACCGAGGCGATCGAGCAAGCCGACGTCGGCGAGTTCGACGGGAACGAGTACGGAGGCGGCGAGGTCGCCCTCTACGCCTACGGGTCGGACGCCGACGCACTCTTCGCCGTCATGGCGCCCATCCTGAACGACCTGCCGTTCCGCCCAGCGCACGTCGTCCTGCGCTACGGCTCCGTCGACGACCCATCGGCAGCGGAGCGTCGCGTCGACCTCTGACGAGACGAGTCATCAGCCCCCAGCGGTACGGGCCTCTGGAAAATCGGGCTCTGACAGGGATCTTGTGGATGTCGCAGGGTCATGGGCTGAGGAGTACGCGTTGGCGTAGGAGGTCGAGGTTGGCCCGGCCGTAGCCCATGCGTTTGAGGAGCTTGACGCGTGTGACGTGGCCCTCGACCTGGCCCGAGCTCCATGCTGTGGAGAGCCCGGCTGTGACCGCGTCGAAGTCGCGCCGCAGGCCGTTGACCAGGGAGTGCAGTGCTGGGAGGTCGTCGGCCAGGACGCTGTCTATCCACTTGGCCGTTCGCTTGATCGACTCGATGACAACACCGGACAGATGCGGCAACAACCGCCCCAACGCCCCTGAAACGCACACCCGAAGACTGCCCAGCTCAACCCTGCGACATCACAAGATCCCCGACTGTGAGGATGAGGCTGCACCGCTCGGGGGGTCTGACCCAATCCCCGATTGACGCTTCGGTTGTCCTCGCTCTGAATCGTCGGCCTC